>CALMML010000352.1 GCA_937868485.1 uncultured Myxococcales bacterium | reverse complement strand
ATCCAAGTAGCCGATGCCCTAGCGTTTGCGCACGCCAGGGGAATAGTCCACAGAGACATCAAGCCGGAAAATGTGTTTGTTCATCGGGGCAAGGATGCAAAGCTGCTGGACTTTGGGATTGCGCGGAAGCTGTCTTCCGAGCGCCTCACCCAGACGGGAGCAGTGATTGGTACGATCGAGTACATGGCTCCAGAGCAGGTGCGTGGGAGCCGTGACTTGGGAGGAAGTGCAGACATCTATTCCTTGGGTTGTCTGCTGTATCAGTGTCTGTGTGGAGAGCCTCCCTTTACGGGGGTGCATGCAGCGGCAATCTTGGCGCGGATTCTGTTTGAGGAGCCGCAGCATCTTCAGCTAAGGAATCCCAGTCTACCGACTGAGCTATCCAGCTTGGTTCAGTCGATGCTATCCAAAGATCCCGCACTTCGTCCGCAAGAAGTCGTGACTCCGCTTCGGAAGATCCGTGCGCAAGTGTCTGACCAGCTGATGCCAGTGGTGAAGGAGTCTGCGCGTCCTCACTTCAAGAGCGTGATGACGCATGGCGAGCTACGCATGATCACTGCGGTGCTTGCGTCCCCGAGCAGAGGGGCCGTCGGACTGCTGGACTCGACGCTTCAGCGCTCGCGAAATGTGGTGAGAATTGAAGACACGCAAGACTTAGGAATTCCTGCCAGTGTGGGTTCCTATCCGGGCGTTCGTGTCTCTGTCCTTGCGGATGGCTGGCTGCTTGCGGTCTTCGATCCCGTCGGACAGATCGGACTGCTGGAGCAAGTCGTCAATGCCGCACAGCTGGCGCAGGACATTGTGCAGCTTCGTCCGATGACACAGGTTGCGATTGCGGTCGCGCAGCAAGGTGCAACGGAACGACAGATTCTTGGGCCGCTGGTAGAGCTGTGTACCAAGCTTCTTGCGCGTGCCAATGAAGAGGAATCTGTCATCGCACGGGCCCCTGGAATTTGGCTCGATGATGTCAGCAGTGGCGTCCTGTCTGCTCGATTTGCGGTGGAAAAAGGAACGTATGGAACGCGGCTGATGGCACCGCGAACGACGCAAGATTCACAGGATCTGTTTCTGGGAAAGCCGCGTCAGTTCATCGGACGAGACATCGAGCTTTCGATGCTGGAGCTGTGGTCGGGGGCTTGCTTTGAAGAGTCGATCGCCCGCGCTGTGCTGCTGCTGTCTTCCGCTGGAGTTGGAAAGTCGCGCTTGGTTCAAGAGTTTTTGCATCGTCTCAAGCGCAGAGACATTGCACACCTTCAGCTGTTTGCGCGCTGCGATGCGCTTACAGAGAGCACTCCGTACGGACCCCTTCAGCGTGCGATTCGGGGTCTGTGTATGGTGCAAGCAGGACAGGAACGCGCGCTTCAGCAGGAGCGTCTGGCTTCACTGATCGCGCGCTATGTCCGACCGTCGGAACAGAAGCGAGTGGCCGAGTTTATCGGTGAGCTGATTGGCGTTCCGTTTTCCGATAAGAACAGTCCACAGCTCGCTGCCGCGCGTCATGATCCCAAGGTGATGAGTGATCAGATTGTGGCGGCACTCATCGACTTTGTGCGGGCAGCATGCAGCGTCGGTCCCGTGGTGATGATCCTCGAAGACTTTCACTTCTGTGATCTGCTGTCTGTTCGCGTGCTAGAAGCCATGCTGCTGGAGCTTCATTCACTTCCGCTGTTCATTTTGGCCGCAGCGCGAAATGAAGTGACAGAGAAGTTTCCCGAGCTGTGGATCGGAATTCAAAAAGATGTGCTTCAGCTTCGACCGCTCAGTCGGAAAGCGTGTGAGCGACTGGCCAGTCAGGTCTTGGCCGGAAAGGTTCCGTCCGAGCTAATCGAGCGCGTGATCCTGCTGGCCGATGGGAATCCGCTCTTTTTGGAAGAGCTGATGCGCTCTGTTTCCTTGGGAGGAAGTGATGCGCTGCCGGTGTCTGTGCTGGCGGTGCTCCAGCATCGGGTTCATGGTCTTCCTCCCGATGCGAGACGGATTCTGCGTGCGGCCAGTATTTTTGGGGACACATTCTGGAAGGGTGGACTCAGCGAGCTGGTGGGACTGTCCAGTCAGAGCGTCGAAGAGTGGCTGCTGTTTCTGTGTCGCGCAGAGGTGATAGAGCGCCACCGGCAGAGTCGTCTGGCCGGCGAAGTAGAGTATGCCTTTCGACACACCCTGATGCGTGAAGCGCTGTATCAGATGGTGATGTCTGATGATCGCAAAGTCGGTCACGGGCTCGCGGCAGCCTATCTGCGCAAGATGGGCGAAGTCGATTCCTTTGTGCTGGCTGCGCACCACGAAAAGGCAGGAGATCTGACCAGCGCAGGGACGGAGCTAAGCAGAGCGGCGGCACAGTGTCTGGCTCGATTTGATCTAGTGGGTGCGCGCAAGAGTGCGCTGCGAGCACTGGATCTGGGAATCCGCGATGCGGTGCGTGGATCGGCATGCAGTCTGCTTGCGCAGTCTCTGTACTGGAGCAGTGAGTGGGAGCCCGTTCCCAAGTGGGCGCAGGAAGCGCTGGATCTCTGTCCGCTCGGGTCTGTGGAATACTGTCGCGCGCTCGGCGTGTACATGATGACTGCGGTCATGAGCGGAAAGCAGGATGTCGTCGGAGAGCTGGTCGGTCGATTCCTACAAACCGATCCAGAGACCATCGCGATCGATGCCTACGTGGAAACTGGCAACTTCATGGTGCTGATGTTCGTGATGGTTGCAGAGCGTGCGCTGGTTGACGCATTCCTTTCGCGACTTCAGCAAGTTGTGGCCAAGGTGTCTGAACACAGTCTGTCGCGGGCCATGCTGTCGTTCTGTCATGGTGCGTATCTTCGACTGCTTGCGCCGCAGCCATGGCAGGCAGTTGAGCTGCTCCGTGATGCGGTGCTCCGATTCCATCGCGCAGGAGACACCAGAAACGAAGCGCTGTCTGCGTGCATCTTGGCACTGGCAGAGCGCGAAGTGGGACAGTACGAGTCCGGTGTCCGTACGCTGGGTCAAGCGCTGCAGATCGCAGAAAAGTTGGCTGGAACCGTGATGCCAACCGTGCAGATGCACATCGCGATGCTGCAAGCGTCTTCCTCGCGACAAGAAGACCGGACCAACGCACCAATTGCCGCACAGAAAGTGATCGATGGATTCGCTGAAAATGCGGTCTACGTTGCGCTGGCGAAAGCGATTGTTGCCAAAGACTTGCTTCAAAATGGCAAACAAAATGAAGCACTTGCACTCATAGAATCGGCTTATCAGTCGCTGCGCATGACGCCAACAATGCAAGCGATCGTGCTGCCCAGTTTGATTGATATGCATCGTCAGTGCGGTCACATTGATGTCGCTGTCTCGATGGCTGCGGACTTGCGCGCATTGCTCGAAAAGCTGGGTGATGCTGGATACTTAGAAGCGGTGTGCAGATTGGCCATTGGTGATGCACTACAGGCCGCTGGGCAAACAGAAGAAGCACGCGCAATCTACCAATCAGCAGCTGCACATGTGCGGCTGCGTGCGTCGCATGCCCCTGACGAATCGTCTCGGGAAACGTTCCTCTCTGCTGTTCCTGAAAATGTTCGTGTCGTTTTCTTGACCTCATCGTAGACTTCATGCTGTGCAGACCGACCTGTCGTGCAGCATAGTGACTGCGCAGACAAGGTCGTTTTCTGGCACAGCGAGTGCTGACACAGCGGGTTGAGGAAACGGATGCGCAAAAAGATTGCTATCCTCGGTGGGGGAATGTCGTCCTTGGTCACGGCATATGAGCTAAGCTCCTTGCCTGACTTTCATGCAAAGTATGAACTGACTGTGTATCAAAACGGCTGGCGTCTAGGTGGCAAGGGAGCCAGCGGTAGAAACCCAAAAGATCACGACCGGATAGAAGAACACGGTCTTCATCTTTTGTTCGGATTTTACGACAACGCATTGGGCATTATGCGACAGCTCTATGACGAGCTGGGACGCAAGCCAGGGGAAGCTCTGGCGACGTTTGATGATGCCTTTAAGCCTCACAACTTCATCGTGATGATGGAGCAGCACAAGGGTCAGTGGCTTCCCTGGAAGCTGGACCCGATTCCCAATCCGCTGTCGCCAGGCGGAGACGGATTCCTAAAGCCTTGGGACTACATAAAGCGTGTGCTCGAGTGGTGTCTGGAGATCATTCACAACTACATCCTGCATACCGATGGGGTGAAGCTGCTGGGATTCCGTTCGCAGCTTGCGAAGGCTGCGGAAGTGATGAAGATTCAAGTCCATCAGCAGATGGATCGCAAGGCCGCTTCAGCGTCGAGCGAAGGACTGGTTGCAGCCGCCAGCACGAAGCCAGAATCGGGAGCAGAATCGGAACCAGAGTCGGGAGCAGAATCGGAACCAGACAGCGAGCTTTCGGAGCTTGTCCGCACACTGCATCAGCAAGGAATCTATCCAGAACAGATGGAGGAGCGGGCTGCGTCTCTGGCGCCCTCTTCATCGACCTTTTCGTCGCTGTGGTGGATCGAGCTGGAGCTGATTCGGCTGTTTCTGGACTCGATCAGTGATGCAGGCGCAGTGGTTCATCTGATCGGCAAAGTGCTGGAACATCTGTGGCGCTTGCTCTTTGATGCAGACACGGTCTTGCGAAGGACTCGCATGATCTTGGATCTGGCGTTTGCTACGGTGCGCGGACTCATCGACAGTCGGATCATCTTTCCACCGTACGACTGGTTTGGCATCGACAACTACGATCTGGTTTCGTGGCTGCGAAAGTACGGAGCCAACGAAGCGACGCTGCGATCGCCGCTCATCTTTGCGATGAAGGATGCGGCGTATCATGGCTACACTCCGATCGGAGCCGGAACGATCCTGCATGCGATGCTGCGCATGCTGTTCACTTATCGCGGCAACATCCTTTACAAGATGCAAGCCGGAATGGGCGACACGATCTTTACGCCGCTGTATGAGGTGCTCAAGAAGCGCGGCGTTCGTTTCGAGTTCTTCCATGCCGTTCGCAACATCGAGCTGTCCGCAGACAAGCGGAGTGTCGCCAAGATCCACATCGGACGGCAAGCGACGCCAAAGACAGGTTCCTATGATCCACTGATTCAGGTCAAAGGACTGCCGAGCTGGCCAAGCACTCCGCTGTTCGATCAGCTGGTGGAAGGAAAGCTCATTCAAGATGGTGGCTTCGATCTGGAAGACTTCTGGACGAAGTGGAAAGACGTGGACGCGATCACGCTGGAAGCAGGAAAAGACTTCGATCAGGTGGTGCTCGGAATCTCGATTGGTGCCTTTCCATTCATCGCAAAAGAGCTGATTGATGCGAATCCGCGCTTTGCTGCCATGACGAGCGCGGTGAAGACCACGCAGACGCTGGGCGTTCAGCTCTGGCTCAAGCCGGATCTCAAAGAGCTGGGCTGGGAACTGTCATCGCCGGTGGTCATTCCCTACGTCGAGCCGCTGGATACGTGGGCGGACATGACGCACCTTCTTTCGCATGAGTCATGGCCTGCGGGATCGGTCAAGAACCTGGCGTATCTGACGTCCGCAATGCAAGACAACGAACCGATTCCGCCTCGCTCCGATCATGGATATCCGTGGCGACAGACTGAGCGAGTGAAGCAGTACACCATCGATTTTCTGACCAAAGACATCGAGGCACTGTGGCCAAATTCTGTGGATGCAAAGGGAGAGTTCGATTGGAGTCTGCTCGCTGCACCTGCAACGGCGGTTGGAAAGGCGCGTGCAGACCATCAGTACTATCGGGCACCGCTGTCTCCTTCCGAGCGCTACGTGCTGGCGGTTCCTGGTAGCTCTGCCAAGCGACTACGTGCCGAGGAGTCTGGCTTTGCCAACCTGATTCTGACGGGAGACTGGACCAAGACCGCGCTGTCGATCGGTTGTCTGGAAGCCGCCACGATGGCTGGAATCATGTCTGCGCGTGCGATCGATCGTAGGATTTCCAAAGCCAAGCATGACTGGCTTGCGGATCTGCCTCCTGCTGCGACGCCAGTCCCGCCGACTCCTGTTGCGCAGTACGTCAACATAGACGGACAGCTGCTCGGGATTCCTCCGGTGGATCTGGATGTAGATGTCAGCATGTTCCTGCTTCCCGCAGACTACGGAAAGCTTCGTCAGATCTGCGACACCCAGCTCAACTTGGGAGGCGATACGATCTACAAGCCGATCGGTCCGTTTGTGGTGATGTACGCGTCGAAGCTGAACAACTATCCGAAAGGGAATCCGATTGGTTACGTGCCAGAGTTAGACTACGGAATCTGGATTCCTCTGCTGGCAGGAAAGAAGATCGGTCCGTTCTTTAAGCCAGAGCGCGTGGTGACGTACACTCCCTACATTTGGGTGGACAACGGAATCGCACTGATTGGCGGACGGACGGTGTTTGGGTTCCTGAAAAACATCGGTCAGATGACGTTCCCTGCATCGGCCAAAGACACCAAGAGCTTGTCGCTGAGCACGCAGGTTCTACCAAAGTACGGCGTCAATCAGAAGGTGGTGGAGCGTAAGCTCATCGAAGTGCGACGCAAGCCGTTTTCACTGCTGACGGAAGTGAAGTCACTGTGGGAAGGAACAGAGAGTCTGCTGGATGCATTTGGCGCATCGATCGATGGACTTTTGCACGGAAATCCAGAGGTTCCGCTGCCAAGCTTTCAGTTCATCCGCGATCTGCTCTCCGGTATGTCGGCAGGAATGCGGATGGTGTATCTCAAGCAGTTCCCAGAGATCACCGATGCACGGCTGGCCTGCTACCAAGCCATCACAGAGTGCGATGTTCCCATTACGGGAGGCCTGAAAGGAGGCCTGCTGTTTGGTCAGTACTCCGTCGACATCTATCGCTACGAGAGTCATCAGCTTGTGAAGACGCTCGGACTCTATCCGGTCGAAAGCGATGCAGACAAAGATACGATGATGGCGCTGGCGCAAGGCTGGGCAAACTTCAAAGCGGTCGTTGAAAACGGAACGATCATCTGGAAGGCATCCATCCCGTAGCACCCTGCGGAGTCACGCGCTGTGTAGGTCGTGACTCCGCCTCCTTCGCATCGGTCCTTCTGTCCGCACCAATCCTCGCGAAAACGGAGCCTTCTGCGCTATCATCAAGTGCACGAAGGAGCGTTCTGATGAGCGACATTGTTGACTGCAAGCCGCTTGGTTTTCCGTGGGTGACTGCGGATCCTTTCCTGTTTTGCGTACATCATGATGATGCGTATCCTGCGGGAAATGATGCACTCGGTCCTGCTGCGTCTCTGTCGGGTCGTGACATTGGACAGGACTTCGCAGGAAAAGATGGCTGGCGGATGTATCACGGAGATGTGGTTCCGGGGTTCCCTTCCCATCCACATCGCGGCTTTGAGACAGTGACCATTGTGCGACAAGGCTTGGTGGATCACTCGGACTCGCTGGGAGCCACGGCGCGCTTTGGTCAAGGCGACGTACAGTGGCTTACTGCTGGTCGCGGAATTCAGCATGCAGAGATGTTTCCACTTCTTGCACAAGACAAAGACAATCCGCTCGAACTGTTTCAGATCTGGCTGAATCTTCCGCGCGCAAACAAGATGGTAGAGCCGCACTTTTCCATGCTGTGGCAGCCGAAGATTCCGCATCTTGTGGAAGACGGAGTCGATGTCGCTGTCGTCGCTGGTGCCATTCCCTCGGTGGCGAGTCCGCCGCCTCCTCCTCCGCACTCATGGGCCGCACAGCCGGATGCAGATGTCGCCATCTGGACGGTGAAGCTTGCACCTCATCGTGCGTGGACGCTTCCTTCTGCGCAGCCCACTTCGGTTCGTACGCTGTACTTCTTTCGTGGATCGCAGCTTCAGCTTGGGAATCGCACGATTCCGGCGCGACAGGCGATCTCTGTAAGAGCCGATGCAGCGCTTCGCATGCAAAGTGGCGACGATGAATGTGAGCTGCTTGTCCTGCAAGGTCGTCCGATTGCAGAGCCCGTGGTGCAGTACGGACCGTTTGTGATGAACACCCGCGAAGAGATCGAGCAAGCGATGCGAGACTATCGGCGCACACAGTTTGGGGGCTGGCCGTGGCGCAGGCGCGATCCCGTGCATCCGCGCAGCGAAGGACGGTTTGCCAAGCATGTAGATGGACGAATCGAGCGGCTCGACGCGCTGTAATCGCCACATCGCGATCTGCTACGCGCGAAAGCGAATCTGATACTCGCACGCATGACGAAGCTGCTGCTGTCGAAGCTCTTTCATGCGTGTCACCTGACAG
This sequence comes from uncultured Myxococcales bacterium, assembly GCA_937868485.1. Classification (GTDB taxonomy): domain Bacteria; phylum Myxococcota_A; class Polyangia; order Palsa-1104; family JAEUJZ01; genus JAEUKA01. The sequence goes on along the minus strand of CALMML010000352.1, from coordinate 8,773 downwards.
TCTTTGGCTCCCACCATTGTCAGGACTTGTTCGATATAGGCATGCACCAGCGTCGTGACCAGCGGGCTTGCAGACTCGATGTCGCGGAGCTGCACAGTGACTCCGTACTGTCGATCATGCTGCGCCAGTACTCCTGCCGAAAGAGAGCCAGACTCGAAGTACGCGGACCAGATCTGTGGAATCTTTGAACAGAGACTGACCGCCGTCGCACTCTGGATGTACGGACGATAGACGGTCTGAAAGTCACGCTGACAGAACGCGCGCAGCAAGCGACGGAACCGAGGCTCATCTTGCAGCGCAATCTGTCTGTGCAGCACTTCCAGAAACGGAGTCCACAGATCGAGGTTCACCCACTCGATGGCCATCATGGTCCGCTGTAGTAGCTTCTGGGTTTCTTGCGGACAGTCGAGAACCAGCTGTTCAAACCGAGCGGCTCCACAGACCTCACGAACGACACTGACACCGTCGAGGATGGCGGCTCCCTTAACCCGAGTTGCCATGGCAACATCCATCATAGCGCAGCGTACCTGAGATGATCCGAGGACTTCGGATTGTGCTGCGTTGCGCACTGCTTCACATCGAATCTGTCATTGCGTTGCTTGCGCACGATGAAGGACAGCGCGCTACACGTCGTGACAGACAAGCTGCGGCGTCCGATCTGCACTACGGACAGCGACAGAGACTCGATATCTCTGACGGTGAAGCCAGGTCTGAAAGTGCCAATCGCTGGGAATGTCTGCAATCGAAGCGGCAAAGGCAATGCGGATCGGCTGCGCGGAAGGAATCGCAGACAGTGCAAACGAAAAGCCATCCAGCGGAAGCGCAAGTCCAAGACCTCTGGCTTTGATGTACGACTCCTTCAGCGTCCAGTATTCAAAAAATCGGCTCGGTTGGGAATCGATGGGAAGACTCCGCAGATCACGAACTTCCGACGGTGAAAAGAATCGATCGGCCACATCAAGTGGTGCGCCTCGCTGAGGATCTTCGACATCAATTCCCACATCAAAGGAAGTCGTCACTGCGCAAGCCACCACATCATGGGAATGCGACAGGTTGAAGCGAAGCTGGGTCAGCGCCGGATGATGCGCGCGCGAAAGCTCCGGTTTTCCGTGTGAGCCTTGCTCAAAGACCAGCGTGTCCGGTTCGCACGCGGCGTGGCGAGCAAGAACCCTGCGCAGCAGCGCATGCGCGACTGCGTACAGGTTGCGGTCTTTGTCGAACACAAAGCGCTGCGCGATCTGCTGTTCGCTGGGACGTAGCAGCCCAAAGTCACTGCGGAGTCCTTCAAGTCCCCGATCTGCGACGGTGGACAGATAAACCTGAACCGTTCCCAGCGCTGGAAAAGAGCGGGGCAGGGCACTTGTCATTTACGGCGTCCGCGTGATGCGCGGCGAGTAGATGTCGTAGCGAATGTCGCGCGGCAGATTCCATCCCGAAGGATCGGGCTCTGTTAGCTCGGTCAGATCCAGATCCGACATCACCAAACCCGTCGGAGAAGCGATGACTGGACAGAGTCCTTGCGGTCCGCAGAAGTAGCTCTCTCCGAAGTACTCAATGGTCCACGGCGGCTCGCGTCCCAAGCGGTTTGAGCCACCGATGAAGACTCCGTGACGTACCGCATCGACGAGAAACTCTTGATGCCAGACCTTCTGACTCTTTTTCCCAAACGTGATCGCTGGACAAAAGACAAGCTCTGCACCGCCTTCTTTGAGCGAATGCACCACGCCTTCAAAGTGTCGATCGTAACAGATGGCGACACCGACGTTTCCGATGCTGGTTTGGAACACCGGAAAGAACGGATTGCGCGCGATGTTGGCACGGTGAACGCCCAAGTTGCCATCGCTGCTGCCGTAATAAAACGTCTCGTGAAATGATCCGCGATCGTTTTGTCCGCACGGAATGTGCGTCTTGCGATACTTGCCAAGAATCTGTCCGTGCTCGTCGATGACAACCGCTGTGTTGAAGCGCTTTCCTGACCGTGCATCTTGTTCAAAGATCGGCGCGATCACGATGATGCGGTTTGCTTGTGCCGCTGCACGGAACGCTTGCACAGAGGGTCCAGACTCTGCATCTTCCGCAAACGCAAGCCACATGGGATGCGTGTACAGCGCGAAATAGGGAGCCGTACAGAGCTCTCCCAAACAGATGATGCGCGCACCAGCTGTTGCAGCGTGCTGTATTAGATCGACATTGTGCGCGACATTGGCCTGCCGAACATCATCCAGCTTGTCTTGCAAACTGGGCAGATCCTCGACGGTGGCTGGCATCAGAGGATAGGCATTTCGGGTCTGTGTCAGCGCACAGCGAACCAAACGACGAGCGGTCATCGCAACACTCCAGTAAACAGACAGACTACGTTTTCATCTGCGGACAAAGGAGCCTTCTTGTGCAACGTGAGCAGTCCCGCAAGACCTGCGCTGCCCGTCGCACTGACGGCATGCGGAACGCCGTTTTGCGCCAGCGTGTACGCGGCCAAGATGTCTGTTTCCGTTGCAACCAGCGCACTCCCTTTGGATCGATTCATCGCTTGCAGCAGGGCCAAGTAGTCGTACGTCTCATCGTCGAGAATTCCATGTGCAGCGCTGTGCGGAACGCTTTCCCAAGGCCACATGTAGTCCTTCTTGCGCGCTGCGATCTGATGCCAGGCTGACTCATCGATCGCGGTCGATCCGTACTGACGTTCCAGCTGCGCATAGGCACGCGCAAGCGGAGCCGCAGCCTCTGTCTGAACGGTGTCAAAGAACGGACGCGCAGACAGGATTCCTGTTTCCAGCGCAGCATCGACGGCAAGCGCACACGATGCAGCGAGCGCACCACCGCCAACTTGCACCACAATGCGAGACGGAATCCGCTCCTGCATATGAAGGGAAGACAGCACTTCTGCCATCAGGGTCTGGCCTCCTTCCAGCGTGAGGCCATTGTCTGGACCCTGACAACAGAACGGAATTGCACCGCTTGATACGGCTTCTCCGAAGCGCAGATAGCAGGGATCGCCGTTCTCACCTTCTCGACGGTGACAGATGGTAATCTGTGCGCCCAAGTCACGCAGAGACTGAACAACCTTGGGCTCTGCATCGGACGGAATGAACACAAGGAGTGCGCGATCTGCAGCGCGTGCCACCACCGCAGCAGCGAGCGCGGCATTGCCACAGCTTGCAATGGCCAGCGGTCGCTCAACATCGCGCGATCTGCACAGCACTTCGTCGACAAGCAGCTCTACCATCACTCCGAAGAGATGCCGACCTTTGTGCGATCCGCCTGGATTCTGGGTCTCGTCTTTGATCCAGATTCCTCCACCTGCAGACAGACCAAAGAACGTAGACAGCGACTCACTTCGCCAAAAAGGAGTCGTCCGAAACGCCTGCCCGGTGAGCGCCGCAATGCGCGCATCCAGCTTGTGAACAATCTCGTGATAAAGGCCCGGATTGTTCGCTTCTACGCAACGATGAAACGCCAGCATGCGGTCCGCAAAGCGCAGAAACGGCTGCGATTCCGAAGTCTGTCCATGCGCAGAGGGAGTCGGCAACTGAGGCAGCAGAACGTGCGTTCCACCGTCGCTGTGATGCGGACAGACAAAAGGAATCGGGGTGTGCGAAGAAACGGACAGAGACGCTCCGCATCCCAGACAGCGAAGCGCGATCACGCGGTGACGTCCCGAACGCGCTGGTTCATGGCCAAAATGCCTGCATCCCACTTGGCAACGTGACCACGAAGACCGCGCCAGAAGTGCTGATGACGACGCGCTTCAAAGTCCGCAAGCGAGATTCCTTGCTGCTCGACCCACGTAAAGTAGCCGAGGTTGAAGATGCGATCTCGATCGCGCAGCGTCAGCTCCATCATCTGATCGGTACGCACACCGAGCAGGTGCTGACCATACAGCTCTGCCGCAGACACCTGATCGAAGCCTTGCGGGAAGTGCTTCTGCTCGTACTTCGGAAGCTCTGATCCGTACATCGCCGCGCTGTCCGTTGCGACCGTCACCACCGCCTGTGACGAACCGAGTCGCAGATAGCGCGCCGTCTTCATCGCAGCCAGCACGTTACAGATTCCTGAAAAGCCAAGTCCCGACAGCGCAGCAATCAGCTCCGGGGAAAACTTCTTGCGCTCCGCCAGATAGCGCTGGCCTTCGGGATGCTGAAACAGAAAGTGCAGTCCGTCGGTGCTGTGATCGGAGATCGCGACCACCAAGTCGGTGTTCATCACGTTGTGAATCAGCGGAACGTGCTTGTCGCCGATTCCTTGGATGTTGTGCTCTCCGAAGCCATTGCCGAGCAGCGTCGGACACTCTGCGGCTTCCACCGCGACGATGCGCGCACCGTGTTTTTCTTTCAGGTAGTCGCCCGCGCCGATCGTTCCTGCCGATCCGGTGGCCGACACAAACGCTGCGACTTCCAGTCCGGGATGAGACAGTGCCGCCTGTTCCGCCGCGCGTCCGGTGCAGTGAAAGTGAACCAGGTAGTTTCCGTATTCCGAAAACTGGTTGAGGATCACGTTGCCCGCGTCACGACGAAGCTCGTTGCACTTGTCGTAGATTTCCTTGACGTTGCTCTCGGTGCCGGGTGTGCGAACGATGTCGCTGTCGTCGATGACCCAGCGAGAGAGCCAGTTGAAGCGCTCAGCGCTCATGCCCGCAGGCAGGATCGCGACACCGCGACAGCCCAAGATGCGCGAGATCGCGACGCCACCGCGACAGTAGTTTCCCGTCGATGGCCACAGCGCGCGATGCTTGGTCGGATCGAACTCTCCCGAGACCAGTCGCGGCACCAGACAGCCGTACGCCGCCAGCACCTTGTGCGCTGCGATCATCGGAAAGCGCGATCCGAGCAGCACCACGATCGGTGCATCCACGCCTGTCACGTCCGGTCCAAGCACCAAGTGCGCTGGAACCGCTTGGATTCCGCGACGGCTCGCGTCGTTATACCAGTGCACTCGCCACAGGTTCAAAGGATGCGGAGCGTCGGGATCGACCTCCGCCAGCGCGCGCGTGATCTCGCTTGGGATGCGCGATGGATCGGCCAGCTGCGCAAGCTGGGGAAGCTCCACGTTGGTCTCTTTCAGACGAGACACCGCGTTCGCCAGCGCGGTCGAAGCGGAACGATCGGAAGAACAGGAAGCAGCAGAAGACATCGGAACGTCCTTGATCAAAGGGGATACCAGCGACGGAACGATTAGGGATCGATCGTCGCCATGAGTTGCCACAGGCGCTGCGCTTCGGCTTCGGCTTCTCGACGAATGGCGAGCAAGTCCGCGCCAGCCAGCGCACCATCGCGAACCACCAAGCGACCCGCGACGAAGACGTGACGGACTGCGCCTTGTCCATCGCGCACCACCAGATCCGCCGCGCTGCCGACCTCAAGTGGCGCAAAGGGCAGGGCGAAGTGCTGACGAAGGAGAGACCAGCCAGCGTTCGGACGCTCCGCAGCGCAAGACGCGTCATCGCCTGCTTCGCGCGCGTACAGCGTCAGCGCAGCCTCTTCGTCGGACATCACCGCTGGATAGCCATCGGTTCCTAGCGCCACCCTCGATGAATAACGCAGCGACCGAGGATAGCCGACGCGATTGCCGTGATTGGATCGCGGATTTTGCACCAGCCACAGACCTTCGTCGGCACAGCGTCGGACCGCAGCTTCATCTAGGTGAACGCCATGTGCGACGATCGATCCCGGCGGCAGCGCGGACAGTCGCAGCAGTCGATCGAGCGGATCGCGATAGCCGCGACGACGCGCATCGTCCACATCCGCCAGATCTTCCGCGACGTGAACATGCATCGGAGCGCTCAGCTCCTGACACAGCCGTGCCGCCGTCATGATCGTCGCATCAGACACCGTAAAGCTGGCGTGTAGACCGATGAGCCCACGAAGCTCCGTCCGCGTGTTGTGCTCGATGAAGCGACGACACTCGGCAAGACCCGCTTGGCCTTCTGCTTGGCCGCCGTTTCGTTCCGTCGCACCGAAGGTCAGAAGGGCGCGACAGCCCAGCTCGGCACAGGCATCGGCCAGCACATCCAGCGAACCTGCGACAAAGTGCGGCGACTCGTGATGATCAACCAGCGTCGTGGTTCCCGCGAGCAGCGCGTTCGCGATGTACAAGCGAGCGGCCGCGCGCAGCGACTGTGCATCCAGCGCCCGATCGAGCCGCCACCAGATGCGCTCCAGGATCTGCACAAAGTTTTCCGGCGCGAGCCGTGGCGCAGGCATCCCGAGCGGAGCCAGTCCACTATATAAGTGCGTGTGCGCGTTGACGCGACCCGGCTCGACGCTGCCGCCATGGCAGTCGAGTACGGCTGCATCGCCCGGCGAAAGTCCGTTGGCATGCTCGACGACTCGGCCCGCCCGAATGCGGAGGGCACGACCGTCTGCGGTGTGGGAAAGCAGCCAGTCGGTCATCGCACAGCCTATTTCTTGGTGTCGCCGGTGTCAGGAAGTGGCACGGCAATGGTTCCCGGTGCGGGCGTCGGTCGGCCACGGCTTGGATTGCCACGCTGCGAGTCGCTGGACCGATCTTTTTTGGCATCGGTGCTCGCGCCGCGAATGTGGAATCGCTCGATGTGACCTTGTTCCAGATCGAAGCGCTCGCGCGGCTTGATGACGATTTTCTTCTGAAGTCGCTTTTCCAGCGCCTCGATGAACTCGTTGTCTGCCGATGCCAGAAGCTCTGCGATCTCGGGATGCGTGTGAATAACGATCGTCTCGTCGGCAAACGCATGACCTTCGCGTCGAATCTGACGGAGCACTTCATACGCGATCGTCGTCTTCGACTTGTTGTAGCCTTTTCCGTCGCAGTACACGCACTGCTCGGTCAGCATGCGACCCAGTGACTCTCGGGTTCGCTTGCGCGTCATCTCGACGAGGCCCAGCTCCGAGATCTTGGTCACATTGGTTCGCGCTCGGTCGGGCTTTACCGAATCAAGGAACGCGCGCATCACCTTGTCCTGGTTGGCCTCGCGATCCATGTCGATGAAGTCGATGATGATGATGCCGCCGATGTTGCGCAGCCGAAGCTGATCCGCGACCTCTTTGCAGGCTTCCAAGTTGGTCTTGGTGATCGTCTCTTCGAGGTTGCGCTTGCCGACGAACTTGCCCGTGTTCACGTCGACCGCCGTCAGCGCTTCGCCTTGATCGATGATCAGCGTGCCGCCCGACTTGAGGAACACTTTTCGCTCGAGCGCGCGATCCAGCTCCGTCTCGATTCCATAGGCGTCAAAGATCGGCTCGCTCGCGTCGTACAGCTCAATCTTCGACACATACTCGGGCATAAACGTGCTCGTGAACTTGAGCAGTCGGTCATGCTCGGGCTTGCTATCGATGATGAGCTTCTCGACGTCGCTCGTGAACAGGTCGCGAACCGTTCGTAGCAGCAAGTCAAGGTCGTGATAGAGCAGCGCCGGAGCCTTCGCCGCCTCGGATTTTTTCACAATCGAGTTCCACAGCTTGATGAGGAACTCCATGTCCGCGCGCAGCTCGGCTTCTTGCACGTTTTCCGCGACGGTGCGGACGATAAAGCCCGTGCCCGGCGGACGCATCGAATCGACGATCGAGCGCAGTCGCTTTCGCTCTTTTTCCGAACCGATCCGCCGTGAAATACCGACGTGATCCACCGTCGGCATAAACACCAAGTTGCGTCCCGGTAGCGAGATGTACGACGTCGATCGCGAGCCCTTGGTGCCAATCGGAGCCTTCGCGACCTGAACAATGACCTCTTGTCCGGGCCGCAGCAGATCTTCGATGCGCGCATCGCGGCTCTTGTCATCGTCGCTCTTGCGGCTGGCTTCGTCCTCTTCGTCGACGAACAGCGACTTGATGTCTTCCGGCGCGCCTCGGACATCCGCGACATACAGGAAGGCTGCTTTGTCCGTCCCGATGTCGACAAACGCAGCCTGCATGCCAGGCAGAACGCGCAGCACTTTGCCTTTGTAGATGTTGCCGACGATGCCGCGCTCGCGTCGGCGCTCGATGTAGAGTTCGACGACCTGACCGTTTTCGACCAGAGCGACCCGCGTTTCGGGTCCGTCCGCGTTGATGACAAGCAAGTTGGGCACGATACCGTATGCCTATGAAAAAAGTTTCATGCTCGCCCGGCGGCTCTGACACCCATGTCAGGCGGCGCGGTTGCGATGGCGTGTACCAGTCGCATAGGAGCGCTTCCGCGTACCACGAGCCAGCCTCTCTTTTCAAGGAAATCGCTCGTTTATCGGGCTACGCACCAGGTTCCTTGCGCGCTTGGCACAGGCCTTGCTGAAGTCATCCATCAAGTAGTTACTTCGCTTAACCTTGGTGCTGCTGACTCGCTCTTACTTTTATCAACGAGAACGCAGCAACTTGGAGACCACCCTGAAGCGCTAATGTTACGACCGCTTTGGGTGGATCACCCGGCAACATCACACGCTCCAGTGTGACGAGTCGGTGAGACGGCCTGCCTGAACAAGGCGGGCCGTTTCTGTTTTGGCGCTACGGAATCTGCATGCCGCCAGACACATTGATCGTCTGGCCGGTCACGTAATCCGAAAGCGGCGACGAAAAGAACAGCACGGCGTTGGCGATGTCTTGCGGCTGACCAAAGCGGCCCATCGGGATTTTTTGCAGCGTCGCTTGCCGCTGTTCTTCGGGCACGCCGAGCACATCGCCGGGTTTTTTGGCCGCGGTCATGCGTGTTTCGGTAAAGCCTGGGGCGACGGCGTTGACGTTGACGTGGAAGCGGGCCCACTCTTGGGCGACGACGCGAGTGATGCCTACGTTGCCCATCTTGGCCGCGACGTAGTTTATCTGACCCGGAT
>CALMML010000351.1 GCA_937868485.1 uncultured Myxococcales bacterium | reverse complement strand
CGCGATCGTCGGTTTGAAAGCGCTTTGTGGGTCCTGCGTCCGCCTGCGGAATGCCCACGCTCGTCGCCACCACTGCGCTGGTCAGGATCGACAGCGCCAGCGTCGAAATCCCGCCACGGATCGAATGAACCTTGCCCTTGTGAAACGTGGTCTTCATGTCTAGTTCCCCCATCTGTCGTGTCCCCATCTGAGTCTCTGTCGTAAGGTGTCTTACTGGTAGGACTTCGTCGCTCGGGCCTCCGTCTCCGATCGGAGACAGCACCTGCCGCCATACAGGTCGAGCGATGACAGCAGCCAGCTGAGGCGCAGCCTCATGTGCCGTCGATGTCCTGCTTGTGTTGGTCGTCATCACGAGCGACTACCAACGCAAGACATGTGCCACTTCTTCGACAAACCAGAGGCTGTGGCGTGCGCTATCGGGAGCGCTGGGGTTTTGCGCTATGATGGAACAGCCCTAATGATGGAAGAGCCCAATGCCACACCTACGGCTCCAAGCCCCTGATGCGGATGCAGTGGTCACGGTCCCGCTCCGCGATGGGACGGCTTACCTCATCGGGAGGCAGCCCAATCCGACGAAGCTGCCGTATCTGATGCAGCTCCTGCTGCGCGAAGTGAGCCTGACCAAGGTGCAGGTTCCGTCGCAGCGAGTCTCAGGAAACCACCTACTCGTCCTTCTTTCCGAAGGAGAGGTTCAGCTGTTCGACCTGGCGAGTCGCAATGGTACGATGCTTCAGCTTCCGCCCCAGGGTCGAACGAGGCTGGAGCCGAGCGAAGATGTCGTGCTGCAGCTGTCTCCTGCGGTCAGTGAAGTCGAGCTACGGGAAACACCGGAGCGGGCGACCTGGAAGCATGAAGACGAGTTTGGGACGGCGGTGCGAGCGGCGCTGCTCGACTGGCTTTCGCGCATTGATGTCCGGGCCGAGCTGGTCTTGCAGCCGCAGAGTCAGCGCTCAGACGATACGCCGCTGCGAGGACAGTCCTTCATGCTGGCGGATGGCAGTCAGATCCTGATTGCGTCGCATCCAACAGAGACGATGGAGATGAGCTGGAGCGATGTACTCGACGAAGTAAAGCAGTACATCCTGGCGGAAAACGAGCGCTTAGAGCAGCTGCAAGGTCATGACGAAGGCTTTGTGCTGGCGTCGCCACTCATTCGCGATGTGCATCGAGAGATCGCCGAAGCCGCCGCGTGGGGAACGCGACTTGTGCTGATCGGTCCGACGGGAGTTGGCAAAGATCAGCTCGCGCGCTGTTATCACATTCACTCGCGACAGACGCGCGGTCCGTACGCATCCTTGAACTGCGGATTGCTCAAGGAAAACCTGCTGTTTGCGCAGCTGTTTGGAGCCAAGCGCGGATCGTTTACGGGCTGCGTCACCGACATCGCGGGCGTCGTCGAAACGGCGCATGAAGGAACGCTGTTTCTCGATGAGATTGGCGAGATGGATCTGGAAGTACAGAAGGCGCTGCTGCGCTTTTTGGACAGCAAAGGGGAATACCAGCGGCTCGGGGATCCAAAGCCGCGACGAGCCAGCGTGCAGATTGTCTGTGCCACAAACGTCGAGCTGGACAGTCCTCAGCGTCGACAAGGGCGCTTTCGCGAAGATCTTTGGTATCGAATCGCAGGCAAGGTCGTTCACGTTCCGCCGCTGCGGATGCGACCCGACGATCTGACGGCGATGCTGCGACTGCGAACGGTCAAAGGCAGCACGCTGAAGGTCTATGACGCGCTGACTCCGCAAGCGCTGCGTCGGGTGATGGAATATGACTGGCCGGGTAACTTTCGGGATCTTGAGAGCTTTATGGAGCGACTGCCGAGCACCACGCGTGCGCACGGCATTGATGCAGATGCTTGTTCTGCCATCTTGCGTGACGGTCGAGGGGAGTCTCGACTGCTTCCTCGTGAGGTCGAGCCATCGTCGGAACAGAGTGCTCCGCAGTGGGAAGAGCTGGTCGGAATTGCCTTGGCTGCGTTTGTCCGTGATCACGGTCAGCAACCGAAGAGCTGGGGACAGATCACGCAGCTTACCGAGCGCTACGTCAAGCCAGTGTTCATCGCGCATGCGACGGGACTGACGCAGATTGACGAGCTACACAAGAACATCAACTGCTCGGAGCTGGCGCGCAGGCTAAACATCGCCGACGGAACGACGGTGAAACAACACTTACAGCGCTACATCCTGCGCTTTCGCCAGGGTCGCGCAACGGATTCGTAAGCTTAGACATCCGACTGTCTTAGACATAGCGAGCTGCGAGTGCAGCGTCGCCAAAGAGTAGGCCGGATACGGAAAAGGTTGGCTCCCATGCCAGACTTCCCGAACCTGCAAGGGTCATTTACGCCGCCGTCGCAGCTCGATGAGTTTCAGGTCGAACGACCGCTCGGGCGAGGCGCAACCGGTCAGGTCTACTTGGCACGAGACACCATCTTGGATCGTCCGGTCGCGCTCAAGTTTCTGAGCGGACGCAGGCTGAGCCGACACGCTCGACGACGATTCTTGGTCGAAGCCCGCGCGATTGCCAGGCTGAAGCATCCCAACGTCGTCACGGTCTATCGCTTCGGAGAGATTCGCGGTCGTCCGTACTTGGTGTCGGAATACGTTCCGGGTCAGACGCTGGCGAGGCTCATCAAGCCGGTTCCGTGGCAGCGCGCGCTGGAAATCGGCACCGAGCTGGCCAAAGGACTCGCCGCCGCCCACGAACAAGGAGTGCTCCACCGCGACATCAAGCCGGGCAATGTGATGATGTCGGATCGGTCGGAGGTGAAGCTGCTCGACTTCGGACTGGCCAAGTTGTCGGGAATTCTCGTCGAGCCAGACTGGGTGGGACAGGCTTCCAGTTCGGGAGAGGAAGCGGTGGTGGCCAAAGAGGAACTCCCAGCCAAGTCCGAAGCGCTTCAAGCCACGCTCGACGCGAGAAAGGAAGCGAAGGGAGCGGCTCAATCAAGCGATGGAACACCGTCGCTCACGCTGCCGGCACTGCGGCTCGATAAGATCGATAAGATCGACAAGCCGGACAACGCGAAGTCTGAAAAAGAGGGAAAGCCTGCGCGTAACGACAAAAAATCGAGCGCACGCACGGAGCCGCTGCTGGAGCCCATCACTCGAGCGGGAACGGTGCTGGGAACTCCAGCGTATATGGCGCCTGAAGCGTGGCTGGGACTGCCGGCCACTCCGGCGGCGGATGTCTACAGCTTGGGCGCGGTGCTGTATGAGCTGTGTACGGGAAGGCCGCCGCACTACAGCCCGCAGCTATCGGAAATCGAGCACGGAGCGATTCACGAAGACATCACGCCGCTATCGCATCGGGTGTCGGGAATTGACGGAGCGTTTGCGGCGATTGTGGATCGGTGTCTGCGACGGAATCCCGAGGAACGACCGCAGTCGGGAATGGAGGTCTTGCAGGCGCTAGAGGCACTGCTTCGACCGGCGCTGCCTGTGCTGTTACGCAAAGCGCTTCGTCAGTACTGGACGCTGGTTCTGCTGGTCGTGCTGGTGCTCGTCGGAGTCAGCATGGGAACTTCCTTCCTTTTGGCGCAGCGCGCGATTCGTCAGCAAGAGAGCCCGGTGCTCAAGGCGCGCAAGGTCATCGCGGTGCTCGGTCCGGCGCCGGAAGCAGACAAGCAGAGCGATGCCTGGTATGCGACGGCGATTACCGAGCTGCTCAGTCGAGAGCTGGCCTTGGGTGAGCGACTGCGAGTGGTGGCGACGCGAAGCGTGCAGCAGATGATTCACGAGTCGCAGCTTCGAGAGGCCAAGCAGTTCGATCCGGGGACGCTCCAGCATGTGCGCAAGCGGCTCGACGCGGACATGGTGATTGGCGGCTCGTATGTGTTTCGCGTCGCGGACAATCGGCGACTTGTGCTTTCCATCATCGCGCAAGACACGACAACTGGCATGATCTTGGCGCGCAGCGTCGTCGAAGGTCCAGACAGTGAAGTGTTCGCGCTGGTGGCACAAGCAGCGCAGCAGCTTCGTCAGCAGCTCGGGGTCGGGGATGGACTGTCGCTGCGACGAACGGGACTGCGCGTAGCGAATGCCGACACGCTGAAGCTGTACGGCGAAGCACTGCGCGAGCTGCGTGCGTTTCGGCTGCGTCGAGCCGGAGAGCTGCTCAATCGGGTGGTGACAAGTGACCCGGACTTTTCCCCGGCCTACGAAGCGCTGGCGACGGTGTGGCGCGAGCTGGGCTATGACGTCAAGTCGCGCGAAGTGCTCAAGCATGCGATCGAACACACCACCGGGCTTCAGCGCGAAGAGAGGCTGCTGCTCGAAGCGCGCTATCAAGAAGCGCAGAAAGACTGGGATCACGCGTTTGCGACGTATCAGACGCTGATGCGGCTGTTTCCCGACAATCCTGAGTATCCGCTGGCACTTGGAGAAGCGCAGCGCGCGGGAGGAAAACAGAAAGAAGCGCTGACGACGCTGACGCTGCTTCAAAATGAAAACAGTCGGGCACAGCTGGATCCGCGCATTGATGCAGCCATTGGCCGAGCGCTCGAAGACAACGGAGACTTTCGCTCTGCCCACGCGCGCTATCAGGTTGCGATCGAAAAGAGTCGTGCCAGCGGTGCGCTGCTGTTGTCCGCACGGTGTCTTGTGTCGCTCGCGTATGTCAAAAAGTACATGGGAGAAGCGAGCGGAGTCCATCCCAACCTGGATGAAGCGATCGAGCTGTTCCGTCGCGCAGGCGCACAGCTTGATCTAGCCGATGCGCTGGTGGCCAAAGGCTGGATCTATCGCGATCAAGGCGATGCACAGCAAGCCTATTCGGTGTTTCGCAGCGCGCTGTCGATCCTGATTGATGCAGGAAGTGGAAACGGAACCGCGATTCATTTGGCCAACATGGCGCTGCTGCTGCTGCGATCGGGGGATCTTCCGCTGGCCAATGCTCGAGCGGAAGCGAGCCTGGTCCTTGCGCGCGAGGTCGACAACAAAGAAGCGTCCGCGACTGCGTATTTGGTGATGGGATGGATCGCCAAAGAGCGCGGACAGCTTGAGCTTTTCACGCAGCGGATCTCGCAAGCGGATCTGATCACAAGTGAGCTGACCGATGACTACTTGAGCGCATGGCTCAACGCACTGCTCGGCGAGTCGCTGATCTTGCAAGGAGAGCTGTCCGACGCACGACAAAAGCATGAGCTGGCACTGGTACAGCGCGCGCAGCTGGGAAGCAGCGGATTTGTTGCGGAAAGTCGGATCGCGCTGGCGAACTTGGCGATTCTGGATCGACGACCTGCCGATGCGATTGCTCAAGCGGACAAAGCGATTCCGCAGTTTCAGTCCGATGGTCAAAAAGAAGGCGAAGCGCAGGCACTCGCGGTCTTGAGTGCCGCGCACGCAGCGCTATCCCACAAAGAGCTGGCGCTTCAGCTCGCGACGAAGGCCGTAGCACTCAGTCCAAACAGTCCCTATCTGTCCACTCGCACGTCGATTCTGTGCATGCTGGCGAAAACGTATGCCTCTCTTTCGCAGCAGCCAGAAGCAGAGCGCACGCTGGAACAGATTCAGAAAACGCTGGAAGATCCCCGATTTTCAGAGCTTGTCATCCGACGCATTGAGCTTCGCTTGGCACGCGCGCGACTCCTGATTCCGCTTGGACGCACGACAGAAGCCAAGTCTGCACTTCGATCCTTGGTGGAAGAAGCGAAGCAGGCAGGGTTTTTGCAAGCGGCTACGGAAGCAGCTCAGCTTCTCGCGCTGCAAACAAACGGGGGAAACCATGTCGACTAATCATTCTTTGTTCTTCGCATCGCTCGCACTCTCTGCACTCTGTCATGTTGGCTGTGGTGGAATCACGTCTACCTCCACCTCTGACAACGGTCAGAAACAGCTGGTTCCAGAGCAATGTTCTTCGTCGCTGACAACTCTGCACAGAAGCATGAACGGACGTCAGCTCCAGAGCCTGACGATGCCCGCAGGAACGGTGTCACAGATCACCAAGAACTGTAATCAGGTCGCGAACCTGCACCTGGAAGGAAGCACGCTGGTGGGCACATGGAATGGGCAGCCCATGCGCGGTGCAGACTTTGTGGGCACCACGGTTGTGCAGGTGGATCCAAACGGAGCCATGCTGTTTGCGGTGATCAGCGACGTTCAAGTGGATACAAGTGACCCCACCAAAGAGACGCTCCTGTATTCGCTACAGAGTCTCAATCCGATCGACGGAAGCATCACCGAAGTGTGCGCACCGGATGCTGAAGGAAAGCGCTTTGCGATTCCTGTTCCGGGCAGCTGGGACAAGACCGGAGCCCATCAGCGAAATGCGTCTGCGATTACGTTCGGCTGTACCAGTGCTGCGATCGGAAAGTGCGTTCGGCTCGGATATCGTCCCTGGGCCAAAGTAAATGGCGTGTCGCTGGAAGGCCATCATCAAGCCTGTACGCGGATGATTCGCTTCGACTATTGCGGCGATGGCGTCTCTCACACAGCGGATGGAACCGAGATCGATGTCTACGATTCGCTCAAGATCAACACGCGCGATGCGCTGCTGCTGTCTCCGTTTGATGCAGCGTGGAGCGAAGATGGTGCCTACTGCGTGGAACGTCAGCGCTGGATTCGGCTCAGCACCGTCGATGGACTGACACTGCAAGCGCTGCTTCCCACTGCGTGTCTGAACAAGTTTGAGCTGACGCTGGCAGAGACAAGTCCGATTGATCCGCTCGATCTGTGTACGGTGCGAAGCAAGACGATCTCGCGCAGCGCGGTCCTGTTGGACAACCGCTCCGGCGTCAACATCAGCCTTCAGTAACGGGAAACAGAGTCGATTGGGAATCCCTTCGGAATCCCTTGGGAGTCCTTTCGGAATCCCTTGGGAGTCGATTGGGAGTCTCTTCGGAATCCCTTGGGAATCACGCGGTTCGCTAGATCCAAGACAGCTTCCAGCAGTATCGATCGACCGCCAGTGTGCTGCGCGACACCAGCACCTCTTTGGCATGCGCCAGCTCCAAGACCTGCGCGATGTAGCCGCACATGCACTCCTGAAAGTTATCTGGCAGCCCCGGATAATCGGACACCAGAAAGTGCAGCAGGTTCGGCGCAACGCGCTCCACTCGAGTCTTTCCCATCCGATGATAGGTATGCCACAGCCGAGCAGAGCGCTCGATGATGGTATCGATCGAGATGACGCGCATCACGATTCGATAGACTCCGTGTAGGTGATCGCTCGCCATCGCACGACCAATCATGCGCAGACCGTTGCGATTGCCCGGATACAGCAGCGGAGCCGCCGCTTCAAACAGGCGCGTGATCGACTCGATCGGAACCCAGTGAAACTCCAGGGTTCGCAGAAACACTTCTTTGTCTCCGTCGGAAAGCTGCGCAAGGAACTGGGTCTGAACCTCAGGACCGGCTCGTCCCATCAGCTCTCGCATAAAGACCACGCCGGTTCCTTTGTAACTAGCCATGATCCCCCTTCGCAGCTTCCGATGTTATCAGCTCAGCGTCTTGTCCGTCGCTAGTTGTTCAGCGCGCCCGCGTTGATCCAGCCGCTGATCGTGCTCGCTTGCGCCGCCGGAAGCGCCCCACCGGGAGGCATCCGTCCACCCACAAAGCAGACTCCGGCCCCGTTTATTTTCATCATCATGTAGCTGTTGTTGGCCTGGCTTGCCATCACCAGCTTCGTCGAGGGACAGTCTTTGCTGTTCACGCCCACCATCGCGGCGTAGGCCTTGCCTGCGCTTAGATCCAGACCGTTTGCTGCGCCCGCGCCTTGATGACAACCCGCGCACGCATTGGTAAGGAGAGGCTGTACGTTGGCCGCAAACGTCGGTGTCACAGCCATTGCGCTGCGCTCTTGCGTGTTTGTGGACACATTGCCGGACTCGTCCACCGCGCGCACCACAAAGTAGTACGTGGTGCTCGGCGTCAGGTACGGAACCTGAAACGATGTCGCGCCCGGATTCGATGTGAACGTAGCCGTCGCAAAGTTCTGTCCGCCCGCGGTCGTCGCTTGATAGATGCGATAGACAATGTTGGCAGGCTGCGAGTTGTTGTCCGTTGCGGCAGTCCAGTTCAGCGTGATCGAGTTGCCTGCTGCCGTCGCTCCCGTGACACCACCAAAGGTCGGAGCTTGCAGATCCGGGGCCGGCGTTGTCGCACTGACTTCCGTGGTGTTTTTGTCGATGTTTCCCGCTGCATCTTGCGCGCGAACCACATAGAAGTACTTCGTGCTGGCCGTCAGTCCTGTCAGCTTGTGACTGGTTGCGCCCGCCGCTGAAGTCGCAGCAGGATTTGTAAACGTCTGTCCCATCGAAGTCGTCG
Organism: uncultured Myxococcales bacterium; assembly: GCA_937868485.1. Lineage (GTDB taxonomy): Bacteria > Myxococcota_A > Polyangia > Palsa-1104 > JAEUJZ01 > JAEUKA01. The sequence continues at coordinate 8,703 of CALMML010000351.1, read as the reverse complement.
ACTGATAGATCTGATAGACGATTCCCGATGCCGCCGTCCGATCATCGCTGGCAGCATTCCAGGTCAGCGTGATCGATCCCAGCGCTGCCGTCGCAGACTGCGCCCCCGAAAACGTCGGAGCAGTGGTGTCTGCCAGCACCGTCATATCGGGTGCAACGCTCATGTCCGCTGACGTGTTGTTGCCACTTGGAGTCGTCTCTCCGCATGCCCCCAACGTCAGCGCGCACGCAGCAACCAGCGGAAGGCCAAGGGTTAGGAATACAGTCTTTGACATCGTGAGATCCTCTACGCAAGTCGGGAACTCTGTTGATAAGTCCGGATTCTCGCTGTCCCCGTCGCCAAGCGAGCCCGGTTTCACATCCCGATCGGGATGACGCAAATCCTGTCTGATGCCCAGCCGCTCCATTATAATGGTCGCCACTTTGGCGGTACGGATTCCTACGCTTGACGTCGCAGACAGCGCTCCACGTCGATCGGACTCGATCGATTCCTTGATCGCGCTGCTCATCGGTCGCCGCTTTGCGATCCTGACCGGCGCTGGCATCAGCACCGACTCTGGCATTCCTGACTATCGCGGACCGAGCGGAACCTTGCGCAAACGCCAGCCGATGCAGCTTCAGGAATTCCTTCGCGAGGAGTCCGCTCGCCGTCGCTACTGGTCACGCAGCTACCTGGGCTGGCCCAAGGTCGAAACCGCACGTCCCAATGCATCCCATCACAGCGTCACCACCTTGGAACGCAGCGGACGCAGCACCGGACTTATCACCCAAAACGTCGATGGATTACACAGCGCCGCAGACACCACCACGCTGGTCGAGCTTCACGGCAGCCTACACTGGGTCCGCTGTCTGTCTTGTCCGCTGCGGATTCGTCGTTCGGATCTTCAGCACACGCTCCAGCAGCTCAATCCCGGCCTTGCTGCGCAGTGGTTCGATCGCGTAGCCGCCGGTGATGCAGAGCTAAATCCCGACGGAGACGCCGAGCTAGATCCCCAGCTTGCCCAGCACTTTGTGATTCCGTCTTGTCCTGCGTGTCACGGAATCCTCAAGCCCGATGTCGTGTTCTTTGGCGAAAACGTACCGCAGTCGATTGTCAGCCAAGCGTGGTCGATGCTCGACGGAGCCACTGCGCTGCTCGTGCTGGGAAGCTCTCTTGCGGTCTATTCAGGATTCCGTTTCGCCAAAGGAGCCCACGATCGCGACATTCCCATCGCGATTGTGAACCAAGGAAGAACCCGTGCAGATGCGCTCGCCGCGCTGTGTGTCGATGCGCCGCTACAGGTTGTGCTAAAGGCCCTCGTCTCTGCACTCTGTTAGCGCTTAGCGACGACGGAACAGCAGCACCGCAGAGATCTCCCGACCTTGCTCGTTTTGCATCGGTGGCGCCGCAACCAAGTCCCAGCCCAGCTCAGACATCGTACGGACAAACAGCGCTTTGTCATGACGACGGAAACGGAACATCGAAAAGACGCGCTCTCCCTGGCTCTGGGATCGAAGGTGCGCCAGCGCGGTCAGCGTATAGCTTCCCTGCATCGGTGCCGGATCGAGTCGGCAGCGCATCTGAATGTCTTTGACGTCGGGACAGCTCCGCCGAATCGGACCTTCCAGCCAGCGCGCGGTCGCTTTGGGAATCTCTCCTTTGAGCGCCGGATCATTGGCCATCACTTCTTCCGGCGTCTTTCCCCACGCGAGCTGCAGATCGATCACCAAGTAGTCTTCACTGCGCGCCACCGCGTTTAGGTTGTTCATCAGAAACTGCACTTCATCATCCAGGTTCGCCAGCGTGCAGCCGAGGATCGTGTAGACCCTCGTACGCTGCATCCGCGACGACGGCTGATAGTGAAGCTGCGTGTACGAACCGAGCCGATGGAAGTTCCCTTGCATCGCCCAGATGTGCATTCCTGAAATGCCTCCGAGCGTGTCCACCGCATGCTTGTACGCCACGCTCAGCAGCGGCTGACTGATGTCCAGCAGACACAGATCCGCGTCCACCTGGCTCTGCATCGAGATGAGATCCTGAACCAGCTTCGTTTCCAGCACTCCGTTGCCCGCGCCCAGCACAATCACATTCAGTCCCGCTTGCGAGCTGGTTGCGATGATCGCCTTGGCAATCTCATGCAGCGGAATCTTCGAGTGATGCGCCATCGTCACCGCCGATCCGCGCGTCATCGCCAAGTAGTCGAGCGCACTGTGATGATCCAGATACGCGCTCGTCTGTTCGACCAGTCCGCCCGCACCTTGAAGGAAGCGCGCCAGATCTTCGACCAAGCGGACTCCGTCGTAGCCCGGCGTCACATACCAGTTCATCGAGCCCGCGCGACTGTCCTTTTGTGACAGCGAACCGCGCTCAATCGGCAGCGGCAGCTCGCGCAAAATCGCCAGATCCGCCCACGTCAGCTGAAGCTCTTCCACCGCCATCAGCCGCAGCAGCGTGCCCCGCGTCGGTCGCGTCCGCGCCGTTTCAATGAACTTGATCGTCGCTTCCGACAGCCCCGTCTTTTTGCCGAGCGCCGCCCGACTCAGCCGCGCCGACAGCCGTCGATCTTTGAGCAGCTTGCCAAACTGAAGCAGCGTCTCCCGCGATAGCCGAGGCTCTCGTCGTCCCGTCAGGTCCGACACCAGGTTGCTCTTCAAATCTACAAAGTGCGAAATGTCATGCAAGATTTGCAGATAAGACTTGGCAATGTCCGCGTCTTCTCCCAGCTGCATCAATCGCTGAAAGTACGCAATCAGCGCATCTGCATGAATCCTTATATTCGAGGATAAAACATGCTCTGCCACCGTCAATTGAGGAATCGGCTCTACTTCTGCTGTCGCTGTACCGTTGTTCATTGGATGTGTCCGCTTTATTGCTTGCTGACGCGAAACAGTACAATGACTGCTTCAGCGGACCGCAACCATTACACGCCATGCCGCAGACGTCGAGCGCAAATCGCACAATCACCAACAAGCATCCAATTGGGCAATATTTACCCATGTAGTGATGAGCTTGTCGCGTTGTACTAAATGCAATTTCACCAATCCAGCCCGAGCGCTTATCTACAGACGATAAAGCCGACTGGTTTGGACTAAATACGGCGATGCACTGACCAGATGAACAGCATCGAAGCCGTCGCGCGCTATGGAACCCAGTTGATGCTCTGGTGCGACCGAGGCGTCAGCCCCAAAATCAGCCCAAGCGCCGCTCCGCCCAGCACCACGCCCCCCAGCGCCCACGGCCACCACTTCTTATAGAGCGGCTTTTTCGCCTGCTTTTGCGTGGCCGGATCGTCTTCCACCGTTCCGTCGCCCAGCTGAATGTGCAGCGACACGGTTCGCTCGGGCTCGACCAGCACTTCCCCCTGATACGGCGGCAGCCCCGGCGCCCGCACTTCCAGCGGCAGCCGTCCCGCCCACGCCGGACGCTTCAGCGGTGTAATGCCCAGCTTGCGCTCGCCGATAAAGACCTCTGCCCGCGACGGGACACTGCTGATTTGCAGCGTTCCCCGAGGCCGCTGAAACGACTGCTCCAGCATCAGCGACACCGCCGCACCGACCTTGCTCGCCGCTTTGCTCACCGTGCAGCTTGCGCACAGCTGATTCGAGTTCACCGCACGATCACCGACGCCAACATCAATGAGCGACAGGTGAAGCCGCCAGTCTGACTGCTGCCCGAGCCCACTGTGCTCCGAGTGAAGCAGCAGCACATATTCCGCCTGACTGCGACGGCCCAGCTCTTCCTGACACAGCAGCGAGTTCAGACAGTTCTGAAGCTGCGGTGCCGCCGACAGCGCACCTTCTTGTCGCTTCACGATGTAGCCCGCTTCGTGGGACGACTGCTCGACCGCCTGTTCCAGCTGCCGAATCGCTTCCGCATCGAGCCCGCGATAGTGCGGCAGCCACACCAGCAGCGGCGCTTGCGACATCGCGATGTCATCCGATTCCACCGAGCTACGCAGCAGCCAGCTTGCCCCGGTGTGAATGTCCAAGTCTTGCTGTTTGCGACGAGCCGCCAGCTCCAGCACCACCTGATGTTTTCCCACCGGCAGAAGCAGCGGCGCCGACAGCGGCAGCACCCCAACCACCCGCTCATCGACCAGCACGAGCGATCCTTTTTCGCCCAGGATCAGCACTTCTCCCGACGGAGGCAGCGGCTCAAGCAGGATCTTGGCCACTTCACTGTGCGTATCCGACAGCGGTCCGTCGTGCTCTGCTTGGTAGCGACGCAGCAGATCCACTGCTTCGACGCTGCGACGCTCGATGTACGCCAGGCTGCCGAGCAAATACAGCGTCTCTAGGTCCGCGCGCAGCCGATACGCTTCTTCCAACAGCTGATAGCTCTGCGACAGTGCGTTTTGCGAAATCGCCGTCTGAGCCGCCGCCAGAAGCTGCGTCACCCGCGCGCTCGCCACGCTATCGGCCACCTGCGAAACGCCTCGTGGCTCGGACTTCGCGAAGGCAGTCAGCGACGACAAAAGCAGCCATGGCCCGATCAGCCACCCAAAGACACAGGCCAGACCCTGGCGCTGTGCTGCCGCATGCCCCCGCATCCCTTCCAAGATCGCACAAACCTTGGCTGTGCTGAAGGGACTTGCGCAGCGGCGCCACAGACCCAAATGACTCCGACCGAGCCCTACAGCGAACATAGGTTGACGTATTGCCCCAGTTTTTGGCATCCCATTGACCAAGCGCTGGGCCAGATTTAGATTCTTTCTAAATTTAGTCTAGGGCACTGATTCGTCAGGCCACTGGCATCTGCCACACCTCGTAAGGAGAACAGACCATGAGCATTCAAGTCGCTTCGCCCGCCCCCGCATTTAAGACCCAAGCCCTCGTCGGCAAAGAGTTCAAGACGATCTCGTCGTCGGACTACGCCGGCAAGTGGATCCTGCTGTTTTTCTACCCGATGGACTTCACGTTCATCTGCCCGACCGAGCTTGTGGGCCTGAACGAAAAGCACGGCGACTTCGCGGATCGCGACTGCGTCGTTCTCGCCGCCAGCACCGACACGGTTCACTCGCACCTGGGCTGGACCAAGGCCGATGAGCGCCTCTCGAACCTCAAGTACCCGGTGCTCGCCGACGTCACCAAGTCGATCTCGCGCAGCTACGGCGTGCTCCTCGAAAACGAGGGCATCGCGCTGCGTGGCTCGTTCCTCATCGATCCGAACGGCGTGCTCCGCTGGTCGTGCGTGAACGACGGCTCGGCTGGCCGCAGCATCGAGGAGATCATCCGCGTTCTCGACGCACTTCAGACCGACAAGCTCTGCCCCTGCAACTGGAAGAAGGGCGAGCCGACGCTGTAGTCGTCAACGTCGCTGGACCTACAGCGATGCTCCGGGGCGCCATTCACAGGGCCCCCGGAGCCCACTTACCGACGGAAGCTGTGAAAACGGGGGCTTTCGATGAAAGTTTCTCAGGAAGAACTCGACGGAGCACGCTCTCGCGTTGCGGAGCGCTTTGGAGTCAAGTCTGCACCGACGGTACTTTCCGCCATTCCCGGCGAGATCGTACGAGATGCAGCGCTCAACCTCTCACGCTCACTCGACGGAGACTCGGCTCTGCTTGCACGGGGCGATCGGCTGATCATCGGCTATGGCGTCGTGGTGGCCAAGACCGGCTCACCGCAAAAAGGGCTCGCGCAGTGGCTCGCCGACGCAGCCAAGCAAGCCGGCAAGACCGATGATGAACTAGAAGCCGCGCAGGCTGTGGCGCTCGCATGTGCGACGTACAACGGCTATTACAAGTTTCGCTCGCTCGTCGATCAGAGCAAAGACTTCGACGGCTTCGGCACCGCGCTGCGCGCCAGCCCATTTGTTCGATCGGCGCTGTCCAAGACCCTCGTCGAGCTTGTCTCGCTCGCGGTCTCGGTGATGAACGGCTGCGGTCAGTGCGTGAACGGTCACGTCCAGACGATTCGCCAAGCCGGCCTGTCCAACCCAAACGCTGCGATCGATGAAGCCGTACGAATTAGCGCGGTGGTGGCTGCGCTTGCGGCGTGGGATCACGACTGATCTTGTCTCGCGGCAAGGTCGCAGCGAAGATAGAGCGTAGCCATGCACGACGGCTCGATGGAACGACAGCAGCTGCTCCACTACGAGGAGATCTTACGTAACGCCGGTCAGTTTGTGACGGTGCAGCGTCGAGCGCTTCTCAAATACCTGCTCCGGCATCGGGTGCATCCGACGACGGCGCAGATCGCTTCGGCGATCGGACGCAGTGGCAGCGCCAGCTTGGCGACGGTGTACAACAACCTCGCGCTGTTCGCAGAGCTACAGATCATTCGCTCGCTGCGCAGTCCCAAGGGCGAAGTCCACTGGGACATTCGCACCGATCGGCACCATCACCTCGTCTGCTCGGAGTGTCGATTGGTGAGCGATCTGTCCGAAGACCAAGTAGCCATCAGCGTCCATGAGCCGACGCTCGCCAGCCGGATTCAGCGCACCGAAGCGTGGCTGGTCTGGACCTGCATGGACTGTCAGCCGCCCGAGCCTCCCAGCAATTGAGCAAGCAGCCTCCCAGCAATTGAGCAAGCAGCCTCCCAGCAATTGAACAAGCAGCCTCCCGCGCTGTGGTCTATAACGAAGAGGTCGCCCGACTTACTTTTTACGGGGCGCTTAGACCTTTTGCGGAGACAGATACGGGATGCGGACTTCTCTTTCGCTTGTAGCGATCTTGTGCATAGCCGCTTGTGGGCTACCCGACGACGCTGAGTTCCGAGGAGCCCCGCCGCAGCCGCAGCAAGTCACGGTTGCGTTTCCTGGTGTCTCGACGATGTCGATTCGCCCGCCCAAGGAAGACGACGCGCCCAAAGGAACGGAGCTGGCGTCGTATTACAAGCTGGCGCAGAACCTGGCGACGCAGATGAACGGCAGCTCGCTTCAGCTTCTATCGGTGGCCCGAGTGATGGTTCAGCTTCCCGCGACGACGCGAATGGGTCAGAGCCGAACCTTCGGTCCGTATGCCCCCGGAGGCGCTGATCCGCTGACGTATCGACTCGTGATCAGCAAGCTCGGCGACGCGGTGTTTGCCTATACGCTGTCTGCGCGCGGACCCAGCGTCGGAATGACCGAATCCGAATACCTAACCGTCCTCGAAGGCGCCGTCACCCAAGGCGAGAGCATCGGCAGCGGCAAAGGTCGCATGACCGTCTACTTTGACAACCGTCGCAAGCTGTCTTCGCCAAGCTGCGAGCAAGGACGCATCGACTTTGACTTCGACAGCCTCGGCCATCCGGCGCTGCTCGACATCACGCTCAGCCAGTCGGGCAGCCAAAATCCGCAGAACCGCAAGTGCAAGCAAGAGCCTCCGCGCGACGGACGATTCCACGCGGAACGAAGCGAAGACGGCTCCGGCAGCTTCATCTTTGATGTGCGCAGCGACGTACACCAAGGCGACGCCAGTCGTCCGATGCTAGAGACGGTGCTGCTTCACAGTCGCTGGGATCAAACGGGCCAGGGACGCGCCGATGGCAAGATCGCCGACGGCGAAGTCACCACCGATCTTCGCAACGCCGGACAGAGCGAGCGCTACGTGACGTTTTCTCAGTGCTGGAACGAAGTCGGCAAGACGCTGTATCAGGTCAGTGAGCCCGAGTCGCTGCGTCTGATTGCCAAGCTGGGCGACGAAAAGCTCTGCGTGCTACCGACCGCAGAGCTACCGAACTGACCCAACCAAGCACGTCCGATGGACACCCAGCGCGAGCTACTTGCTCGGTGAAGGCGGTGGCGATCCCACAGGCTGCGCCGATCGCAGCACCGCCCGCTGAACCGTCGAGATCAGATCGACTCCGGTCGACGCGCGCACCTGCTCATTCACGGCGACCACCTGCGCCCCAATCGGAACACTTCCCCCGTTGCCACTTCCTCCGAGCAGCGTCAGACGATCGATCTTCACGGCCTTCATCGTCCCGGTCAGCTCGTTAAAGACAGGCAAAAGCTTCTGAAGCAGCAGCGACTCACGCGCGTTGCGACCACCGGCTTGATACGCCTGCGATAGGCTGACCAGCGCCGCCGCCGCCGCGCGACCTTCTGCCGCCACCGATGCGGCGTTCGCTTTGGCATCCGCTTCCGCCTTCGCTTTGGCAGCCTGAGCGGACGCAATCACATCGGCTTCGAGCCTGCGACGAACCTGCTCGGCCCGCGCTTCCCAGGCTCGCAGCTGCGCCTTGGCTTCCGTCAGCTGCGCTTGCACCTGACCACGCACTTCCGCAATCACGGCTTCGCGCTTGGTCTGCGCTTCCACCAGCCGTCGCTGATTTTCCTTCTGCGCAATCTGCATGTCCGTCTCGATCTTCGCGATCTCGGCGTTCATCTGGTTGTGCGCTTTCTGCACCGCCGCCGCCGCCCAAGCCTGAAGCTCTGCGATCCGCGCTTCCTTCTTGATTCGCGCCGAGCGCACGCGACCGACCGACGACAGATAGCTCACATCGTCGCTGATGTTCTGGATTTGCAGGTTGTCGAGCACCAGCCCGAGCCGATGCAGATCCTTGTCCGCTTCCTCGATGAGCTTTTGCTGAAAGATCATCTTCTGCTGGTTGATTTCCTCGGGCGTAAGCTCCGCGATGACTCCACGCAGGTTGCCTTCCAGCGTGTCTTTGGCGACGCGCATGATGCCTTCTCGCGACGCGCCCAAAAAGCGCTCGATCGCGTTGTGAAGCAGCGACTCTTCGCTCGGCAGCTTGACGTTGGCCACCGCATGAACCTTGAGCGGAATGCCGCCGCGCG
>CALMML010000350.1 GCA_937868485.1 uncultured Myxococcales bacterium | reverse complement strand
GAGTCTGCGGAGTGAAGAGACAGACTACGGGATGGCAGAGCCGAGGAAGCTGGACGCTGCGCTCGATCCCAGGGTGTCGCAGCTGGGTATGTTCGCGTAGCAGCTTGAGGTAGACCACGGCAGCGACGCCACACGGCGATTCCCATCGTTGACACAGAGCGCGCCGTTTTCATCCCAGAATGCTTCCAGTCGCGCCAAGCTACCGCCCATCACCTGAGGCGACAGTGGATCGTTTACATAGATCGACGTTCCGTAGCGCGTCCAGGCCACGCCATCGCCGCAGTAGTTCGCAGTCTTCATGTTGACGCAGGCCGCATGCCACGATCGCAGGCTCACGGTGTTGCTGTTGAAGGATCGCGTATCCCACGGACGATAGCCCCAGCTCATGCACGCCGCGATGGCGCCAAGCTCGCAGGTGACGGTGATGGCGCTGGCCTCTTGGGTACGCAGAAACGTCTCTGGATGCCAGTAGGAGTCCTGATAGAAGAACGTCCGCTGCGACACCCCGAGCGGTCCCTGACACAGCGACTGCGGCGCAAGCCCTGTGTAGAAGTAGCTGAACTTGAACCCTCGCACATCCACAGAGCTGGGACTGACCAGGTTCAAGACCTGCGGAATCGAGTCAAACTGTAGCGTGTAGTCGATGAAGCCACCCGCAGTCAGCCCCGGGGCATAGGGCACTTGCAGCTTGATCTGCACCCCCAACAGAGACGTTCCTGTCGCAACCACATTGACGCCGGCCCCACAACCCGCCGCGCCTGGCGTGCAATAGGTAAGCTTCACATTGCCGTTCTGTGCATCGAAGTTGACCAGCTTCTGACTCACGCCCCCGACCGTCAGTCCCGTGACCGTTCCGTCCGCAGGAACGTGCGTCGGTGACAGCGGAGTCTGTTTGACGTGATAGCCACGCACCAGCCAGCTTCCGGTCGCATTCCGATAGAAGCCGGTGAGCTTGTAGCGATAGCTCAGCGTGTTCGGCTCTTTCATCGAAAAGTCAGAGCCGGACCCCTGATACGGCTGGTTGATGTCGTCGCAGTTGGAATCTGTGCAGGTTCCATCACTGCGTGTACAGACCTTGATCGGCTCGCGTACGGTGGACTGCTCGGACCCAACCTGACTCGGCTCACAGCTTGCCCCAAGCAGCAGAAACAGACCGGAACATAGCGCGCTCTTTTTCATCGAAGTCTTCACCTTAAACATCGTTGGGAGTACCTGGCTCCGCGAACAGAGCCGGAAACCGAAACCATCAGCTACGGCAAACCAGAGGACATAAAGTACGGAGCAAACTTCGCAATGTAGTCCTTGTCACACTGCGGAATGCTGGCATCACAGGCGTAGTACATGTTCTGGTGACGACGGTTGTTGTCGATGACACAGATCGCACCATGTTCATTCCAGATGGCTTCCAGCCTCGGCTGAGCCGACAGATGCCGAACTTTCTCGATCGGAGTGTTCACCACAATCTGCGTTCCGTACTGGGTATGAACCAGTCCCGTTCCGCAGTAGTCCGCAGTCTTCATGCGAATGCAGGTCTGCTCCACCGCAGTCATATCCGCGGACTGACCATCTGCCGTTCGCGTCCCTTCCGTCCACGGAGCATAGCCCCAGTTGTGGCACGAAGCGATCGCCCCCAGCTCACAGGCCACCGTCACCGTTCGATCCGTCACACTGCCGCTGAGCGCAAAGGTCTCTGGATCCCAGGTCTGACCTTGCAGAAACACCGCGCGCTGCGGAGCCCCACCGTCGCCCGCACACAGCGGATGAACGCCTACACCTGCCTTGGTTTCCCAGTTGACGGGATAGCCAACGATGGGAATGCCTTCCGCCCAGCTATCGGCAAGATCGCTCGGCGGACTCGCAAACGACCACTCAAACGTCTGCTCTCCACGCGACCGCGCACTCAGGCTCGGAACCGTCAGCCACAGTCGCAGCCCGACCAGATCTTTGCTTGCCACAACCAGCACTTGACCGTTGCCTGAGTCCAGCCGGATCACCAGCTGACTTTCCTTGGCTTCCATCTCGAGAAACGTTGTGGCGATGTTCTTGAAGCTGCTCGCCACCACGCGACCTTCGACGTAGGTATGAACCCCTGCGGTCACTGCGTAGCCGCGTACAATCCAGCGCTTGTCACCGCTGCTTTGTACTTCCAGATCGGTCGGAGGCCGGAATCCCACCACCTTGTACGTGGTCGCGGTGCCCCAGTCCGGGTGCTGCATTCCGAACATGCTACCTGGCCCCTGATAGGGCTGATACAGCTCATCGCAGTTTGACTCCATACACGAGCCATCACCCCGGGTGCAGACCTTGATCGTGCGGTCTACGCTGTCCTGCATGTCAGCGCCAGCGACACTACATCCCGCAGAGACGAGCAAACAGACACCGATCACCGACGAAAACAGAGAGCGTTTCATGGACATCCCCCGCTGCAAGCTGTTGGTTGTAACGTCCAGCATCTGTAGCGTGCGAGCGCTGCCCGCAATCCCTTGGGATGAAACTACATTTTCTGTACGTTCACGCATCTGAACAGAGACTTAGGCAAAGGCCATGCCACGACGAAAACAGCCTCCGCTGACCTGTGTCCCTGGCGGACTCCCAAGCGACTGCTGCTGCTGATTCCTTTGTCTTTTGAACTGCTTAGGAATCGCGACCAGTCGCCGCATTCTGTGTGGAACAGAGCCAGGTATCCCACCTAAGGGATTCACCTGGCACATCGGATGTGGCACAGCGCTGTGCCACGATCTGTGCCATCGCCTGTGCCATCGTCCTCTCCCGTATAATGGGCCCATGTCCGACCAGGCCTCGACCCTGAAGGAGGCGGAGACACCGCGCTCCGATCAGCACCTGTCCGCAGAGCGAAGTCCCGGAATTGCTCTGCTTTCACGCAGTGGCAGCCCGTGTACGATGGTCATTCCTATCATCAGCGGGTCTGTCGAAGTGGGTCGAGGTAGTCACCACATGGAGCAAGACCAGCGGATGTCGCGACGCCATGCGCGCATTGTGTACGATGGTCGGCGCTTTCTGGCTACCGACTTGGGAAGTCACAACGGAACGGCGGTCGATGGCAAGCCGATTCCGTCGCAGCAGCAGGTCGAAATCCAGCGCGTGATTCGGATGGGAGACTCTCTGTTCGCGGTCTATCACGACATCACTCCGCTGTATCAGCGCGGCGTCATCATCAGCGCAGGAAAGGTGCTGGGACCAGCGCTGCAAGACGTGTTTGCCATCGCCAAGCAGTCGGCGCTGTTCGGGGACACCCTGCACATCACCGGAGAAAGCGGCGCAGGAAAAGAGATGGCCGCGCATGCCTTTCATGAAAGTGGTCCACGCGCCGGAGGTCCGTTTGTTGCAGTCAACTGCGCAGCCATTCCACAGGGAGTGGCAGAGCGGCTCCTGTTCGGTGCACGACGCGGTGCCTATTCCGGTGCAGACAGCCATGCAGAGGGCTACATTCAAGCCGCAGCCGGAGGCACGCTGTTCCTGGATGAAGTCGGAGATCTGGATCTGCAAGTGCAAGCCAAGCTGCTGCGTGTGATCGAAACCAAAGAGCTGCTGCCGCTCGGTGCCAATCGTCCGCATCGCGTCGAGATTCACATCTGCTCTGCGACCAACAAAGATCTGAAGCTGCTGGTGACGCAGGGCCGCTTTCGCGAAGATCTGTACTATCGAATCGCGCGACCTTGCGTTCACATTCCGCCACTGCGCAAGCGCCTGGAAGAGATTCCCTACCTGATTGATGCGGCGGTCAAGCGCACGACCACGATGGCGCAGGTTCATCCCTCGCTCATCGAGACGTGTCTTCTGCGACCGTGGCCGGGCAACATCCGCGAGCTGATTGTGGAAGTACGCAGTGCGGTGCAAAACGCAGCGATCCAGACCTGTCCGCGCATTGAATCGCGTCACCTTCCAGAAGGCGCAGGAACGATCCTGCGGGCGCTGGGACAGCCGCAGGAAGGGATGCTGGATGACTACACACCACCATCGATTCGCGCCACCGATCCCGCCGAGTGCGCACGGATCGAACAAGCACTCCGCATGCAGCAAGGAAACGTCGCAGCGACGGCACGAGCGCTCGGACTTCATCGCACGCAGCTCCGACGACTGATCGAGCGTCACGGCATCGATCCGCAGCGATTTTCCCCCGATGCAGGCGCACACAAGATCGATCTAGACAAATAGGCAAGACCAATAAGAGGCATATAAAGCGCCTCTTATTGAATCAAGATCACTGGCCGATTCCGTGTGAGCAGGACGGATAAGACAAACTGATGGAACAAAGCACTCATCCATCACCTGCGCGCATCCTTTTTTGTCAGATCCAGCAGACCCAGTTCACGCTACGGATGCAGCACCACCTTGAGCGTTCCGCGCGTGCTGGCCTTGTGAAACGCCTCGATGCCCTGCGCAAGCGAATAGCGCGCGGCAATCAGCGGCTGCACGCTCACCCGACGGTCGGCCAGCAAGCGCAGCGCGGGCGCAAACGGACCACAGCGCGAGCCTTGCACGGCGATCTCATCGATCACCACCTGCGTCAGCGCCGCTGTCAGCGCGGCTTGTAGCGCACGCTGCTCGTGCGGATCGGTGCTCGGCAACGGGGGCGCGTACGTGCTCTTTAACACCAGCGTTCCGCGCGGACGCAGCAGCGACAGCGACGTCAAGAGCCCTCGCGGCGAACCCGTACACTCGACGACCAGATCAAAGCTGCGGGTCGATTCGACATCCGTGACGAGCGCCGTCTGAATGCCCAGGTTGGACAGGATCGCGAGCTTAGACGGATGCTTGCCGATCGCGAACACCTGCGCGGCACTTCCCGACGACAAGACCTGCGCGCACAGAAGCCCCAGCTTGCCATCGCCCAGGACCGCGACCCGATCCGTCGGCGACAGCCGGCACTGCGTCAGGATCTGAAGCGCGGCGGCGAGCGGCTCGGTAAAGATCGCTTCATCGTCGCTGACAGCATCCGGCACGCGATGCAGGTTCTGCGCGGGCACCGTCAGATAGTCGGCAAAGGCTCCGTTTCTGCGAAAGATCCCGAGCGTGGTCCGCTGCGGATCATGGGCACGCAGCGCTGGGTCCGATGGACCTCCCGGTGGAGAGCAGTTGATCTCAGCGACGACACGACAGCCGACTTCGAGCGGACGACCCGACGCATCGACCGCGCAGTCAGGCACCGACGCGAGCGTCCCGACAAACTCATGACCGAGCGTGCCCGCAAAGCCCATGTAGCCGCGCACAAGCTCTAGATCGGTGTTGCAGATTCCCGCCTGACGAAGCGCGATCAGCACTTCTCCTGGCTGGGGCGTGGGCGTCGGGAGATCGACTTGAAGCGACAGCGTGTCAGACAGCGTAAGGGCGCGCATGGCGCAAGATGATGCAAAGCGCAGCGCCTGTAAGCAAAAGCAAACTCGCGACCAAACAGCGTACGATGGCGGACAAACACATGTCTGACGCAGCCTCTTTGACTCGACGTGACTTTCTGTATACCGCGCTCAGCGACGAAGGCACCCCGCTTTGTGAGTGTCGCATCGACGCTGCAGCCATGGATCTTCCCGCCGACTGGCCCAGTCGCTTTGGCCAAGCCCTGCACCGCGCGCACCAAGCGATGACGGCGCTGGAAGCTGGCGCGATCGCCAATCCCGACGAAGGACGCATGGTCGGACACTACTGGCTGCGCGATCCCGAGCGGGCTCCGTCGGATGAAATTCGCAGCGCAATCACCTCTTGCCTGCGTCAGATCGTGGACTTTTCGCGCGCGATCTTCGACGGAACGACTCGTTCTTCGACGGGAGCAGTATTCAACAAGCTGCTGGTGATTGGCATCGGTGGCTCGGCGCTGGGTCCGCAGCTTGTCGCGTCGGCGCTCGGTGGATCGCGCGATCGTCTGACGCCGTACTTCTTCGACAACACCGATCCCGATGGCTTCGATCGGGTGCTCAGTCAGCTTGAGCGCAGCGACGGAGGGCTCGCGACCACGCTGGTGCTCATCGTCTCGAAGTCGGGCGGAACCAAGGAAACCCGCAACGGAATGCTGGCGGCTCAGACGGCGTTTTCGCGATCCGGTCTGTCGTTTGCGCAGCACGCCGTCGCTGTCACCCAAGAAGGCAGCGAGCTTGCGAAGACCGCGTCGCAGCTTGGCTTTTTGGCGCAGTTTCCGATGTGGGACTTCGTCGGAGGCCGCACCTCCGAGCTGTCTGCCGTCGGACTTCTGCCCGCCGCGCTGCAAGGACTTGCGATTTCTGAGCTGCTCGCGGGGGCCAAAGCGATGGACGCAGCGACGAGACAAGCCGATCCGACGCGCAATCCTGCGATGCTGATGGCGGTCTGCTGGCACAAAGCCACCGACGGAAAAGGTCGCCGTGATCTGGTGGTGTTGCCGTACAAAGATCGGCTTGAGCTTTTGTCGCGCTACCTGCAGCAGCTCATCATGGAGTCGCTCGGCAAAGAGCTGGACCGCGACGGAAACACGGTGCATCAAGGCATCGCGGTCTACGGCAACAAAGGCGCAACCGATCAGCATGCCTACGTTCAGCAGCTCCGCGACGGTGTCGATAACTTCTTTGTGACGTTTATCGAGGTGCTGCGCGATCGCAGCCAGCCGGTTGAGCGGCTGCCCGATGCGCTGCTCGTCGAAGAAGACGTGACGCCGGGTGACTATCTGCTCGGCTTTTTGCTGGGAACAGAGCAAGCGCTCGCGGAAAAAGGTCGGCACAGCCTGACGCTGACGGTCAGTGAGCTGTCGGCGCGCAGCCTCGGGGCCCTGATCGCGCTGTTTGAACGCACCGTCGGATATTACGCAGAGCTGGTTCACGTAAACGCCTATCATCAGCCCGGCGTCGAAGCGGGGAAGCGCGCTGCCGCGAGCGTGCTGGCGCTGCAAAAGAAGCTGCTGTCGGCGCTCGACGGGACAGCGAAGACCGCGACGGAGCTGGCCGCTCAGATCGGCGCGAGCGACCGGGCCTTCGTCGCGTGGAAGATCCTGGAACACCTGGCCGAAAACGATCGCATTTGTCGTCAGCGCAGCGACGAACAGTCCCCGCTTGATTCGCGCTATCAGCGTCGCTAGGAATCGCCCATGAGCCAAGCCGTTACCGATTCACACCTGTTTCACAGCGTCTCCGACGTGACCGCGCGCCTGCGAGAGCAAGGCTACATTGCCAATCCCTCGATCGCGACGAGCGTGCTCTTGGCAGACCGACTGCACAAGCCGCTGCTCATCGAGGGTCCGGCGGGCTGCGGCAAGACCGAGCTGGCCAAGGTGCTGGCGCAGACGCTCGGGACCGATCTGTATCGACTCCAGTGCTACGAAGGGCTCGACGAGGCCAAGGCGCTGTACGAGTGGGCGTATCCCAAGCAGCTTCTGTATACGCAGATCCTGCGCGACAAAATTGGTGAGCTGCTCGTCGGAAGTGACTCGCTGAGCGAGGCGGTGGCGAAGATTGCCAGCCACGAAGATGCGTTCTTTTCCGAGCGCTTTTTGCTGGCGCGTCCGCTGCTGCGAGCCCTGCGAGCGCCGCGACGGGTGGTGCTGCTCATCGATGAAGTCGATCGCGCTGAGTCGGAGTTTGAAGCGTTTCTCCTCGAAGTGCTGTCGGACTTTCAGGTGTCGATTCCCGAGCTGGGGACGCTGCGCGCGCATCACATTCCGCTCGTGCTGCTCACGTCGAACAGCACCCGAGAGATGACCGATGCGCTCAAGCGTCGCTGTCTGTTTTTGCATGTGACGTTTCCCGACGCTGCGCGAGAGCTAGAGATCGTCAAAAGTCGGCTGCCCGACGTGCCAGAGCGGCTCGCGCATGAGGTGGTGACGGTGGTTCAGTCGCTGCGCAAGCTGGATCTGAAAAAGAGCCCGAGCATCGCCGAGACGATCGAGTGGGTGCGCGCGCTCACGGTGCTGGGTCAGAGCAGCCTCGATCCGCAGGTCGCGGAGCAGACGCTGAGCCTGGTGCTCAAGTACCAAGGCGACATCGAGACCGCAATCGAACACAAAAAGACGCTCTTTGCCGACGCTGTGACCAAATCGCGATAACATCGTGGCTGATGCGCGCGCTGTCCCCGGCGTCTCGTTACCAGCCCAGCAGCGATCTGTGGGTCATCGCTGCGTACTACAACCCGCACGGCTACAAGACGCGCGCGCACAACCACGCGCTGTTTGCCGACAGCCTGCGACGAAGCGGCATTGCACTTTTGACCGTCGAGTGTGCGTTTGGTGACGAACCATTTGTGCTGCCGAGCGGTCCCGATGTGCTCGCCTGTCGCTGTGCGTCGGTGCTGTGGCAAAAAGAGCGGCTGCTAAACGTCGCCATTGCCCAGCTTCCACCGACGTGTACCAAGGTCGCGTGGCTCGATGCCGACATCTTGTTTGAGCGCGCCGACTGGGCGATTCAGACCTCGCGACTGCTCGATCGCTATGCCATCGTTCAGGTCTTTTCCAGCGTCGTCCGACTGTCTCGCGGAGCCATTTCTTCCGTCGGGGATGAAGAGACGATTCCCAGCTTTGCGTCGATCTATGCCAGCGACGCAGCCGTTCACCGAGCCGGTCACTATCATCAGCATGGACACACCGGCTTTGGCTGGGCTGCTCGTCGAGACTTGCTCCAGCGAATTGGCCTATTTGACACCGCGCTATCGGGAAGCGGCGATCACCTGATCGCGCACGCTGCCGTCGGAGATCACGACAGCAAGTGCATCGACAAAGTGCTGGGCAAGCACACCGCGCATCGCGAACAGTTCCGTCGCTACTGTGATCGCTTCTTCGCACATACCGGCGGACAGCTCACAGCGACGGAAGGAACCATCTTGCACCTGTGGCACGGAGATCACCAAAACCGTCGCTACAGCGATCGCAACGTCGAGCTGATCTCGCTCGGCTTTGATCCACGCAGCGATCTTCGACCGTCGGACAGCGGCGCGTGGGACTGGAACAGCGACAAGCCAGAGCTTCATCGCTGGGCCCGCGAATACTTCGCACACCGCAAAGAAGACGGCGAATAGCCCCGACGACGCAGTGCGACATACGGTCTTGTAGCCAAGCTCAGCAGGTAAGCGCTAGTGTGCGGACATGTCGCCGCAGCCGGAATCGTTCGTCTCCCAAGCGCTCATTGCGCGGGCACACATCGCAGCAGCCATCGCGGAAATTCGCGCATTTTTGGATGACTGCGACGAAGACGAAGCGGTCACTTGGAACGAACAGCTTGCCGAGCTTTCGCGCGCGCTCCGGCTGATTGATGAGCAAGTCGCCGAGCACACCGCGCCAGCAGCGCCCCCGCACGACGAGCGTGAGTGAGGACGCCGCTTGCTCGAGTCCAAGTCCGTGATATGAAGGGGTCATGCTGCTTCTTCGCCTGCTCCAAAAGCCGGACCGTGCGCCCCGCTTTGGCCGAGTTCTCGACGACGAACCCGAGGTAGTTGAGCTGCTCGACGGAGATCCGCTGCTTGGTGGCAAGCCCACCGGCGAGCGGCTCGCCTTCACACCACAACAGTGGCAGGACGATCCCGACGGAAGCGAGGTCGAGCTGCTGGTCCCGGTGGTTCCGCAAAAGATCATCGGCGTCGGAAGCAACTATCGCAACCACGCCAAAGAAATGGGCAAGCCGATTCCGTCGGAGCCGCTGCTGTTTCTCAAGCCTCCGTCGGCGCTGTTGTCGCCAGGACGACCGATTGCGCGACCCCAAGGCTTTGAGCGCTGCGACTACGAAGGCGAGCTGGCGGTGGTGATTGGCCGTCGCTGTCATCGTCAGCCGGTGTCCACCGCGATGAACTACGTGCTCGGCTACACGCTGTGCAACGACGTCACGGTGCGCGATCTGCAAAAGAAAGACGGTCAGTTTACCCGCGCCAAAGGCTTCGACAGCTTCTGTCCGCTCGGGCCGGTGATCACGACCGACTTTGATGTGGGACGCGCCGCCGTCCGCAGTCACCTAAACGGCAAGCTGGTCCAAGACGGAGCGAGCGACGAGCTGATCTTCAGCATCGAAGAGCTGGTGTCGTTTATCTCGCACGTCATGACGCTGGAACCAGGCGATGTGATCTCGACGGGAACGCCAGCGGGTGTGGGAAACCTACAGCCAGGCGACGTGATCGAGCTATCCGTCGACGGAATCGGACGACTGCGAAATCCGGTGATTGCGGCCCCAGCGCTACCGACGCTGCCGAATCGATCGTAAGCAATTCCGACGCGGCGGCATCCTGGGTCGCCGCTACTTGATCGACGACGACTCGTCTGACTTGGCGGGACTTACCGGAATGGCCAGCAGGCTCTTCGTCGGTGTCTTCGGCAAAGCCGGACGCTCGCTAGACTCACTGCTGCGCGATCCCAGTCGCATCGTCGGACGAATCGCCAAGCCGCGATCCAGCAGTGGCACTGTCGACTGCGCTTTCGCCAGCTCAATGAAGCGAGCCTGCGAGCGCAGCGGCACATCCGACGGACCAGGCAGCATCCGCTCATAGGTTCCGTCTCGACGCAGAACCCTCGCCCGCTGGTTGTCGCCGAGCGATACGCTCAAGATCTCATCGACGATGCGCGCACGCAGCTTCGGATCTTCGACGGGAAACATGACTTCGACCCGTCGCTGGAAGTTGCGATTCATCCAGTCCGCCGACGACACGTACAGATCCTGCTTTCCACCCGACTCGAAGTAATAAATCCGACTGTGCTCGAGGAAGCGATCGACGATCGAGATCACCCGAATGTTCTCGGTCAGCCCCGGAACGCCCGGTCGCAGACAGCAGACGCCGCGCACGATCAGGTCGATCTGCACACCGGCTTGCGAGGCCCGACACAGCGCCTTCATCACGTCGCGCTCCGACAGCGCATTCATCTTCGCAATGATCCGCGCCGGCTTTCCCGCCCGTGCGTTCTGCGCTTCCGCCTCGATGTGTTCCAAGATCCGCTCACGCAGACCCAGCGGCGCGACGACCAAGCGATGCCAGCGCGGCGGCTGCGAGTAGCCCGTCAGCATGTTGAACAGCGCGCTCGCGTCGATGCCAAACTCTTCACGACAGGTAAAAAACGACAGATCGGTATAAACCTTCGCCGTCTGAGAGTTGTAGTTTCCCGTCGACAAATGAACATAGCGACGAATGCCACTGCCTTCTCGACGGACCACCAGCGCAACCTTGCAGTGCGTCTTCAGTCCGATCAGCCCGTAGACGACGTGAACGCCCGCTTCTTCGAGCTTGCGTGCCCACACAATGTTGTTTTCTTCGTCGAAGCGCGCTTTTAGCTCGACGAGCGCCGTCACCTGCTTGCCAAGCTCTGCCGCTCGCACCAGCGCAGCGACGATCGGTGAGTTTCCCGAGGTCCGATACAGCGTCGCCTTCATCGCCAGCACGTTCGGATCTTCGGCAGCTTCCTCGATGAAATCGACCACGCTCTCGAACGACTCATACGGCTGGTGCAGCACGATGTCGCCTTGCGCGATCGCCTCGAACATCGTGCTCGCATCTTGCAGTCGCGACGGAACCTTCGGCACAAACGGCTCGTCGTACAGGTCTCGCGCCTCGCTGCTCTGACCCTTGGCGTAGATTTCCATCAGGTCGGTCAGGTTGAGCGGTCCCGTCACCGGATAGACATCATGGCTCTCTAGCTCCAGCGAGCGTTCCAGAAACCGTCGAACCGTCACATCCATTCCGACGGGACAGTCCAGCCGAACCGCAGGCTGGCGATCGCGCCGTCGCACTTCCTTCTGAATCGTCTGAAGCAGATCCATCGACTCTTCTTCGTCGATGGTCATGTCGAAGTTCCGCAGCACCCGAAACGGCCAGCAGCCAAGCACGCGCGTCCCCGGAAACAGATCCGCGACGTGAAGCGCAATCACATCTTCCAGACAGATGAACGCGCGCTTTGGACCTGGCGTTGGAATCTCGACGAGCCGACTGAACACGCTCGGAACCTGCATCACCGCGAAGCTGGCTTCTTGTCCTCGGCCCACCGACGATCCACGCTGGAGCAAGATCGCCAGGTTCAGCGTCCGGTTGCGCACGTTCGGAAACGGATGGCCCGGATCGACGGCCAGCGGCGTCAGCGCCGGATAGACCTGCGCATGAAAATACGCGAGCACGAACCGTCGCTGATCAGGCTCAAGCTCAGCGGCGGAAAGCAGCGCAATCCCGGCGTGATGCAGCCGAGGCTGAAGCTCTTTGTGCCACAGCCGATAGATGTCAAAGACCATCTTCTGCGCACGCTGCGCGACGCGACTCAGCACATCTTGCGGAAGCAGTCCGTCGGGACCCGTCTCGATCAGACCCGAGACAATCTGCTGCTTGGTTCCCGCGACGCGAACCATGAAGAACTCGTCGAGATTCGAGCACGTAATGCTCAAAAACTTGATCCGCTCCAGCAGTGGCACCGACGGATCGGACGCTTCATCCAGCACGCGCTGATTGAAGTCCAGCCACGACAGCTCACGGTTTAGGTACAGGCTCGGATCGTCTAGTGCGCTCAGCTCTCCGACGCTGGAAGGAGAGCCGCTGGTAGGAAGTGACGGAGTGCTCGACATGGGGACACGCTGACGCAAAGCTGAAAAGAACCACGAGGTTAGCACGCCGCCCGGGCTGCGCACCTCGATTCATCAGTCGCCGCGACGGTTTGCGCAGTCGTCACAGAGTCAGCAGCCGAAATGGGTAGAATGCGCGCCCATGAGCGAGCCAATCGATCGGGTCTCATCGCCCATTTCAACCCTGGAAGTTTCGCTGTCCTTCGACGATGTGCTGCTGCTGCCAGGTCACTCATCGGTGCTTCCGTCGGAGTGCGATGTTTCGACAAAGCTATCGCGACTGAAGCTGCGGATTCCGATGATGTCGTCGGCAATGGACACCGTGACCGAGGCCCAGACCGCGATCGCGATGGCACTGATGGGTGGAATCGGCGTCCTGCATCGCAACTGCACCGCCGAGCAGCAGGCCAAAATGGTGCGCCGCGTCAAAAAGTTTCAGCACGCGGTGATCGCCAGCCCCATCACGGTCAAGCCGTCGCAGACCATCGGTGAAGTCCACCAGCTGATCGAAGAGACGGGCATTACCGGCTTCCCCGTCGTCGATGAAAACGGCGTCCTCGTCGGAATGTGTACAGGTCGCGACATTCGCTATGTCGTCACACCGCAGACGCGCGTCGGTGAAATCATGAGCACGCCTGCGCTGTCGCTGCCACTCGGCGCAACCCGGCTGGAAGCGGAAGACTTCTTCCGTCGCTACAAGCTGGAAAAGCTGCCGCTCGTCGATGCGCAGGGTCGGCTCGGCGGACTCATCACCTCACGCGACTGGCGCGAATCCAAGAGCCATCCCGACGCTGTTCGCGACGAGCAAGGCAGCCTGATGGTCGCTGCTGCCATCGGTGTCGGTGACGAAGCGCTCGAGCGCGCTGCTGCTCAAGTGGAAGCAGGCGTCGATATGCTGGTCGTCGATTCCGCCCACGGTCACAGCGACGGAGTGCTTCGCACCGTTTCCGCCATCAAGCGTCGCTTTCCCAGCTTGCTTCTGTCGGGTGGAAACATCGCCACCGCCGAAGGAGCCATCGCACTGGCCGAAGCGGGCGTCGACATCGTCAAAGTCGGCATGGGTCCCGGCTCAATCTGCACCACCCGCGTGGTCAGCGGCGTCGGTGTCGCTCAGTTTTCCGCCGTTCTCGAAGTCACCCGCGCACTGCGCAGCGCCTTTCCCCAGGTCGCCATCGTTGCCGACGGAGGCATCCGCTATTCCGGCGACATCACCAAGGCGCTCGCCGCCGGTGCCGATGCCGTCATGATCGGCGGACTGTTTGCCGGTACCGACGAAGCCCCCGGCGAGCTGGTGCTCTTTCAAGGTCGATCCTACAAGACCTATCGCGGCATGGGCTCTCTTGCGGCCATGCGCAAAGGCGGACGCGATCGCTACGGCCAAGGCGGCGTCGTCGAAGCCTCCAAGCTCGTCCCCGAAGGCGTCGAAGCCCGCGTGCCCTACCGAGGACCACTCGGCAGCGTCGTCTCTCAGCTCATCGGCGGTCTGCGATCGGGCATGGGCTACGTCGGTGCCGCCAGCTTGGACGACCTGCGCAGCCGCGCCAAGTTCCGTCGCATCACCGCGTTTGGTCTGCGTGAAAGCCATGTCCACGACGTCACCATCACAGCCGAAGCGCCCAACTACTCGGGCACCTTCGAGGACTAACGACCGCCATGATCTGCGTTCTCGACTACGGCTCTCAGTACACTCAGCTCATCGCACGTCGGCTGCGTAGCCAAGGCTTCTTCACCGAGGTCCTGCCTGGCCGACTCGCTGCCTCCGCGATCGCCGCCCGCAAACCAAGCGGAATCATCCTCTCGGGCTCGCCTCACAGCGTCGGCACCGGCCACGATCCCGATCCCGACATCGTCTCACTCGGTGTCCCGATCCTTGGCCTGTGCTTCGGCTATCAGTTTTTGGCCCAGCAGCTGGGCGGACGCGTCGCCCAGTCCACCCATCGCGAATATGGAGCCGCGCAGGTTCGCAAGACCCAAGCGGGCAAGCTCGATCCGCTGGTCCATCGACTGTCACCGACGACTCAAGTCTGGATGAGCCATGGCGACTCTGTCGTCGCGCTTCCGCCGGGTGCGCAGCTCGTGCTGGAATCCGCTGGCAAGCCCGCCGGATTTGCGCTGCCGTCCCGTCGCATCTGGGGTCTTCAGTTTCATCCCGAGGTCTATCACACGCCCGAGGGAAAGCTGCTGCTCGAGTCCTTCGCGCGCGACATCTGCAAGCAGACGCCCGACTGGAACCTGCGCGCCGAGCTGACCGAGCTAAAAGACAAGCTCCGAGCCCAGCTCCGCGACGTAAGCGAAGTGGTCTGCGCCGTCTCGGGAGGCGTGGACTCGACGGTGCTCGCGGTGCTGCTGTCGCAGGTGTGCAAGGTACGTGCGCTGTTCGTCGACCATGGCTTTCTACGTGCCTACGATCTGGCCAATCTGCGACGCGTCTTTGCAAACTTTCCCAACATCCAGCTGGAAGTCGTCGATGCCCAAGAGCGCTTTTGGGCCGCTCTCGACGGTGTTAGCGATCCAGAGCAGAAGCGACTAACCATCGGAAGGCTGTTTGTCAAGACCTTCGCCGATCATGTGGGAGAAGGCCGCTTCACGCACCTGGCGCAAGGCACGATCTATTCCGACGTGATTGAGTCCGCCGCCGTCGCTCATGGAGGAGCCGCACACATCAAGAGCCATCACAACGTCGGTGGCTTTCCGCAAGATGCGCGCGTTCAGCTCGTCGAGCCGCTGCGACCGTTTTTCAAAGACGAAGTGCGCGAGCTGGGCGTTCTCCTCGGGATCGACAGCGACATCCTGCATCTTCATCCGTTTCCCGGTCCCGGCCTCGCGATTCGCTGCATCGGAGAGCTTCGTCGCGAGCGCGTCGAGATCCTACGCAGAGCCGACGCCATCTTCTACGAAGAGCTGATCCGTCGCGACATGTACCTTCGCACCTGGCAAGCGTTCGTCGCACTTTTGCCCGTTCGCACCGTCGGTGTCATGGGCGATCAGCGCAGCTACGAGCATGCCTTGGCCATTCGCGCAGTCTCGTCCGTCGATGCCATGACCGCCGACGTCACCGAGTTTTCCATCGCAGAGCTTTTGCCCATCGCCGCTCGGCTCGTCAACGAAGTCAAAGGCATCAACCGCGTCGTCTATGACCTGACCACCAAGCCGCCCGGCACCATCGAGTGGGAGTGAGCGAGCCGCTCGAAGCAAAAATTTGCCGAATGCATGAAGCGATGTTACCGAGCGCCATGTCTTCGCGCTCGTCCCAGATCGATATGTTTGTTCCGCAGCTTGCGCTGGAACCCGTCGCGCAAGATCACACCTCGGCGCCCATCGGAGAGCTGTCGCTGCGCCAGCAAGAGCTGCTGCTTCGTCGTCAGCTTGTAAAGAGTCGTCGGCGAGGCGATCTTGTCGAGCAAGCCGCGTGCTATCTGCGGCTCGGGGACATTCAGCTCACCCGAGGCGATACCGAGCTAGCTGGCGATCTGTACCGTCAGGCGCTCAAGCTGTCCCAGACTGCCCACGACCAACGACAAGCCACCGCGCGCAGCAAGTAGACACTTGCTCGGCGACGCGGTCTGCGCTACCCACTTCTGTCCATGTCAAAACCTCCAACCAAGTGGTCTTTTCCGCGTCGCTCCTCCTTCGGCGTGCTTGAGCGCTTCATTGGCCAAGAAATCAACGTCTTCGGCCCACGTCAGAGCGACGAGCACGACAACTGTCTGGGTGGAGGATTCCTGATCAGCATCGAAGACGGCTTCATGCTGCTCGCAGAGCGTCCGAATGAAGATCCCGACCTGGCGGTGGCTCTCAGCGAGGTTGTGGTGATCGCTGTCGTCAAAGATCGCCCCGAGCTGACTGCTGTCGACGGTGGCAAAATCCATCGCTTCCGTCGTCCCGACGCACCAACCCCAAGCGACGACGACTCAGACGACAACTAGACGCTGCTCCGCTCGACGACGGTCACGCTTGCCGCTGCTGCGCTGAATCGACCTGCGCTACAATCAGCGAGTTTTTTACCGTCGGACCACTTCCCAATTTCGTGGCGTCACGTTGCGGCGCTTCGGCCCCCTAACGTAGGCTGAGAATGTAGGTGCACATTGTCTGAGCCATCGACTTCATCCGCTCCTCGGTCTTCATTGTCTGGTAACGCCATTGCCAAGCTGCTCGTCACGCTTTTGTGCAGCCTGGCCGCGATCGGGCTGAGAATCAACCACACCCACTTGCCGCCAATCGAAGGTCTGATGGTCTACGGCGGTGCGGTGCTGTCTGCTGCCTTCATCCTCGCGTGGGCGGCGGAAGCCTTGCAGGTCGATATCGCCAAAGGGCTCGCGATGGCGGTGCTGGCCTTCATCGCAGTGCTGCCCGAGTACGCCGTCGACTTGTACTTTGCGTCGATGGCCGCCAAAAAGCCCGAATACGCGCAGTACGCCGCCGCAAACATGACCGGCTCGAATCGGCTGCTGATCGGTGTCGGCTGGTCCGTCGTCGCGCTGTGTAGTGTGTATGCGGCACTTCGCAAGCGGGCTCCCGGTGAAGCTGCCGCGCCCTCGCCTGGTGTCTCTCTCGCTGATGGCTTCGGAATCGATCTGACCATCTTGTGCCTCGCGACGCTGTGGTCGCTGACGATGCCGCTCTTCGAGCACATTGCGCTGTGGAACGGTGCCGGTCTGCTTGTGCTGTTTGGCTTCTACGTCTGGCGTGTCTCGGGTGGAGCCGACTCCGAGCCAGAGCTAACCGGCGTCGCCAGCGAGCTGGGTTCACTGCCCAAAGTTCGTCGCCGATCCACCGTCGCACTGCTGCTGGCCATCGCGGCTGGAACGCTGCTCGCTGCTGCTGAACCATTCGCGGAGTCGCTGATCGGCTCAGGAGAGCACCTCGGCGTCGATCGCTTCTTGCTCGTTCAGTGGCTGGCACCTCTCGCGTCGGAAGCCCCTGAGCTACTGGTTGCTACGATCTTCGCGCTGCACGGTCATGGCTCGGCTGGCATCGGTGCGCTGTTGTCATCGAAGGTCAATCAGTGGACGCTGCTTGTCGGAACGCTCCCGATGGCGTACTCGCTTGCACTCGGAAAGCCGGGCGCGCTCCCGCTCGACTCTCGTCAGGTCGAAGAGCTGGTGCTGACCAGCTCGCAGAGCCTACTTGGCGTCGGTGTGCTGCTCAACGGTCGACTGGAAGCCTGGGAAGCCGTGGTCCTGCTGCTGCTTTTCTTGGTCCAGCTGCCGTTCCCGCAAGCCAACGTCCGCTACGGTCTGTCGCTGCTGTATGTGCTGCTCGCGATCCTGCTGTTCATTCGTTATGCGCGCTATGTGCCTCAGCACCTGCGCCTGACCTTTCGCAAGGAAGCAGACAGCAAGGAATAGCGTGATGGTGACGGTGCCGCCGACGCTGCGGATCCTGCTTGCGCCGATCGCGCACAAAGAGGAGCCCGCCAAGGATTTGATCGCGCGCGCACAGACAGCCAGCGACGATGAACAGCGCGGAGCGATGCTGCGAACCTTCGCAGAGCTGCACGCGCTGCTGGTTCCGTCCGTCGACGCACTGATCGAAAGTCGCTCGACGGTCTCGAGCGCGGTTGGGCTGCTCGGGCTGTGGGACGATCTGCTCGACATTGACGTCGAGCGAGAGAACATCATCGAGCTGCTGACCGTCTATGCCGCGCAGCTTGAAGCGCCCGACAGCTGGCCACTTCCCGACGGTCTTGCGACTCATGATGAGATCGTAGCCGCCCAGCAAGCCTGGCTGACTGACGTGCTGACCCACCGAGCGTTCCCCAAACGGCAGTGGTGGCGACGGATGACGCGACGAGCACGCGGACCGCTGGGCGATCGGGCCCGGCTCACCGTCGAACGATCTGCGCTGCGCATCTTTGAGCACCTGCCACATCCCGATGAAGCAAGCTCCCCGACGGCGACCACCCGACTTGGATCGTTTCAAGCAGGTGATCTGCTGACGCTGGCTGTTCAGGTTCCCCTCCCCGGTCAGATCGCGATCGTGCATGCCAGCGGCGATGAGACCACTGCCAGCCTCGATCTTGTCTTGCCAGAGACCAGCAGTGAAGCCGATGTCCGTCGCTATCACGAAGTGGTCGAAGTCCACGGCGAGCTGTCCGCGCACACGCTGTCACTGTCAGCACCTCTCGACGAGCGCTTTGCCGAGCAGGCGCTGATCGTCGTCTGGGTTCCCGAGCTGATGCCTCCGTCGTGGATCGCGGATATGCAGCGTCTGTTCGGCGTTCCCCCCGAAGCGCGCGTCTGGCGCTATCTGTACCGCGTCCACGAGTAGTTTCCCGTCGCAGAATTCCCGGTCGCGATGCGCGCATTCGCACGCTGTGATCGTGAAAATTTTACGTCGCTGCCGGTCGGTGGTACTTCGTAAGGTCTGCTTCTCATGATGCGCTCTCGTCGCCAGCCCGTACGCCTAAGCCTTGGTGGTGGAAATCGTTCGCGATCCAAGGCGAAGGGTTCACGCTCATCCCGATTCTTCGGATCGGTGGGCGTTCGAAGCGAGCGACGCTCGGGGCAGAAGCTGTGGCAAAAGCTCCGCGCGCCGCTCCAGATCCTCGGAGCGCTGACGGTGCTGCTCGTGATCAACCTCTACGTGCTGTATTACCGTCACGGAACGTCGCTGCCAGCGCTGCTCAGGCAGGCCGAAACCGGACGCGCGATGAGCGCACGGCTGAGTGGCCCCGTCGGAACACCACCGCAGCCCAGTCGTCCGGTTCGCAAGCCGAAGGTGCTTCCGCCGCTCGCGGACTTTCCCCGCATCGTCGAGCAGCCCCTTCACGCAAGTGACTCGCTATCGGATGTGCTGACCAAAGTGGCTGTGCCCGCTCGTCAGAAGACCGAGCTAGAGACCGCGCTGCGTAGTGTCCTGGACCCCGGCGGCTTTGGTCCCGGCCAGTCGCTGACGTTCTATTACGATTCCGAAGATCGGCTTCAGTCGGTGGATTATCGACTGACCGACGCACTGGCCTATCACCTAGAGCGAGTTCAGACGGGCAGTGCCGATCGCTTTGTGCCGGTCAAACAGACCCAGCCGCTCGTCGTCAGCACGCAGCGCATCGAGCTGAAGCTGGAAGCCAAGAGCGATCTGCTTAGCGCCGTACAGCGTGCGTCGGAAACATCCGCGCTGGCTGCCCGCATCTACGAAGTCTTTGCCTGTGAGCTAAACCTCTACAGCGACGCACAGCCCGGTGACAGGCTGCGGCTTCTCGTCGAAAAGCAGTTCCTCGGGGATCGCTTCTATCGCTACGGACGCTTGCTCGCCGTCGAATACGTTCCGGTACCGGGTGGTCCACGCACGCGTCGGCTCCGCGCTTTCTTACGCACCGACGGAAGTCCACCAAACGCCGGGGCCGCACCCGGTGCCAGCCAGCACTACTTCACCGACAGCGGTGAAAGCCTCGTTCGCAGCGTCTGCAAAGCCCCGATTCAGTGGAGCAAGAGCAGTCAGCCCGCCGCCTCGACGCCACCAAGCGCCCAGGGCGACAAAGGACGCTACCTACTCGACTATCAGGTCCCCGCCCAGACGCCGGTCTTGGCGATCGCCACCGGCAAGGTCAAGCTACAGCCCGGTCGCACGGGCAAGCCTCAGACGGTGATGGTCGCTCACGCTGGCGGTCTAGAGTCCAGCTACGGTCCGATCGGACGCCTTGCGCGAGGCTTGGTCGACGGACAAGTCGTCAAGCAGCGTCAGGTCATCGGTTACGTCGCAACGCCGCCGGGAAAAGAAGCGTCACACCTACGGCTTCAAGTGAAGGTCGCAGGCCGCGTCGTCGAGCTGTCCAAGCTCAAGAGCAGTCGCGAGCCCGGCATCGCCGAAGCAGAGCGCGCATCCTTCATCGCACAGAGCAACGACTGGGCAGAAAAGCTCGCACGCAGCGACGAACCAATCATCGCGAGCCACGGCGGCGCGACAGGTGAGTCGCGGTAAACAGCAGCGCCACGCGAGGCTCTTTGCGAAACAGATAGGCACCACCGAGTCGGGCTTCGGCAATCAGCTCTTGCAGCACCGTCGCAGCCCGGTTGCGCAGGTCTTCCGCCGCTCGCTCGGCATCGGTCTTGGGCTTTTGCGCATCCAGCTTCGCCGTCAGCTTCTTGGCAAGCTCACGCGCCTTGACCACCGCTTCGACGCCCAGACCCAAGCGCGCGAGATCCGTCGGATAGGTCTCGACCACCAGCGCCAAGTCGAGCAGATCACGCGCCAAGTCGGCCAGTCCGTCTCCCTCGGCAATCGCGTCGAGCGCTTCCAGCGCCTTGCGATCTTTTCGCAGCACCAGCCTCCCGGCAAGCAACAGCTGAGTCCGCAGCTCCGAGGCCTGAAGGAAGGCTTTTTGCTCCGCCTGGGTGATGTGCTTGCCCCGCAGCGAATCCAGCTGAGCCTGCGCCTCGTGAAGTGCCTGCGCATAGAGCTGCAGCCCGTCGAGCATCGCATCCGAAAAGCCAATCTTCCCCAGCTTATCGGCATAGCGTCGAGCCACCGCCAGCAGCGCCAGCGACTCACTGATCAGGTGCGGAACCGGCTGCTCGGGCGCTGCGACATGTTCCTTCGGCACCCTCGCCAGCATCACCGCTACCCGCGACAGCACCCCCGCGCCCGTCGAAAGCTCTGGAGCCACCGTCGGAGTGTGCTCTTCCCCCACAGGAGTCACCGCTGGAGCCGTCGCAACCACCGGCTTCGCTGTCGCTTTTTCAGCCTTCGCTGTCGCTTTTTCAGCCTTCGCTGTCGCTTGTTTGGCCGCTGATTTCGCGCTGGAACGACGCGTGGGCGGTTTGGCCGCCGAAGCCAGCTCTCGCAGCCGAACCAGCGCAGAAGAGGTTGCAGCAGCGCCTAGATGCTTTGGGGAAGAGGGTTTGGCCATAGCTTGAAAAAGTCTCGCAAGGATTGAAAGTCCGCAAGGGTGTTTCTCTCCGAGCGGTCTGACATCGGCGCGCTTGCCACGTTTTGAGCCAACCTTCGCCCTTCCCCTGGCAGCGTGAACAGCAGCTCGGCGCCGTCGGTCTTTTCCGAAAACTGCCGTGCCGAACCCTTTACAGGGCAAGGTCGCTGCTCTACCCTGAAGTTTCGTCGGCGGAGGCAAGATGGCCAAGGGTATTGAGGACATTCAGTCCTACCTGCTCAAGATGGATCTGCGGTATGAGGAGCCTCGCGAAGGAATCTGGATCCTGAGTGGGCTCGACGGCATCGATAAGCTGGTCATTACGCTCGCGGGCCCAGTTCTGGTGTTCCGAGTCAAAGTGATGGAGCTGCCGTCGCGCAATCGCGAAGGACTGTTCCGCACGCTGCTGGAGCTCAACGCGAGCGAGATGATGCACGGCGCCTATGGGGTCGAAGGCGATGCGGTGGTCATCTGCGACGCACTGCAGCTAGAAAACCTCGACTACAACGAGTTTGCGGCCACCATTGATGACATCTCTTTGGCGGTCGCATCGCATCACAGTCGGCTTGGGAAGTTCAAAGATCCCGAGACAGCGTAAGCACCGACGACATGCGAGCACACAAAACCTAAGCAGACTCTTTTTGCATAAGGATTGGCGATGGGATTTTTCTCTCGTTTGGGGTCGCTCATCAAATCGAACCTGAACGACCTGATCTCGAAGGCTGAAGACCCGGAAAAGATGCTCAACCAAGTGCTGGTTGACATGAAGACCCAGCTTGTCGAGGCCAAAAAGCAGGTCGCAGTAGCCATTGGCGACGAAAAGCGACTCAAGAAGCAGTGGGACGAGCAGGTCGCGCAGTCGAAAGACTGGGAACGCAAAGCGATGCTGGCGGTCCAAGCGGGCGACGATGAGCTGGCCAAAGAAGCGCTGACGCGACAAAAAGAGCACGACGAGCTGGCGCTTCAGTTCGAGCAGCAGTGGGTCAGCCAAAAAGACGCCGTCGACAAGCTCAAGGTTCAGCTTCGCATCCTCAACAACAAGATTGAAGAGGCCAAGCGCAAGCGAAACATCCTGGTTGCCCGTCAGAAGCGCGCCGAAGCCCAAAAGGCGATTCAGAACACGATGGCGGGACTGTCGGACACCTCGGCGTTCGACACCTTTGACCGGATGGCGCAAAAGATCGATCTGCTCGAGGCTGAGACCGAAGCCCATACCGAGCTGGCGGGTGAGCTGGAAGGTGACTCGCTGACGCAGCGATTCAAGGCACTGGAAGCGAAAAAGACGCCGTCGGATATGGCGCTGGCAGAGCTGAAGCAGAAGATGGGACTTTTGCCCGCGTCTGCGACGGCAGCACCGAAAGCCCTGCCGCAGAATGCGACGACCAAGCCTGAAGGCGAGCCCAAGACCGACACCGGAACGCCACCGAAGAGCGAAGATCCAACCTCGACAGCCAGCTAGCCGCTAGCGCTTACGAATCACCGTCAAGCCGTCCGCAATCGGGAGCATCGCCACCTCGACCCGAGGATCGGCAGCGACGGCATCGTTACAAGCACGCACCGCCGAAAGTGCAGGATCGTGCAGGCTCGCGTCGAGCACACGTCCTTCGCGCAGCACGTTGTCGATCAGCAGAAGTCCCCCGCTGCGCAGCCTCAGCAGCACTTCTTCGTAATAGTTTCGCTGGTTTACCTTGTCAGCGTCGATAAAGCCGATGTCAAACAGCGGCTCTACCGGCAGCGCGCGCAGCGTATCCAGCGCCGGACCGATGCGCAGATCGATCTTGTGTGCGACGCCAGCTTTCGCAAAATACCGTCGCGCAATCGATGTCCACTCGTCGCTGACATCACAACAGAGCAGCTTTCCATGCGCGGGCAGTGCGCGGGCAATGCAGATCGCGCTGTAGCCGGTGAAGGTGCCAATCTCAATGGCGCGAACCGCAGCAATCGCCCCGGTCAGCAGCGACATCAGCGAGCCTTGCAGCTCCGCAATCTGCATCACCTGAACTTCGCCAAGCTGCGCCGTCTCAGCCGCCAGCTCCGCCAGCAGCGCATCACGACGCGTCGAGTGACGAGTCAGATAGTCCTCCAGCGCCGGGGTCATCGGGACAAAGTGTGTCGACATCGGGTCTCCGTTAGTACTGATAGCGTCTCGCCGAGACGTTGTAGACAAGACCAAGCGCAGCCATCACGGTGAGGACCGACGAGCCACCGTAGGACACAAGCGGCAGCGTCACACCGACGACGGGCGCCATCCCAATCACCATCGCGATGTTGATCGAGACATGCCAAAACAGAAGCGCCGCGCAGCCGAGCACCAAGTAGCGTCCAAACCTGTCTCGACACGCCGCCGCAATGTGCAGCGTCCACAGGATCAGAAACAGAAAGCTCGCGAGCAGCACAAGACAGCCGAGCAGACCCCACTCTTCGGCCCACACCGCGAACGGAAAGTCGGTCCAGTGCTCGGGCAGAAACTGTAGATGGTTCTGCGTCCCACGCAGATAGCCTTTTCCCGTCAGCCGTCCCGAGCCAATCGCGAACAGCGCCTGCCGCGCGTGATAGCCGGTTCCCGTCGGGTCTAGCTCGGGATGCAGAAACGTCAGCAGCCGCTTCTTTTGGTATTCCTTGAGCCCAAAGCGCACGATGAGAAACGCGCCCGACAGACCCACCGTCGCAACCCAGCCTTTGAGCCGAGGCGGCAGCGGCACCAGAAAAAACACCGACAGCGCGAGCAGCCCACACAGAAGCGCCGTCCCAAGGTCCGGCTGTTTCAAGATGAGCAGCGCCGGCACAATCCACAGCCCGTGCCACAGAAGCGCATAGCGCCAGGGACGCAGGCTCATGTCTTTCGGATCGCTCGAAAACAGGTGCGCGCCGAGCAAAATGAGCGACAGCTTCATCAGCTCCGACGGCTGAATGCCAAACGAACCCCAGCCAAACCAGCGCCGCGAGCCATTGACCACTTTTCCGACGACCAGCACCGCCGCCAGAAGCCCCGTCACACCCAGATAACCCGGCCACGCCAGCCGCTTGAGGAGCTGCTGATCGAGCAGCGCCACACCGACGAGCAGCACCACACCGATGGCCATCCACATGAGCTGCGACGAAAACATGCCTTTGGGCGCAACCCTCGTCGCTGAATACAGGTTCACCAGCCCCAGCGCAATGATCAGCGCAACCACCGCCGACAGCGGTCCATCAATCAGCGACCATGTCCGACGCAGCGCCGACATCGCGATTATCTGGCCCCGGCAGAAGCGGGCAGCGTCGTCGAAAGCTTTGAGGCTGGCGCTTCCGCAACCGGACGCGGCTTGTGTTCCGGTGAGACGCGATCAAAGTAGCCTTGAATGATCTTCGTTGCCGTCGGAGCTGCGACGTGACCACCAAGACCACCGTGCTCGACCAGCACAGCGACAGCAATCTTGGCATTTCTCGACGGAGCGTATCCAACAAACCAGGCGTGATCGTTTTTTTCGTCCCAGCCGCTCGACTCGCCGCGACGATTTTTGCGAACCTGCGCGGTCCCCGACTTGCCCGCGACATCCAGCCCTTCGATAAACGCGGTGCTGGCCGTGCCTTTGTTGTCAGCGACGACATCGACGAGCGCGCGACGCATCCGCTCCAGCGACGACGGCAGAATCGGAAGCTGCGCACGAAGCTGCGGCGAAAACTGCTCGACGGTCTCTCCCGATGGCTTTTCCAGTCGATCGACCAGCATCGGCTGATACAGCTTTCCACCGTTGCCGAGCGCCGCATACGCCATCGCAAGCTGAAGCACCGACGCGCGCACCGCACCTTGTCCGAGCGCCGTGTTCAGCGCGTAACCGCCGCGGAAGCCACCGTGCTGACGGTAATACTCCAGCGTCGGCACAAAGCCGCTCGCTTCCCCGAGGCCAAGATTCATCGGCTGTCCGAAACCAAAGCGCTCGGCCCAGCGCGCCATTCGCTCCAGGCCCACCTTTTCGGCCAGGTGATAAAAATAGACGTTGCACGACTGCGCCAGCGCCTCGTGGAGCGACACCGGACCGTGCGCCTTCATGCAGCGAAAGACGTGTCGTCCCAGCTCGTAGCGACCGTGGCAGACCTGCTTCTGGTCGGGATCGATCAGCCCTTCTTCCAGCGCCGCCAGCGCCGGGATGATCTTAAACGTCGAGCCCGGATAGTACGTCTCGCGCAGCACCTTATCGAGCAGCGGACGGAACGGATCGCTTTCCATTCGCTGCGCCTCGGCGCGCGTCAGTCGCCCACCGAGCAGGTTCGGATCGGGACTCGGATACGACGCCATCGCCAGCACTCTGCCGCTATCGACTTCGACCACCGCCGCCGCTGCCGACGCATGTCGCGACAGCGCCTCTTCGACGATTCGCTGAAGCTCTAAATCCACCGTCAGAACCGCCGTCAGACCCGGCTGCGGATCGCGTCGCATCTCTTGCGGAGCCAGCTGCGCCATCTCACCCAGATCGTTTTCGCTCTTGCGACGACCATGCGCATCAACGAAGAACCGCTCAAAGCCGGGACTGCCGCGCAGCTTGGACTCCAGCCGCTGTTCCATCCCCGAGCGTCCGACGGAGTCACCGTGCTTGTAACCGCGCTTCAGATCGTCGGGCCCAGCCATGTTCAGGTAGCCGAGCATGTGCGCCGCTGTGTTCTTCTGTGGGTAGACCCGCCGCGTCCGCGCCTCGATGTCGATGCCTGGAAGCTGATCTTTTTCCGATTCCAGCGCCGCGAGCTGATCGCGACTGATGTCTTCCGCGACGAGAAGCTGCTTGCTCGCATCCGCACCGCGCTTGCTCTGGAGCTTTTTGCCAAGCGCCTCGCGCTGCTCTTCCGACAGCTTCAGCAGCCGTCCCAGCCGCAGCAGCGTCGCTTCCGAGACATAGCGCGGCGTCGCATAGACATGAAACGTGGGCCGATTGTCCGCCAGCACCGCGCCGCTGCGATCGCGAATCTGACCGCGCACCGCCGCCAGCTCTCGCTCGCGAATGAAGTTGCTGGTGCTCTTTTGCAGGTAGTCGTCGCCGCGCAGGCCTTGCAGTTGAACCAGCCGTCCCGCCAGAGCCAAGAACGCCGCCACCGCGACAAACGCTGCGACCTTGAGCGGAAGCGGCACACGCAGCAAGGCCGTCGTCGGTTCTCCAGCGGCTCCACCCGACGGTGCGAGTGAAGTTTGAAGCCCGATCCGTAGATCAAAGTGCAGCTTGCGTCGACGAAACAGTCTCATGACCACAGGCCCGGCCTGGCTACTTTGGATCCAAACCGAGCGTCGATGCGGGATAGCACAGATATCGTGAGCGGCGCTACCCCCGCAGTCAGGACAAGCTGCATCGGCAGGCTGCGCAGACCGCTCCACGCCAGGTCACGGTTTCCGTCGGAAATCAAGACAATCACCGTCAGCATCATCCGTAGAAGCAGCAGCGCGAGGCCCGCCACCGCACCTTGCGCGGCACGACCTCCGACGAGAAGCTGCGCAGCCACGCGATGCAAAAACAGCAGCAGCAGCGCAAAACCAAGTGCGCGAAGTCCCGTTGGTGTTCCCTCAATCAAGTCCGACACATAGCCCATCGCCGCCCCGAGCGCGAGCATCCCCAGCGCCGACGCATCCCGCTGCGCAGCCAGGCCGCCACCGCTGTGACGACTGGTCAGCCCCGCATACAGCGCCACGATCAGCGCAAAGTCCGGCAGCGCAACACGCGTCAGCGGCGAAAGTCCCGTCGAGACAATCGAGCCCACGATCGAAAGCAGCAGCAGCAAGACCGCTCGCGAGCCGCTCATCGCGGAACTCCGGCGCCTCGCGCAGACTCGAAGCCACGCTTGCCCGCGTCAGGATCGGGCGGCGGCGGCGGCGACAGCACGATCAGCACTTCCCGCAGGTGCGCAAACGAAACGCTCGGCTCAACCTCGATCTCTTGATACAAACTGGCATCACTGCGACGAACGGCGACGATCTTTCCGACGGGAAGATCGCGCGGAAAGCTGCCGCCCAGCCCCGACGTCAGCACGTCTGAGCCCACCTCGATCGCTTCTTTTTTCAGCACGTACTCGACGCGGCACAGATAGCGACTGTCGCTGCCGGTGCCTTTCATGACGCCTCGGCTCTCACTGCGTGGGATCACGACATCCACCGCCGAGCGCGCGTCGGTCAGAAGCTGCACATCCGCGTA
Organism: uncultured Myxococcales bacterium; assembly: GCA_937868485.1. Lineage (GTDB taxonomy): Bacteria > Myxococcota_A > Polyangia > Palsa-1104 > JAEUJZ01 > JAEUKA01. The sequence goes on along the minus strand of CALMML010000350.1, from coordinate 14,778 downwards.
GGGTCCCATCGAGCGAGCGATCCGTCCGACGACACCTTCCGCCGCGATCACCGGCATACCGGGCTTTACCTCGACGCCATTGCGATCGATGCGAACGCGAACGACCCGAAACTGACGCGAAGTCTCGACGGAAACAACCTGAGCCACCGCCGTATCCGCCAACACCTGCGCCCGCAGATCCAGCAGCCGTTCCAGACGCTGAGCCCGCAGCGCCAGTGCGGACTGACTCGCGAGCTGCGACTGTAGCTCTGCATTGTGCCGACGCAGCGCTTGGTTTTCCTGCTGCACGCCGACGAGCGCCACATAGCCAGTCCACAGCGACGAGACCCGTCCGAACAGACCCGCGACCACGCCTTGGACCGGCGCAACCAGACGAACCACCACGCGATCGAGCAGCGTCTGCCGTTCCGGTGCCTTGACGCTAACGCGCAAGATCACAGACAGGATCAGCAGCAGCGCCGCGCCGATGAGAAGGCTCCTGGCCCGACGGATGAGCGACAAGGGAAATCCTACGAAACGGTCACTTCACGAAGAAGGGCCAGCTCGTCGAGCGCTTTGCCCGATCCGAGCACCACCGCAAGCTGCGGCGTCTCGGACACCACCACCGGCAGGCCCGTCTCGTCGCGTAGCAGCAGATCCAGACCTTTTAGCTGCGAGCCACCGCCCGACAGCACAATGCCTTTGTCGACGATATCGGCTGAAAGCTCCGGCGGCGTCCGTTCCAGTACCACGCGCACCGCTTCGACGATCGCGTTCACCGGCTCGGCCAGTGCGTCGCGAATCTCGTCGGAGTGAATCGACAGCGTCTTTGGCACACCGGCCACCAGATCGCGACCCTTCACGTCCATCGTCAGCGCTTCTTCGAGCGGATACGCCGATCCGATCTGCTTTTTGATGTCCTCGGCGGTCCGCTCACCGATGAGCAGGTTGTACTTGCGCTTGATGTGCTGAACGATCGCCTCATCGAGCTTGTCGCCACCGACGCGAATCGACTTGCTGACCACGATGCCAGCCAGCGAAATGACCGCCACTTCAGACGTGCCGCCGCCGATGTCGACGATCATGTTGCCCGATGGCTCGGTGATCGGAAGTCCAGCACCGATCGCTGCGGCCATCGGCTCTTCGATCAAGTAGACCTCGCGCGCACCGGCAGCCAGCGCCGAGTCCCGCACCGCGCGCTTTTCCACTTCGGTGATTCCCGACGGAACACAGATGATGATGCGCGGCTTCACCAGCGTCCGTCGGTTGTGCGCTTGCATGATGAAGTAACGAAGCATCGCTTCGGTGACTTCAAAGTCGGCAATGACGCCGTCTTTCATGGGCCGGACCGCAACAATGTTGCCGGGTGTCCGACCGAGCATCTCTTTGGCTTCTTTGCCCACCGCCAGCACTCGCTTGCTACCCGCCGACGAGCGCTGCACCGCCACCACCGATGGCTCATTCGAGACGATGCCGCGACCTTTCACAAAGGTCAGCGTCGTCGCCGTACCTAGATCGATGGCGAGGTCATTCGAGAACAGCCCGTACACCCAATCAAAGAGCATCTTTAGTACCCCGTATCCACGTCGTCACTGCCAACCTGCCGATTTCTGAACGTCCGTCACAGCGCAAGGCCGATGCCGAAACTGCCACCAGAAAGACTACATGTAGGCAGCAAGCGCGGACCCTTCTTAGCACCCCGGCACGCGGTTCGTAAAGGAGATCCCGACGGCCTTCGGTTGCTGAGAGGCAAGCTTCCCAAGTATGGTCCGCTCAACATGTCGCCTACCTGGTTTGCAACGCGATCGAAACGAAGGGCTGGTTGGGCTTCGCTGCTGCTGCTTGCGACGCTGCCACTTGGCTGTGGGGACGAACCGCAGCCGCAGCCTGGCTATATGCCGCCGCCGACCTCGACGCTGGTGGAACAAGGCCAAGTCGCGATCCGACGCGAGGTCTTTTTGGTTGCGGCTCCGTCGCCAGCGCCGAATCCGCTGCTGGTCGAAAGCGCCGCCACGCCGCCGCAGTACAACTTTGTGCGTGTGGTTCGCTATCGCGTCGATACCGGGACGGAACCGCCTCGGCCAGCCCGCGCGATCATGCTGCTGATGCCGGGCTTTCTCGGCGGAGCGGGTAGCTTTGATCCGCTGGCTCGCGCGCTGGTTCGTCGCAGCCTGTCCGACGGAGCGATCGAAGCCTGGGCGATCGATCGACGCAGCAACCTGCTCGAAGATCAGCACGGGCTCGATGTGGCAGAAGTCAAACAAGATCCCGAGCTGGCCCGTCGCTATTACTTCACCGGCGATGAGATCGAAGGCCGTCGCTACGCCGGGGTCCGACCGCAAGATGAGCTGGCGTTCGTTTCCGAGTGGGGACTCAAGACCACCGTCGAAGATCTTCGCGCCGTCGTTCGCCTGATCCCGCAGGCAGAGCGTCGCGCCAGGCTGTTTCTCCTCGGGCACTCGCTGGGGGCATCGATCGTCGAGCAGTATGCCGCCTGGGACTTTGCCGGAACCGCCGGATATTCCGAGCTGGCTGGCTTGGTTCTCGTCGATGGACGCAGCGGAATCGAAGGAAGCGCCAAGCTGCCGTTTGGCGAAGATGACTATGTAAACGGCGTCACCGTCGGATCGTTCGGTCGCGTGGGTCTTTCGCAGATCCGACAAAACGATCGCTATTTTGTGCTGCCGCTCCTCGGGGGTGATGTCTATCCAGTGACGGCGATCTCCGCGCTGCGTGCAGCCTTTTCCCCGACGGAGATCGTCAGCGATCCCGATCGCGATGTCGCGATGCGAGTGCTCATCGGACGACGCGATCTACCGCCGATGACCAACCGCGCCATCGTCGGATTTGCCTTCGATGAGTCGTCATGCAACCTGTCGTTTGCGTCGGTGTCCTGTGGTCAATCCGTCGGTGGTCCTCTCGAAGAATACAGCGGTGTGCTGGGTACCAAGCTGCTGCGACCCGCAGATCCGACCGCAACCTACGACTGGCAAGAGCCGCTCGACGACGCGCAGGCCACAACGCTTGGCGATCTGGCCAAGTCTTGGTTTTCAGGTCCGTCGCTGGACTTCGCCGAGTGGTATTTCCCGGTCCGTCTGACGCTCGACGCCATGACGGCAGGAACGCTGACGATGAAGGAAACCGACTGGCCCGTGGCTCGCTTCGGACTGCGCGCGCTGCATGGAGCCAAGCTCGATCTGCCGATTTATGCACTCGCGACGCAGCTGGCCGGCAAAGGCACGGGCGATCCGCAGGCTTTTGAGTCGCTGCGATCGCTGGTTTCGGCGGTCCCAATCGGTCCCGGTCGCCCCCTGGCTGGCACGCCGCGAAGCGAGTCCGCTGCGTTTACGGTGCGCGCCGACGACAAGCTGACCCACATCGATCCGCTGATGGGCCACGATAGGCCCGGCTCTCGCATCCAGGGCTTTTATCAGTCGCTCGTCGAGTTCATGCAAAAGAGCAGTCCCCACGGCGGCATCGTGATCCAGGTTGCACCGACGCCACCAGCGGTCACGCCTGCGACGAAGCGATCAGTCTTCTAGCCGAAACTTCAGCTGGGTTCCGTCGCCGATTCGCAGCAGATCGCCGTCCTGTACCAGCGCTCGGCCTGCGACGCGCTGCTCGTTGACAAACGATCCCGACGGCGCGCCGTAGTCGATCAAGAAAAAGCCGTTGGGCTCCCGACGGATCTCGCAGTGGCTGGGCCCGAGGCTCGTATCGCCAGGAACCTGCAAGTTGGTCGATCCCGCGACGGAGCGTCCGACGATCACAGTGTGCTCGATCGCCACGCGCTGTCCCGCGAGTGCGCCGATGCCGATCAGCGTCGCGCCGATCTGTCGCGCGCCCTTCATCGTCGGATATCCCACAGCCTGCGGCGGAGCGATTGGCATCGTTGCCAGCACCGGCTGACCCGGCACCTGCGACCCGGGATCAAGCGGCGGCATCCCCAGCTTCTGCGCTTTCCGACGCAGCACAAACAGTGCGCCTTGCGCTGCGCCCCACAGTCCGACGAGCGTCAGCACAATCCCGAGCAGCCACTTCCACCACGTACTCGGCTTCGGCGGCGGCACGCCGGGCTGCATCAGCACGCTCGACTTGAGATCCCCACACTGGAGCATGAACTGCGAGGTCCGCAGCGCTTCCAAGTCCAGTTTTTTGGCCGAAAACGTAAAAACGTGACCCTTTTTTAGCTCTTCGGACAGGTTCTGGAACTGTTCTTTCAGATCCGTGTCTTTTTGCGCCCAGCGAAACGTCCCGCTCGATCGCTTCGCCAGCTCGCCCAGGTTGAGCAGCGGGCCTCGGTCATCGCGCGGCGAAAACCCAATCGGGAACAGCGGCACGCCATTTTGACGCAGCACGTCACCGATGCGCTTGAACGTCTTGCGATCCATCAGCTGGTTCATTCCATCGGACAGAACCACGATCGCTTTGCGCGGCGGCGGCAGCGACTCTCCGCTCTTGTCTTTGCCCGGCTGCACCTTGTTGAGCGCGACGAGCCCGGCCTGAATCGCGTTGATGAGCTGCACATCACCCTGATCGTCCGGGTTGATGTCGTCGATGATCGGCAGCAGCGCGCCCGGCGCCAGAAACACCGGCGTCGGCTCCAGCTCGTAGCCAAACTGCACCAGCTTGACCTTGGTACGCGGCGGCAGCGACTCCAAAAACTCGCGCAGCGTCTCTTTGACCTTGTCAAACGACGGTGCAAACAGCGCGGAGATCTCGACGGCCAGCACGACGTACAGCTCTTGTCCGGCGCGCTCGAACGGATCGACTTTGTCGGGCTTGGCGACGGGCTTTCCGTTCACCAGCAGCCGATAGACCGACGCTGGACGCTCGGTATTGAGCTGACCTTCTAGCTCGACGACACCGCCGATGACCTTGATCTGACCACCGTCGCCGAACTTGGATAGATCCACGCTTTCCAGACGACAGCGCGGCTTGCTCGCGTGAAGGCTCGACGACAGCGACAACAGCGCGCCAAGCACAAGCGACCACGTCCATCCTGCGCCCGGCCTGCGGGCACCAGCCTTGAAGTGGTCACTTTCCATCACTTTGCATCGTATCCGATGCGGGCAAGCAGTCTCAACCTGCCGCCGCCAAAACTGTGTTCGCACAGCGGACTTTGCGCGCAGCGAGGGCGGACCGCCCCAGTTTGTTTACTGCGCAGCCAGCCTCGGCTATCGTGCGTCCGTGACCACATCATCCAGCGACTTTCTGACGGAGCTATCGAGCCGAGGTCTTCTTCATCAGGTCAGCCACGAAGAAGCGCTTCGGGCCCACTTGTCGAGCGGTGTGCGCCGCGCCTATGTCGGGTTTGATCCGACGGCGGACTCGCTGACGATCGGCAACTTCATCGCGATCAAGCTGCTCATGCACTGGCAGCGCGCCGGACATCAGCCGGTGGTCGTGATGGGCGGTGGCACCGGGCTCATCGGTGATCCGTCGGGAAAGTCAGCGGAGCGACAGCTCAACACCAAAGAGACGGTCGAACACAACGTCAGCCGTCAGCGCAAGATCTTCGAGCGGATGCTCGACTTTTCGGGTCCACGCGGCGCGCTGTTGCAAAACAACCTCGACTGGCTGGGGCAGATCTCGTTTATCGAGGCGCTGCGCGACATCGGAAAGCACTTTTCCGTCAACGCGATGATCCAGCGCGATGCGGTGCGTGACCGTCTGCAAAACCGCGAACAAGGCATCAGCTACACCGAGTTTTCCTACATCCTTTTGCAAGCCTACGACTTTCTGCACTTGCGACGGACGCTCGACGTGACGCTCCAGCTTGGCGGCAGCGATCAGTGGGGCAACATCGTGTCGGGAACCGATCTGATTCGTCGTCTGCTGCCCGACGGACAAAACGAAAGCTTTGCGGTGACGGCGCCGCTCGTGACGCGGGCCGACGGTGGCAAGTTCGGCAAGACCGAGTCCGGTGCCATCTGGCTGTCGCCCGAGCGAACCAGCCCGTATGCGTTCTATCAGTTTTGGCTCAACACCGACGACAACGACCTGATTCGCTACCTGCGGCTCTTTACGTTTCTGTCCCCGTCGGAGATCGCCGAGCTGACGGCAGCGCATGAAAAGGATCCGGGCTCGCGCGTCGCCCATCGCGCGCTGGCTCGTCACATGACCGAGCTGGTTCACGGCATCACCGAGCGAGCGACGGCGGAAGCAGCGGCCCAAGCGCTGTTTTCAGGTGACGTTCGCGAGCTGTCCGAACAGACGCTGCGCGAGGTCTTTGCGGCGGTTCCCACGAGCCAGATCGACAAACAGCAGCTCACGTCGGAAGGACTGGTGCTCGTCGATGTGCTCGCGCAGACCTCGCTGTGCAAGTCGAAGCGAGAAGCGCGCGAGTTCCTGCAGTCGGGCTCGGTCAGCCTCAACGGTCGCAAGGTTGGGCTCGACGACAAGCTGCTGCCAAGCGATCTGCTGTACGGCAGCCTGGTGGCGATCCGTCGCGGCAAAAAGAACTGGCACCTTTTGCGCTTCGAGTAGCTTCTTTCGCCATGCCGACGCTGAGCCAGTTTGGAAGTCCGTGGCTGCATCACGCAAGCTGCGGCTCGACGAGCGATGAAGCGCGCGCGCTCGGCAAGGCCGGAAAGCCACACGGCACCGTCGTCACCGCCGACGCGCAGACCAACGGTCGCGGTCGTCAAGGTCGATCGTGGTTTTCTCCACCGGGCGACAACCTGTATCTGTCGCTGCTGCTTCGTCCGTCGCTTCAGCCTCGGGATGTTCCGCTTTTGACGCTGTGCGCGGGACTTGCCGTCGAGTCTGCTGCGCTCGACTGTCTGCGCAGTGCAGGCTTCGCAGCGTCGGAATCTCCACTTCTGCTCAAGTGGCCAAACGATCTGCTGGCGACGACGCCCGACGGACTTCGCAAGGTTTCGGGCATCTTGACCGAGATGACGCTCGTCGGTTCGCGCTGTGACTTTGTGATCGTCGGCATCGGTGTAAACGTCTCTGGCTTGCACTTTCCCGACGACGTTCCCGCGATCAGCCTGCGCAAGCTCCTGGGAAGTGACGCGCCACCGCTGCCGGTTCACGACTTCGCGCTGTCGCTGCTGGATCACTTCGAGCCGCTCTATCAGCGCTTTGTCAGCGACGGTTCAAGCTGGGTGATTGAAGCGTTTTCGGCACGCGCACACCTGACGGCACCGGGGCGGCGACTTCACGTCCAGACCGCGTCGGGGAAGCTGAGTGGTGACTCGCTTGGGATTGACCACGACGGAGCGCTTTTGCTTCGTCGAGACGATGGCTATGTCGAGCGGCTCTTATCGGGCGATGTCAGCTTCGGGACACCGCCGCTGTAGCTACGGCTGAACCAAGACCTCGACGGGGGCTTCTTTGTCACTGGGCGGAGCCGTTCCCAGCGTCAGCGACACGGTGCTCTGCACTTCGGTATCGGCGACGGTCACGGTCAGCGCGCCCGACGCTGGCTGCTCAGCCGTAATCGCGAGTCCTGCATCCGGGCTCAGATCGACGCTGGCAAACAGCTGACTGCCGCTCAGCAAGGTCTTGAGCGCCCCGCCCGCCCCGACGCGAAACAGCGAGCCCGGCAGCGGATGACTGCCTTCACTGCGCGGCGCCGTCGCAAACACCACCTGTGAGCGATCGGGCACGGTGCGAATGGTTGCGCCACTCGCGATCGGCTGACTGCGCGCCACCGACAGCGACAGCGGTGATCCTGCGTCTCGGACATCGATCGGCTTGCCCAGCGACAGCTCGCGCTTGAGCCCGTTTGGTTCTTTTTCTCCGACGGTGACGGCGACAAGCTGCGTCGCCTGCGCAGCCGCACTCGCCTGCTTTTCCCCGCTCAGCGTCCACAGCAGATCGCCTTCCGACGAAAACCGCACGCTGTGAAGCATCGGCTGACGAGCCAGCGGCAGCACCACGGTCCGACCCGCTTCCTTCGGTGTCACCTCGGTACGGCTCGGACGAACATCAATCAGTGCAACCTCGTTGGTCGTCGCAAAGCCCGCTGCCAGCAGCGTTCCTGTTGGACTCAGTGCAAAGGTGGTCGCTGCGCTCGCTTCAGCAGGCAGGCTCGCCGCTGGCCACGCCGTCGGACGACACGCTTCACTGACATCCCACAGCGTCAGCTCACGATCACCGACCATCGCAATTGTCCGAGCCGCCGACGCAGCCACGATCGCTTTGGCACGATGACGCAGCGGTCTTTTTTCTTTCAGCGACGGCCCACCAGACGCTGTCAAATCGACGATCGCGACCTGCTCACGATCTCCTTCGGACACAAGCACATAGGCAGCGGCACCGTCGCTGGACAGCGAAAGACCCAGCGCACGACCGACGGGAACAGGCTTGCCAAACGGCTCGACGGTCAGCTGCTGACCACTGCCACCCAGCACACGCAAGGCATGAAGCAGTCGTCGCTGTCCATCGAGCACCACCGCCAATCGATGAATCAGGATCGACGACTCTGCGCGCTTGCCCGACGCTTCGACGACCACCGACTGAGCGCCCGCCGGACCCCCGCTCGGAACCTGCACAATCAGGCCCCCGCCGCTGGTCCGCCAGCGCACCTCCGCCGCGCGGCCCGCGATGAGCACCGTCGGCTGCTTGCCAAAGCCCGATCCCTCGATGAGAAGCTGCTCTCCGACGACAACTTGACCATCTGATGCGGGCAGAAGCGGACCCGCTGCGCCAATGTGCGGCGAGCCCATGTCGACGACGCGCCGGATGTGCGGGGTTCCTTCTCGCAGCGTGACGATGTCCGTCGGATCGATCACCTGCGGCCACGCGGAACCACAGCCAGCGCCCAAAAGCGCCGCAAAAAGCAGAGCACACACTGTCGGAGTTTTGGCTGCCATGGGCGACGAGCTTCCCTTTTTGGCCACCGACTTGTCAACGCGGCCCGCAAGCCCGTTCCACGACAGAGCGGTTTTCGGTACGGTGCTAGGTCATGGCAAACCAGACTCGCAAGGACGTGGTGCTTCTGTGTAATCCGCGCGCCGGAGGACGCTGGCGGGCGCTGGCTGGGGTTCTCGACAGTCCCGAGGCCAAAGGGGTGCGACGCATCGTCACCGATCACATCGATGACGTAGGTGCAGCCCTGGCTGGCGTCGGACAGCGCGCGGATCTGGTCTGCATCTACGGTGGCGACGGGACGATCTATCACGTCATCAACGAGCTTCTGCAGCTGCCCGCGATCGAAGGAGCGCAGCTTCCCAAGCTGTTTCTGCTCGGTGGCGGAACGATGAATGTGACCGCAACGAAGCTGGGAATGTCAGGAACACCGTCGGATAACTTTCGCGCGGTGATCTCTGCGTATCACGCAGGAACGCTGACGTATGAAGCGATTCCGCTTCTGCGCGTACGGACCGGCGACAAGGTGCGCTACGGCTTTACGTTCGGCATGGGACCGCTCGTGCGGATTCTCGATCGCTATGAGCGCGGACAGAAAGGAAAGCTGGCAGCCTTGGGAATCGGCGTACAAGCCATTGCGGCAGCGCTGAGCCCGATTCGGACCGCGTTTGCGCCGATGCTGGAAGAGCAGCCAGCAGCGGTGTTTGCCGACGGAATGCCGGTTTCCCATTCCGCGTTTTCTGCGGTCTTTGCGAACACCACGGGAGCGATTCAGCGCTTGGTAGAGCCGTTTTCCGCTGCGCTTCCGCATGGTCAGTTTCACTTCCTGGCGTACGCGATCTCGGCGCGCGAGCTGGCGGCGATGGTTCCGCTGCTGATGAACGGCAAGGTTCCGCTCGACTTTGGCATGCTGCGACGACCATTTGCGACGATGAAAGCGCTGGCACGCGCAGTGACCGGGCGCGCAGAGCTGCCGCGCGATCCACGCTATGTGAATCATCCGGCCAAGCAGCTCCGCATTGAAACCAGTGAGCCGCTGTTTACGCTCGACGGAGAAGTGCTTCCGGTAGAAGGTCCGCTGGAAGTCGATCTGGGTCCGACGCTACAGCTTGCGCTGCATCCGTAATCAGCAACTCGGAATCAGCAGACAGCACAGTCCAATATTAGGCAGATGATATGCCTCATATTGGACTGTCTGTGTTCGGATGTCTTTCGAGACTGCGGACAGACTAGTTCGCGCTGGTCAGAGCAAACTCTGGATTGCGAAGACGATCGGCCCGGAGGCGGTCGGTGTCGCCCTTGCTCTTATCCAGCTCACGCGCGACGTCCGGCTCGGTTGAACGGAACATCTCGATCGCCTTGCCGACTTCGACGGACGCACGCTGAAACCAGCCGAGTCCGGGCAGCTTGGCCATCAAGCGATCCATCCGTCCCAGCTCTTCGCGACCGCGCTCATCGTCATACAGCAGCGCGCCGATGAGTCCGAGCGTGTTTTCTTCCCCAACGCCCACTCCCACCGGGTTCCAGAACACCCGCATCGCCGTCGCACAGATCGCCTGCGCAAGCGGATGCGCAAGTCGCTTCTCTGCTTGGTGATAGTAGAACGACTGGTGACGCCGCTCGTCCTTGGCCATCCGCAGAAGCAGCTTCGAAAGCTCTTCATTTTTGGTGTAGTACGCGAGCATCGTGTACGCGGACGCAGCCATCATTTCATCGACCGCTCCCCACGACATGTGCGTCGCGGCAAAGTGCGGCGTCAGCTTCGGCAAGCTGGTGGTCAGAAACGCTTCCAGGTGTTCCTGCCAGCCCATGTTGGACAGCACTTTGGTGTAGCGACCGGACTCTGGAGGATATCCGCACGCGGTCAGGAATCGATCGAGCGCTCGTCCGTGATGCGTCTCTTCGTACACCCAACAAGCCATAAACTGCGTGATCTCTGGATCCCCTGCGGTGTGCCCAGAGAGAATGTCGCGCAGATAGATGATGGTGTGGCTCTCGACGTCCGCCATATAGCGAAGGATGCGAGCTTCCACCTTCGTGACGCCGACGCGCTTGATGTAGTCCCAGTCGAGATCAGACGTCTCAACCGCCTTCGAGAGATCCACGAATCGTTCGATATCGAATGCCATTTTGCTGCTGTCCTCTGTGTGGAACGTGATTTTGTCGCTTAGATCTTTATCACGCAGTGCTGTCAAAAAGGTGCGCAATGTCACAGTCAGATCGGTGTCACTGCGCGCTCCATAGTGCGTAGTCATCGAACCATTGGATTTTGTTACAAATCGGTGTCATTTCTTTCTTCTCGACGGGGATTTGCGCCACAGGCCGAGCGCGGAAGTTCACAATAGACGCGCTTATGGGTCATCAGGTGTCGGGGATTCTCTGACCTTGTCGAGCGCTCACTATGCAAAGAAAGCAGCGCCGCGAACCACAACGATGCACCGTGTTAATCGCGTTGTCTTCATCCTGATTACGCTCTTTATCAGCCTAATTTCTTCCCTAATGTAAGAAAATACCGGCCCGGCTCCGCGTTGACACAGTAGCCCATGATAGGATGCCGCCGAGCATTCCCAAGCAGCCCCAAGCAAGGAGCCAGCAGAGACCATGAATCCCAGCGGAATCGGTCAGCGCGTTGTGGTGCACGAGTTTTCAGAAGATCCCGCGACCGCGATTGAACAAGGTCTGTCTGTCGTCGAGATGACGGTTCCCAGCGTAGACACACTGGGCGCGCGCGATGTCCTGATTGCGGTGCGAAGTGCGCAGGTTGGCTGGGTCGATCTGCTGATGACCAGCGGTCAGTATCAGCACATGCCCAAGCCTCCGTACACACCGGGACTGGAGTATGCGGGCGAAGTGCTGTGGCGCGGAAGTGAAGCCGCAGAACACGGAATTTCCGTCGGAGAAGCGGTGTATGTGGATGGACTCCTTTCCGGTCCACGATCGATCGGTGCGTATCAGCAGTGGGGTGGATTCGCGTCCTATGCAGTGGCTCCGCTGGAAGCTGTCCGACCCATTCCGAGCGGTCTGTCTTTCGATGAAGCGTGCTGTCTGCTTGGCAACTATGAGACCGCATATCACTGTCTGGTTGCGCGCGGAAACCTACAGGCCGGTGAAGTGGTCTTGATTCACGGAGCATCAGGCTCGACGGGACTTGCAGCGGTACAGCTTGCCAAGCAGCTGGGCGCCATCGTCATTGCAACCGGACGATCCGATGAAAAGCTGGCGGTCGTCAAAGCCCACGGTGCGGATCATGTCCTAAACATCCGCAGCACGGACGGAAGCACAGCGGTGCGTCGCTTTCGCGATGATGTCAAAGCGATCACCTCTGGACAAGGCGTTGCGGTGGTCTATGACGGCGTCGGTGGTGAAGTCTCTACAGAGAGCCTGCGCTGCATGCAGTTTGGCGGACGATTCCTGATCGTGGGATGGGCCGCGACTCCCTTTGTTGCAAACGGAAAAGGACAGCGTGGAGCACCGAACGCGAACCAGCTTCCGACCAACCTGATCATGATGAAGGGACTGTCTGTACTCGGCTGTCCGACCGTGATTTCGACGCTTCATCAGCCAACGATCCGTCCGCCGCGACTTGCCCAGATCATGCAGTGGATCGAGAGCGGTCAGATTCGTCCGTACATCTCTCACCGCTTTCCGTTTGCGCAGTACAAAGACGCCCTGCGGGCCAAGTGGCGCGGCGAAGTGATCGGAAGCTGCGTCCTTCATCTATGATGAGCGTCTAGCCGTCCTTTGGCGACGAAGATCCGGGGTGGATAAGGAGACGATCGTGCGCGCAGTCTTTGCTTCCAAACGATTTCGCATACTTGGAACGCTGCTTCTCCTGTGGCTTGTGGGAATCGCTCCGCAGGTCCATGCAGCGAGTCCCTTGCGCGTCGGATTTTCGGCCAAGTCGATGCCGTGCGCGTTCAATCCTGATGGTCAGTGGCGCGGTTCATTTTATGAAACCTGGAACGAAATCGCGGTGAGCGCAGGCTTGCCGTTTGAAGTGGTTTCGGCCCCGACATTTAAGCAGCTCCTACAGGCTGGCAGCGACGGAAAAGTAGACGTCGCAGTGGGCTGTATCAACATGACGCCGGATCGCTTGGGAACGTATCGCTTCAGCGTTCCGATTCAGGAAGACGGACTGTCTGTGATGGTTCGGAAAGAGCCGTTTCACATCTGGACACCAGTGGTTCGGACGCTGTGGTCACTCGATCTACTGGAGCTGCTTGGCGGCATCCTCGCGTTCATCTTCGTGATCGCAGCAGTCATCTGGAAGCTGGAAGACTATCCCCATCAAGACAACACGAAGAAGACCGGACAAGTCCGCACATTTGCCAAGCTGTTTCAGATCCTCCTGACTGGACCTGGCACCAACGTGATTGCAACGACTGCGCGCAGCAACAGCCTGATTGGTCTGACGTACTTCATACGAATGATCGCAGCGTCGGTGCTGCTCAGCTTTGTATCCGTCAACATCATCAAGAAATCGAGCCAAGATGAAGCGAGCGCCGTTCACTCGATTGCGGATCTGGCAGGAAAGACCGTGTCGGTAGGAACCGGCAGTGTGAGCGAGCACTGGATCACAAGCTGGAATGCAGCCTCATCGCCCAGCGTAGCGAGCGGACAGATTCAGATGAAGCAGATCGACAGCCTGGAACAAGCAGCGAGCGCGCTGTCATCCGGTCAAGTTGATGCAGTGATCGCGGACAACATGCAGATTCAGTACTACCTGACGAAGGTGAAGCCGAAGGCTCCGTTTCAGGTAGCAATTCGCAACGTTCACCGTCAGTCACAAGGGCTGATCTTTGCACCAAGTCTGCCCGAAGCAACAGCGCTTCAGATCAATCAGGCGATTGCGCGGCTGAAGGAAAACGGAACGGTCGATGGCATCCGCAAGCGCTGGATTCCAGAGTAGCTTTTCGTGCGCGCACCGAGCCATCCACAGACAGGTTCGGATTCGCAGAATCGAAGCGCTTATCGCACGCAGAGACAACGTCTGCTTGCGTAGGAAGCGCGCGGTCTGGGGATGAATCGGAAGCCTTGCGTACCGACCGCGCATGACACGTCGGACAACGTGCGGAGCAGAGACCGTGCGCATCTGTCGTATCAATAATCTGCCTTACGCTACACTCTTTTTATGCCTGATGAGCTTCCGGAAGAAGTCATTCTTCGCCGTGCGCTCTTACAAGGGATCCTAAAGCCCTCGGACTTGGAAGAGAGCCTTAAGCCGCTGTCCTTCGAAAACATCCGGCCCATCCCGACGCGGTTCGGTCCTCGAATCGAGCGACTGATTCACCGTCAGAGAATCAGCTCTCTGGACATTGAACGTCTGCTCCGGGAAGTGCAGCGCGAACGGACTGCGACAACCTTGGATGGCATCCCAGAACGAGTGAAGAGTCAGCCGTCCGCAAGCAAGCAGAGTCCCGATATCGCTGCTACGGACGCGGTGTCAGAGTCATCCGCACAGTCACAAGGAGAGCCCGATCCCGCAACGAGTGAGACGCTACCCGGCGGTGCCTTTGAGGCGATGCAGCCAAAGACGCAGGAGTTTCCAGTACGTAGCTGGTCGCGCTACGAGTTTCTCTCTCTGCTCGGACAGGGAGGCATGGGCTCGGTCTACAAAGCACGAGACAAGCGACTGGGTCGCATCGTCGCACTGAAGTTTGTTCATAGCAGCGTTCCGCAGATGACGATGCGCTTCGTCCAAGAAGCCCGCGCGCAAGCACGCATCAATCACGCCGGAATCTGCAAGGTGTACGAAGTCGGTGAAGTGGAAGGAAAGGCCTTCATCGCGATGCAGTTTGTCGATGGACAGACACTCGACAAGCTGGCGCCTCAGCTGACGCTGCATGACAAGGTCCTGCTGGTTCGCACAGTGTCCGAAGCCATCCACGCCGCCCACCGCCTGGGAATCATTCATCGTGACATCAAGCCAAGCAACATCATGGTGGAACGAGGAATCGATGGGCAGTGGAATCCGGTGGT
>CALMML010000349.1 GCA_937868485.1 uncultured Myxococcales bacterium | reverse complement strand
ATCTTGACCGCGTACTGCGAGGGCTGGAACCGACACGACGCCGCTGCGGTGATCGCGACCTTTGCACCGGGCGGCACCTTTGTCGATCCTGCCGCGCCCGAGCCGCTGACGGCAGCCGAGGTCGGCGATCGGGTTCGCTCGCTGTGCCAAGCGGTGCCGGACCTTCACTTTGAGTGGGCCGAGCCCGTGGGCAGTGACAGACAGGCGGCCATCGAGTGGCGTCTGCGCGGACACAACCTCGGCACCCTGTTTCCGGGCATCGGACCGACCGAGCAGGCGATCGATCTCGCGGGCGTGGACCTGCTGACGATCGATGCGGGCGGGCTGCGTACGGTTCGCCGCTACTACGATCAGAAGACGCTGGCCGAGCAGCTCGGTCTGATGGCGCTGATTCAGCCGATCACGCAGGGGTCCGCGCAGTTTGGCTACTCGATGCGGGTGGCGTCGGGCAACCACAAGCCCCCGGGCGTCATCGCGCTGACCTGGATCGCGGCGGCCAACGACAGCGAAAAAGAGCGCATCCGGGCGCACTCGCGGCAGAACGTAAAAGACTTCCTGGCCGAGCCGGGCTTTGTGTCGATCGTGACGGGCTTTACCGGCCTGCGCGGCTTTACGGTGACGGCGTGGGAAGACGAAGCGTCGATGCGGCGGGCGCTGAGCAAGCATCACGCGGTGGCGATGCGCGAGCTGTTTGGCGAGTCGTTTGTGGCGGCGGTCTGGACCAGCGTGTGGACACCGACTCGGATAAACCGAATCTGGGTGCGCTGCCCGTACTGCGGAGCGCTGGAGGATGTGTCCGACGATCACCGCAGCTGTAGCCGCTGCCAGTCCGACCTGCCAAGCCGTCCCGCCTTCTGGTAGCCAAGCCGCCCAGCCAGCCTTTCGACCTTCCGCCAACGCCAACGAGCCCTCGACCCGGCGCAAGCACGCGCGACACGGGTTTAAGCGACCTGACTGCATACCTTCCGGTGCGTTCCGTTCTCAAATGTCTTGAAATTTGTATTCCCAAATACGGATGATCAGGGTGATCCACCACGTCTTTGCGAGGCACCATGACCCAAGGTCGAAAGAGGCTGCTGCTCGTAGATGATGCAGCCACCATCCGTAAGCTGGCCCGCGCCGTGTTGGGTAGTGAGTACGACTACTACGAGGCGGAAAACGGGGACCAGGGCATCGCACTGTGCCGCGCCGAGCAGCCCGATCTGATCGTCATGGACCTAAACATGCCCGTCAAAGATGGTCTGGCGGCGCTCGCGGAGCTAAAAGCCAGCGCAGACACCCGGCGCGTTCCGGTCATCATCTTGACCTCGGAAAGCGAAGCCGGGCTGCGTCCCCGCTGTGAGGCGCTCGGCTGCGTGGCGTTTTTGCGCAAGCCGCTCGACCGCGTCCAGCTGCGCAACGCCGTTCGCAGCGTCCTCGGAGCGTCATGAAGCACGGCTGTCTCATCGTAAGCTGTAGCCGGATACAGCTTGCCTTGCCCATCGAGAGCGTCGTCGAGGTCGCTCGGATGGTCGCGCCGTGCGCCAAGCTGCTGCGGGCACCGCGCTATGTGATAGGCGTCGTGGACTTTCATGGACAGCTGGTGCCGCTGGTCGATCTGCCCGCGCGCCTGGGCCTGTGCCCGCCCCGGACGCCCGCCGATCTGTTTGCCGGCCACATCGTGTTTCTGGAGCTACCGAGCGGACTGTGGGGCATGGCGGTCGATGGGGTGCAGGACCTGAGCCGCGAGCCGATGACACCGCTTTCGCAAGCACCGAGGCACCTTCAGGGACTGATCCAGGGGGCGCTGCGACTTGCCGATGGCGAGCGTGCGCTGGTGCTGCATCCCAGTCAGATCCTGTCGGTGGTGATTCGTGCCCGCATCAGTGCGGAGCTGCTGGCCCTGTCGAAGCCAGCGCAGCCGCAAGGAGGTCCGGCATGAACGTCGTCGCCGACCTGCTGGCGGAGCGCACCGGGCTGTGGTTCGGTGCGCACAACATCGACCTGCTAGAGCGTGGGCTTGGGCAGCTAGGTGCGGCGCTGGGTCTGCCTCTCGACGTGCTGTGCGAGCGGCTGCGGACCGATGATCCCAAGTCCGCGCTGTGGCACAAGCTGGTCGAAGTCGTCACGGTCGGTGAGACGTACCTGTTCCGGCACCCCGAGCAGCTCACCTTGCTGGGTCAGCGGCTGGTGCCCGAGCGGCTCGCCAAGGGTCAGCGACTGCTGCGTGCCTGGAGCGCGGGCTGTGCAACGGGGGAAGAAGCCTACTCGCTGGCGATGGTGCTGCACCGCGCGGCCCCAAGCTGTGAGCTGAGCGTGCTGGGCACGGACATCAGCACGCAAGCGCTGGCGGTGGCGGCGCGGGGCAAGTACGGTCCGAACTCGCAAAGAGAGCCGATTCCGGCGGCGATGCGGAGCCTGCTTCTGTCGCACAGCGAAGGCAGCGTGGAAGTGATCCCGCAGATCCGTGCGCTCGTCGAGCTACGCGCCGTCAACTTGGTCGATGAAGAGCAGCTTGCGACCGTGCCGGGCGGCTTCGACTTCATCTTCTGCCGCAACGTCCTTATCTACTTCACCAAGGACCAGGGCCAGCGGGTGCTCAAGGCGCTGCGGGACCGGCTGGCACCGGGTGGCGTGCTGGTGCTGACGGCGCTCGACCAGCGGGAACAGATCGAGGGGCTGACGCAGCAGGTGCTCGATGGGGTGCCGATCCTGCGGCGAATGGATGCGGTCAAGCGGACGCCGACCCCGCGAGCCCTGCCGATGCTGCCCCCAGTGCCGCCAAAGCCTGCGCGGCTGCTGTCGGCCCACGCCGAAGACATCCGCCAGCGCGCCGCCGAGGTGAAAGCCGCCGCCGATCAAGGGGATCTGCATCGGGCGTCGCACCTGGCGCGTCGGCTGCTGATGGCGGAACGAACCCCAGAGACGCTGCACCTGCTGGCGCTCATCCTGAGTGAGCAGGGTCGACACAGCGAGGCCGAGCAGCTGCTCAGCGAAGCGCTCCAGGTGAATCCGCAGTACGTGCAAGGACACCTGAGCCTGGGCCTTCTGGAGCGACCCCAGCACCAAAAATGGCGGGGCGCCGAGCACCTTCATACCGTGATTTCCTTACTCGCCCAGTGTCGCGACGATGAGCTGCTGCAAGGCCCCGAGCCGCTGCAGGCTGCGCATGCGCGCCGACTGGCAAGTGCCGGACTGGCCAACCTGGAGAGACGCTCGTGAAAAAAGTCCTGATTGTTGATGACTCAGCCACCACGCGCGCCGTCGTAAAAGTCTATCTAAGCGGCCAGTCCCTGGGCTTTTTGGAAGCGGACAACGGCACCGACGCACTGCGCATGGCGCTCGATGAGCGGCCCGACGCCATCATCATCGACCTGAAGATGCCTGGCATGGACGGTCTGACCTTCATTCGCCGGGCGCGGATGAGCGTGGCGCTCCAGCGGACGCCGATCATCCTCATCACCGGGCAGAAGTCGACCGAGATCAAGGCCGAAGCGATGCGCTGTGGGGCCAGTCACTTCATGACCAAGCCGATTGATGTCCCGATGCTGGCGATGCTGATCATGAAGTCGGTGGGGCTGGAGAAGTAAGCGGTCATGGCGGAAGAGCAAGTGAGCGGCGCAGAAGAGATCTCGCGGCTGCTTGCGGAGCGTGCGGCGCAGCTGGCCCGGCGAGAGCTGGATGATGACAAAGCGGCGGTGCTGCCGCATGTCGCGTTTCAGGCCGCCGGTCAGCCGTTCGCGGTGCCGCTGCGCTACGTGGTCCATGCCAGTCGGCTGCGTCACCTGACGCCGATTCCGGGCGGACCGCCGTATCTGCTGGGCATCTGCGCGCTGGCGGGACACCTGGTGTCGGTGCTGGATGTGGCGGCGTTTCTGGGTCTGCGTCAGCGCGGGCTGAGCGATGTGGCCTGCTGCTTGGTGGTGAGCGTGCAAGGTCGCGAGCTGGGGCTGTGCGCCGAGCAGCTGCTTGGCATCGAGGACATCCCGGCGGCGAAGGTGGCTCCGTTTCTGAGCGGATCGGCGGCGATCTCGCAGGTGGCGATGATGGAAAAGCTGCAGCTGCTGATCTTGGATCTGCCGCAGCTTCTGTCGGATGCCCGGCTGACCGAGGAGCCGAGCTAAGCCATGGATGATCTGCTGCGCGAAGTGATCGACATCTTCGTCGCGGAAGCGCGCGAGCAGGCGGATCGCATTGCGCAGGCGCTGCTGACGATGGAGCAGCAGCCCGCCAGCATTGCCAAAGAGATCGAGGAGCTGTATCGCCAAGCGCACAGCCTGAAGGGATCGTCGGCGTCGCTGGGAGTGGAAGAGCTGTCGCAGCTTGCGCATCAGCTAGAGAGCGCGCTGCTCCCGGTGCGGCGGCAGCGTGGACAGCTGACGGCAGAGCTGGTGGACCTGGGCCTGCAAGCGATGGATGCGGTCAAGCTGCGGGTCGCAGGGCTGCAAGCGGACAACGAGCTGGGGCTGTCGGATGTGCAGCGGCTGACGAATCGGTTTGAGCAGCTGGCGCACAGCGCGCAGCCCGAGAGCCCGGCGACCACAGACCGGACGGCGGATGCAGCCACCGAGGCGCGCGCGGGTCAGGCAGGGTCTTCTCGGCGAGCGGAGCCACCTGCGCACCGGGAAGCGACGCGTCCGACCGAAGACGAGCAGGCTGAGACAGCGTTTGCCGGAACCAGCGAGGCTGCGGAATCGGTGCGGGTGTCGATCGACAAGCTGTCAGCGCTGGTGCAGCACACCGATGCGCTGCGACGACTGCGCGGTCAGCTGGAACATCACCAGAGCGAAGTGACGACGATGCTGCGCGGGCTGGAAAAGCTGGTTCGCAGCGGACCCAAACAGGGGGAAGCGCAGGTCAAGCGCATCGACGAAGATCTCCAGCACCTTGTGCGCGGTCTGCGGTCGCTGCGGCGCGACCTGATGGATGACATCGAAGGGCTGCAATCGACGACGGGAGAGCTAGACGATGGGCTGCGGGCCATGCAGCTACTGCCCGCGTCGCTGCTGTCACAGCCGCTGCATCGGGCGGTGCGGGAAGCGTGTCGATCGACGGGCAAGGAAGCGACGCTCCAGCTCGATGGCGAAGACGTGTTCCTCGACCGGACGCTGCTGGAAGCGATCAAGACGCCGCTGCTGCATGTGGTGCGCAACGCGGTGGACCATGGAATCGAGCCGGTCGAGGTGCGCGAGGCCGTTGGCAAGCCCGCCGCCGGACAGCTCCGCATCAACATCGAGCAGCGCGGCAGCCAGGTGGAGCTGACGGTGACAGATGACGGACGCGGGCTCGACGTGGTGCGGATTCGCGAGGTGGCACAGCAGCGCGGACTGCTGAGCGCCAAGGAAGCGGCCCTGCTCGACGAAAACGAGTCGTATCAGCTGCTGCTGCGACCGGGGTTTTCGACCAAAGAAGAGATCACGGCGCTGTCGGGACGAGGCGTCGGCCTGGATGTGGTCAGCACGACGGTGCGCAAGCTGCACGGAACGCTGGGCATCGAGTCTGCGCCGGGGGCGGGCACGACGTTTACGATCTCGGTGCCGCTGACGGTGGCGGCGTCGCGGGTGCTGATGCTGGAAGAGCAAGACCACACCTTCGCGCTGCCGCTGCCAGCGATTGCTCGGATTGCCCTGCCCCGGCGGGAAGAGCTGGCGACGCTGGGCAGTCAGACGGTGTTTTATATCGATGGGCAGCCTCACACGGTGCTGCGGCTGTCGAAGCTGATTGGACAGACGCACACGGGGGAAGCGCCCGCGCGGCAGCCCCTGCTGCAGCTGCGTGGAAGTGGCGGCGTGGTGATTGCGTGTGACCGGCTGCGCGGCGAAGCGGACCTGGTGCTGCGACCGCTGCCCATCGAGCTACGTCGCTATCCGCTTTTGTCATCGGTGGCGATTGTTCCGAGCGGTCCGGCGCTGTTTGTGCTGTCGCCGCAAGGTCTGCTGGCTACGGCCACGAGCCTGCGTCTGGCCCAGGAAAATCTCAGCCGTCGCCGGACGGTGCTGGTGGCGGATGACTCGATCACGACGCGGTCGCTGCTGCGGAGCGTGCTGGAAGGGGGCGGCTACCGGGTGCGGACCGCGTCGGACGGTGACGAAGCCCTGCGCATCGCGCGCAGCGAGCGAATCGACTTGGTGGTGTCGGATGTGCGGATGCCCCGGCTCGATGGAATCGGACTGCTTCTGCGGCTGCGTGGGGATGCGCGAACCAGTAGGCTCCCGCTGGTGCTGTTTTCGGGTGCGCAGAGCGAGGAAGACCGTCTGCGGGGACTTGCCGCCGGGGCGAGCGCGTACCTGGCCAAGAGCGACTTTGAGCGCGGACAGCTGGTCGATGTGGTGACGCAGCTTCTGAAGGAAGAAGCGACATGAGAGACGGCGAAGAGCAACGTCCGTGTCGCATCCTGCTGGTCGATGACAGCGAGTCGTATCGCACCGCGCTCAGCAAGCTGCTGTCACGCGAAAAAGATGTCTACATCGTTGGAGAAGCCGCCGACGGACGCGCCGCGCTCGAGCTGACCCTCAAGCTACGCCCCGATGTGCTCATCATGGACGTGATGATGCCGA
>CALMML010000348.1 GCA_937868485.1 uncultured Myxococcales bacterium | reverse complement strand
CCTGTCACGCCGGAGGCCGCGGGTTCAAGTCCCGTCCACCCCGCAAAGAAAGCCTGAGTTTCTCATCGAGACTCAGGCTTTTTTCTTTTCTGGCTATGGCTTGCGCCGTGGCAGCGAGTCAGGTTGCGGCCCTCCTTGTGCACCAGGATGGGCAGCGAGCCCGCTTCGCGCGCTGCCGGTGAAAGATCGCCGAACCAATCGAGTACAGGTACCAGCGCTATCGCTTGACCACGCGTCGCATCGTACAGTCGTGGCTTCGTCGGATTTCGGGGTGGGTCGATTCGGTGCTCGGCGAGGGATTTGCTAGGATGCACGGGCTATGCGTGACCTACAGATGGATGAAAAGACGGCAGCGGACCTATCTTGGCCGACGCTGCTTCAGAAGCTCAGCGAGCGCTGTCACACCACACGCGGCCAGCAACTGGTCAAAGAGCTGACGCTGTTACCCTCGATCGAGGAGGCACAGACCCGTCAGCGCGAAGTGAGTGAGGCGCGGGCGCTGCAAGATGGTGGCGAAGCGCTGCCCTTTGGTGGAATCAGCGACGTAAAAGCCTTCGTGGAACGCAGCCAAAAAGCAGGCGTGCTGGCCCCCGATGAGCTGACCGAGATCGGCAAAACACTGGGCGGTGGACAGCGTCTGCGACGTCATATCCTCAGTCGAGGATCGCGGCTTCCGAACCTGTCGAAGCACGCCGAACCGATTGCTGAGCTTCCCGAAGTCACGGGCCCGATTGCCGACTCGTTTGACGATCATGGCACGCTGCGTGACTCGGCGTCCCCGGCGCTGCGTGGTCTGCGTCAGCGTGTGGCACAGCTTCAGCAAGATCTGTCGCGACGGACCGATGGCCTGCTCGGGGAAGCGCACATTGAGCCGTATTTGCAAGATCGCTTCGTCACCCAGCGAGAAGAACGCTACGTGGTGCCGGTTCGAGCCGATGCGCGAACACGAATTCGCGGCATCGTCCATGGAACCAGCGCGTCGGGAGCGACCGTCTTTGTCGAGCCCGAAGAGATCATCGAGCTGAACAACCGGCTCAAGCTGGCGCAGCTCGAAGTGTCGGAAGAAGAGCGACGGATTTTGGCGGAGCTATCGCTGCTCGTCGAGCAGTCGTCGCCCAGGATTCTGCGCAACCTCGAGCTGTTGGCCTATCTCGATCTGGTCGATGCAGGAGCGAAGCTGTCGTCGGACCTACGCGCAAGTCCGATTGAACTATACGATGCGTCGTCAGAGTCGGCGGCTCCACTATCGATCGACCTGCGCAATGGTCGTCACCCGCTGATGCTGCTGTCGGGCGTCAATGTGGTGCCAAACGATGTGGTACTTCCGGCGGGTGGAGCGCTCGTGATCTCGGGACCGAACGCGGGCGGCAAGACGGTGGCGCTGAAGCTGACCGGCTTGTGCGTGCTGCTGTCGCGCGCGGGTCTCCATGTGCCGGCGCAAGAGGGCTCGCGGCTGCCGTGGTTTGACAAAGTGATGACCGATGTGGGCGACGATCAGAGCTTGGAAAAGAACCTGTCGACTTTTTCGGCGCACGTCCTTCATCTGTGCGAGTTTCTGCGGCAGGCGGGACCACGAACGCTGATTCTGCTCGACGAGATTGCCGTCGGAACAGATCCCGAGCAAGGAGCGGCGCTCGCACAAGCGGTGCTCGAAGGCGTGGTGGCCAAAGGCGCAACGGTGCTTGTGACGACGCACTACGACAGGCTCAAAGCGATGGCGGCGGACTCGTCGCGCTTTCACAACGCCAGCGTCGGGTTCGATCTACAGGCGCTGCGGCCCACGTACAAGCTGCACTTGGGAATTCCAGGTCCGTCGTCGGCACTGCCGGTTGCGGAACGGCTGGGTCTGCCGCATGCGCTGATTGTGCGAGCAGAGTCGCTGCTGGCCAGCGGTCAGTCGAGCGTCGATAAGCTGATGCAGACATTGGCAAGCGAGAGAGAACGCACCGAGACGATGCGTGCCGAGGCCGAGCGACTGCGTCGGATTGCCGCCAGCGAAGCAGCGGAAGCGCGACGAGCGCACGACGATGCGCGGATTGAGCTGCAAAAAGCCCGACGGAAAGCGCACGACGAAGCGATCCAGACGCTGCAAGCTGCTCGGCGAGAGCTGTCCGATATGAAGACCGCGATGCGCGCCGCGCGAAGCAAAGCCGAAGAAGGCACTGGCACGCTTCCCGATATGCAGAGCACGCACAAGCGACTCGACGAGCTGTCGCGAGCCGTACGCGAGCTTACGCCGCAGAGCGCAGGGCCTCAAGGTCGTACACCGCGAGAAGACGAGCTGACGGTGGGAACCAAGGTCTATGTCTCGCGGGTCGGTGCAAGCGGAGTGGTGTCGTCGGATGTCTCTCGCGGAAAAGTAGTGGTGCAAGTTGGCGCGCTGCGACTGACGGCAGAGGTCAGCGAGCTGCTCTTGCTCGATGGAAGTGGCGGTGAGCGCCCTGCCCTGCCACAGCGCTACGTGAAGCAGCGGCCCTCGCTGCCTGAGGTGATGCAGAGCCCGCCACCGATCATTCCGCCTCGGACCCCGGATGCGACGATTGATCTGCGTGGTGAGCGCTTGCCAGTGGCCATCGCACGGACGGAAAAGTTCGTCGATGACGCGCTCCGAGAGTCGCGCCCGGCGGTGTTCATCCTGCATGGTCACGGAACGGGCGTGCTACGCGGAGCACTGCGCGAACACTTTGCGGCATTCCCTGGTGTGCGCAAGCTGTATCCAGCCGAACCAGGGGATGGCGGCGACGGAGTGACCGTGCTCGAGCTAGATACCTAGACCAAAAAATTCGCGCCCTTTGCATCCCTTGGGCAAGCTAGGCGGGTGCGGTTAGCGTCATCGAGTGCATGTTGGGCTCGGACGTTGGCGGCGAGCAGCTGTTTAGGCGTTTATCCATGGCAAAGCGTGAGGAAATCATCGTCGGGCTTGATATCGGTACCACCAAGGTCGCGTGCCTGGTGGGCGAGGTCACCGACGACGGTGTCGACATCATTGGTGTCGGGACCCAGCCCTGCTCTGGGCTGAAAAAGGGCGTGGTGGTGAACATCGACTCGACCGTCGCGGCCATCGCCAAAGCTGTCGAAGAAGCCGAGCACATGGCCGGCGTCGAGATCACCCAGGTGTACGCAGGCATCGCGGGCTCGCACATCAAAGCGTTTCATTCCGAAGGCGTCGTGGCGATTCGCGATCGCGAAGTTCGTCCCGACGACATCGAGCGCGTCATCGAAGCGGCCAAAGCGGTCAGCATCCCGCAAGATCGAGAGATCCTTCACGTCGTCCCGCGTGAGTATTCGATTGATCAGCAAGACGGCATCAAAGAGCCGCTCGGGATGGCTGGCGTGCGACTGGAAGCGCGGGTTCACATCGTCACCGCAGCCAGCGCGTCGGCGCAGAACATCATCAAGTGCTGCACGCGCTGTAACCTTGAAGTCCAGGATCTGGTGCTCGAACCGTACGCAACGGCGGAATCGGTGCTGCACGCGGATGAAAAGGAGCTGGGCGTGGCGCTGCTCGACATTGGCGGCGGAACCAGCGACTTGGTGGTCTTTTCCGAAGGATCGCTGGTTCACACGATCGTGCTGCCCGTCGGAGGACATCAGCTGACCAACGACATCGCGGTCGGACTGCGGACGCCAATGACCGAAGCAGAGCGGATCAAGCACCGCTACGGCTGCGCGATGACCAGCCTGATTTCCGAAGACGAAACGATTGAGGTTCCCTCGGTCGGAGGCCGTCCCCCACGCGTGATGAAGCGCACCGAGCTGTCGGACATCTTGCAGCCGCGCGTGGATGAGATCTTTTCGCTGGTGCGGGACGAGCTAGAGCGCTGCGGCCTGTCCGATTCGCTCGCGTCAGGAATGGTGGTGACGGGCGGATCGACGATTTTGCAAGGACTGCCCGAGCTGGCCGAAGAGATCCTGGGAATGCCGGTTCGACGCGGTGTTCCACAAGGCGTGGGCGGACTGGCGGATGTGGTGAAGAGCCCGATCTACGCGACGGCAGTCGGGCTTGTGCTGTATGGCGCGCGCAAGCAAGACGGCATGCTGCTGACCCAAAACAGCGAGCGACGCGGCATGTGGCGTCGCATGCGCAACTGGTTCGCAGAAGTGTTCTAGTGGGCGGTGCCGCCTAGACCGCGAATCTGCTGACGAACGCCTTCGACCTGGGTGCTGTTCTTGTTGCCGACCAGGTCGATGTACTTGTTAAACGCTTCGATCGCTTCTTGCTTCTGACGATCCTGCGCGAGAAGCACACCGAGGTCGTACCAAGCCTCGGCGTTTTTGTCGTCCATCTTGACCGCCTCGCGATACGCAGCAATCGCTTCGGTGGTCTTGCCTTGCACTCGATAGATGACACCGAGGTCAAAGCGCAGGTTCGAGTCGTTCGGCAGCAGACGAATCGCTTGCTGCGTCACTTCGGCGGCCTTGTCGAGGTTCTTCGCTTGCCGCAGTGCGACCGCGTAGTTGCGCAGCGCATCGGGGTTGTTCGGATCGAGCTGAACCGCCTTTTCCAAGTGAGGCAGCGCTTTGTCAAACTGCTTGGCGCGACGATATAGCGCACCCAGCGACGACCGCCACTGCACCTCGTTTGGGGCCAGCTCTGTCGCCCGGACCAGCATCCGAATGCCATCGGCATCGCGATTTGCGCTGGCGTAGCAGAAGCCGAGGTTGCCATGCGCAAAGTTGTCGTCAGGCTGAAGACGAATCGCCGCCTCATAGTGCGGGACCGCCTTGTCACACTGCTTCTTCTTGCGCAGCACATTGCCCAAGGTCAGCTCAGCGGCGGCGTAGTTCGGACGGAGCTTCAGCGCTTCTTCCAGCGCCGCTTGCGCGTCATCGAGCTTGCCGAGCTGCATAAACTGCAAGCCTTTTTGATACTGAGCGGCCGCCTCATCTGCCCAAGCAGCCACCGGAGCCATCACGACGGAGAACAGGACCAAACATCGGAGCAACTTACGCGACATGTTTTGGAGGTTAACACGACTAACTATGGACGCTCGCGGCAAAGTTTGTCGGCAAGCCAACGGTCTTCCAAGCTCCAGCGGCGTCGCGCACTTGTGCCCGTGCAACTTTTTTATTCAATCAAAATGCAGCCTGTCATCGGACCGATCCACGCGCAGCCACAAGACCTCGCGCAGCGCGTCCGCAGCCTGCCCGCGAAATTGCTAGCACGAAAGATGCGCGCTTTTTGTTATGATGAATCGTGGTTTAGCGGCCCCTCATAGTGGCCCCAGTGCCCGGGTATCGTGACTCGGTAAAGCCGCTGGCAAGTCGTTCTCACCTTCAGCCAAAGCAAGCCTGTAGCGGAATCATCACCATGGATATCGTCGTCGTTGGAGCCGGCAGTTGGGGCACCGCTTTGGCGTGTGTGCTCTGTGAAAACCAGCACCGCGTGACGCTGTGGGGACGAGACAGCGCGCAGATGGCCGAGCTTTCTGCAGCCCGCGAAAACCGTCGCTATCTGCCAGGGCTGAGGCTCCCCGATGGACTACTGTGCTCGTCGGATTTGCTCGGCTCGATTCGCTCGCTTCCGCAGGATCAGCCGTCGATGACAGTGGCCGTGGTGCCGACGCACACGATGCGCCAGGTGTTCACGGAACTGGCGCCAGCGCTGCCGACGCAAAACATCGTGGTGACGGCGAGCAAAGGCATTGAAAACGATACGCTGCTGACGATGGATGCCGTGCTGTCTCAAGTGCTGCCGTCGTCCCTTCACGAGCGGATCGCGGTGCTTTCGGGCCCAAGCTTTGCCAAAGAGACGATTGAAAAGCACCCAACTGCCGTCGTGGCAGCGGCGAGACAGCGAGCGATCGCTGAAGCGGTTCAGCGCGCGTTTCAGGTCGGAACGTTTCGCGTGTATACGTCGGACGATGTGATCGGCGCCGAAGTCGGTGGCGCAGTAAAGAACGTCATCGCGATCGCGTGCGGCATTGCGGATGGCCTGGGCTTTGGTCACAACACGCGCGCGGCGGTGATCACTCGCGGGCTGGCGGAGATCTCGCGGCTCGGCGTGCGGCTTGGCTGCAATCCGCTGACGCTGGCGGGACTCGCTGGGATGGGCGACTTGGTGCTGACCTGCAACGGCCCACTGAGCCGCAACCGTCAGGCTGGGCTGCTATTTGCTCAAGGCAAAGACCTCGCACAGGTCCAAGCCGAAATGAAGCAAGTTGCCGAAGGCATCCGCACCACTCGCTCCGTGCGCGATCTGTCCGTGAAGGTCGGTGTCGAGATGCCGATCAGCGCCGCCATCTATCGGGTGCTTTACGAAAACCAACCCGTCGGGCAAGTGATGTCCGACCTTCTTGGCCGTCCCCCTCGACACGAGCTGGGCTAGAGCCGATTCAGGCAAGAGTGTAGACCATGGGAAACGAAGAACGACCCAAGCTGTCTTGGCGCGAGATCGACAAGCGACGAGCGGGAGGCGGCAGCACGCGGACGAGCGCGCCGTCGGAGCGGCCTGCGCACGGGGAAGAGACGCGGCAGAAGCAATACCGAGCAGCGCTCGAAGCAGCCTTTGCCAAAGGAGAGCTGGGCAAGCTGGCCGATAAGCTGAACCTGCTCGGACGAAATACGCCAGAAGAGCCCAAAGCAGTCGCCCCCGCAGCACCGACGGCTCCGGCTGCAGCGCCCACTGCGAGCGCGCCAAGTGCGCCGGCTGCCAGCTCAGCACCGACGGACAGCACGCCAGCGGATGCGGACGCTCCCAAAAAGTCTGCGGCCAAGAAGAAGCCCCCCGAAGATCGCGCGTCGCTGTTTCGCAAGCTGACCGAAGCGGCCAGTCGGTCCGAGATCAGCCGCGCCGCTGAAAAGTACCTGTCACGCTTTCCGATGCCCGATGATCACGAGTTTCTCGAGCAGATCCTCGAGCACGAAAAAGAGTCGCGCATTCACGAAGCGATGACCCGAATCGGTGAGCTGCTCGATCGACGGTACTTGCCGCGCCGAACCCGCGCGCTCATCGGCAAGCTGCGCTACCTGACCGAAACCAGCTTCAGCGACGAAATCCGTGAGCTTGCCAAGGGTCTGCTCGCTCGCCTGAGCTAGTCGAGCCCCATCGCAACCTGCACAGCGTCGCCCAGCTCTTTTTTCAAATACACCTTCAACCGACCGAGCAGCCGCGCTTCGAGCTGACGAGCGCGCTCTCGACTGATGCCAAAGCGCTCGCCGACATCTTGTAGCGTCAGCGGCGTGTCGGCCATCAGACGATCCTGAAACAGCAGCTTTTCGCGTCCGGTCAAGGTCAGCTCAAACTCGGCCAGCTTTTGCTTGAGCAGCAGACGGAACTCTTCGCTCTCGGCGGTCAAGTCGGGACGCGTCGAGCCCGGCGATTCCAGCAAGTCCACCTGACGGCGACCGCCTTCATCATCGCGACCCACGGGCGCATCCAGCGACGTTTCGCTCTGGCCCAGCCGCATCGACATATCCGTTACTTCTTGCTCGGGCACCGAAAGCCGCTCAGCCAGCAGCTTGCTCGTCGCCACAAAGCCGTCGGCTTCGAGCTTGTCGCGCTCTTTGCTCAGGTTAAAGAACAGCTTGCGCTGGGCCTGCGTCGTCCCGATTTTGACGAGCCGCCAGTTGTTCAAAATGAACTTGAGCATGTAGGCGCGAATCCACCACGCGGCATACGACGACAGCTTGACGCCTCGGTGGGGATCGTACTTTTCGACCGCCTGCAGCAGCCCCAGGTTGCCCTCTTGCACCAGGTCGAGCAGGTTTCGATACGCTCGCTTGTATTCGTGGGCAATCTTGACGACGAGCCGCAGGTTTGCCGTGATGAGCCGTCGCCCAATCACCGGATCGCGCGAACGCGCGTACTGCACCGCCAGATCGTGCTCTTCTTCGCGACTGAGCAGCGGATAGCGACGGATTTCGTGCATATACGCCGTCAGCGGATCGCTCTTGACCAGCGAGCCAGTGCGTCGCCCATCCGGCACCAGCTCCGTCACCAGCGCATCGGCAGCCAGCACGATGTCTTCGTCGGGAATCGCATCGACCGCTGAGCCAACCAGCTTTTCCAGCTCTGCATCGTCATCGGACGGCTCGACGGAATCCGCCGCGCCATCGACCAGTTCTGGCTGCGGTGTGTCCGCAGGTTCCGATTCCTTGCGGTCGGAACGGACCGATACAGACGCCACCGCTCGTCGCGGCTTGCCAGCAGGCTTCGATGAAGGCTTGGGATCTTGTGCCATGGCGTAGACGCACGGCATTTAACCAGAAGATCGCTGAAAAATCGCTCGCTGACGCACGATTAGCGCGGCTCTCCGACGTGATATGCTCCCCAGGATAGGCCTTGCCGATGCATTCAGATCCCAGCCAGCACCCAGGACATCCGTACCCAACCCCGCTTGCGCATCTACGCGATGAACAGCGACGACTCCAGCTTTGGCTAGAGCGCAGAGAGCTGTCTCGACACGGCGACGCGGCCAGCGTGACCCAGCAACTCGACGCGCTGACGCAGCACATCGACTCGCGACTCTCCGATAGCGAGCGAGCCGGACAGCCGCTGCCGCTGACACGACTGTCACGGTCGCTGGCGCTGTCTCCGCTGGAAGTGTCGCTGCTGACGGTGCTGCTGCTGGCGGAAACCGTTCCCGAAGCACGAGCACATCTGTCACCACACTTGCCGTCGGGAAGCGTGCAAGGAACCGTCGCGCACTATCTAGAGCTACTCAGTCACGATGAGACGACACAGCGAACGCTGCTCTGGGCGCTGTCCCCGAGCGGAACGCTGCGACGCCATGGACTGATCTTTTTGGCGGCAGATCCCGCGTGGGCTCCGACGACACCCATGCTGTATCAGCGGGTCAAGCTGTCGGATCGACTGGCGTCGTTTCTACACGGCGAAGAGCGGCCTCCGACGCACGCGCTGCCACACGGCGTAAGCCTCTATATCGGTCAAAAGACGCTGGCACAGCTTACGCTTCCGACGGGAATCGCCGACAAGCTCAGAGACGCTCTCGACGAGTGTACCCAGCCACTTCTATCGGACAGCGACGGTTCGATCCTGCCGCCGCTTTGTCTGACGGGACTTCGTCGCAGTGGACGAAAAGCGATCCTGTCGGCGCTCTTGCCAGGACGACCGCTCGTGGTGCTATCAGCAAGTAGCCTACAGCGAGGAGAAGCTGCGCTGATTCAGACGGTTCAGGCCGCGCTTGCCGAAGCTGCCATCGTCCAAGGCGTGCTCTACATCGCGTCGGCAGAGCTGCTCGGTGATCTGGAATCGGCGCTGTTCGAACAGCTTCGTCGGCTACTGCTCGGAAGCCGCGTGCGCGTCGTGCTGGCTGCCGACGGACCGATTGATACGCTGTGGGCACGGCTGCCGGAGCTTCTGCGCGTCGACATTCCGATGCCAGATCGCGCCACGCAGATCGCGCTGTGGAATCACCTTCTGCCCGTCGATATGCTGAGAGAGCGTGGCTTCGATGTCCGTGCGCTTGCCAGCAGCTATTCTCTGCCGTCGGGAGCCATCCATCGCTGCGTCAGTGAAATGGTTCGCAGCGCACGAATCGATGGAAGCAAGCAGCCGACGCTGACGATGGCCGCTGCGCGGGAAGCGGTGCGCAAGCAGCTCGGCAATCGATTCGGCGATCTGGCGCAGCTCGTCTCGATTTCGCTTTCATGGGAAGACTTGGTGCTGCCGCCGGAGTCGATGGAGCGCGTGCTGGAGATCGTCGCGTATGCTCGTTATCGAGAGCAGCTTCTCGGGAAGTGGGGATTTGAGCGCAAGCTGCCGTATGGACGTTCGATCAGCGTGCTGCTCGCAGGGGCGCCGGGAACGGGCAAGACGATGGTCGCCGCGCTCGTCGCCAAAGAGATTGGGCTGGAGCTATTTCGCGTCAACGTTGCGCGTGTCGTCGAGCGCTTTGCCGGTGAGACGGAAAAGAACCTGGCGCGAATCTTCGACGAAGCCAAGCGGCAGCAAGTTGCGCTGCTGTTCGACGAAGCCGACACGCTGTTTGGTCGACGGCTCGATGTGCGCTCGTCGCAAGATCGTTATGCCAACATGGCGGTCAGTTACCTGCTGCAAGCGGTCGAGTCTCACGACGGTGTGCTGATCCTGACGACCAACAACGAAAAGCTGCTGGATGACGCGTTTCGTCGACGACTCCGTTTTCGAATTGCGCTGCCGCTACCGAGTGAGCACGAGCGAGCGAGGCTGTGGGAGTCGATGTTGCCAAGCGATACGCCGCTGGCCGACGGAATCGACTTTCTTCAGCTGGCGCAAGAGTTCGATCTGTCGGGCGGTGCGATCAAAAACGCGGTGGTCCGCGCGGCGCTGCGAGCCCTGGCGCAGGGTAGCGCCGTGACGATCGATCTGCTCCGTCGCTGTGCCAAGCTGGAATGCGAAGAGATGGGCATCTTGGTGGCAACCGAAAGCGACGACGAATCGAGCGATCTCGACGAAGAAACGCTCGACGAAATGGAACCGGATTCAAGCGACGATGTGGCTGGCCGAAACGACAACCTCAGAAACTCGCGCCCATCCGAAGCAGGCTCGACGAGCAGGCCGCGACGCGCAGATTGACAAGCGGCAGCCTCCCGAGCCGTGCTACATACCATGTGACATGGACAAGACTTCGTTGCTCTCGTTCACGATTCCGGTCCTTCTGTCTGTTTCGACGGCGCTGGCGGCGCCACCGGCTGCGACTCCACGTCCGCCGGTCGGCAAGCCCGCAGCCAAGCCGCCCGTCAAAAAGCCCGTCGATGTCAATCGCACGCCGGAGCCGCCCAAGGGCTGTTCTCCGATGGAAAGTGGCTTTGTGATGACGCCCATCGAGGTGTCTCTCAAGTGCGACGAGACGTGGGACAAGTGCGAGAGCGACATTCCGCTGCGCGCCAAAAACTGTACCGGCGAGTTTCAGTCGATCTACCGACTGGAGATGTTTGAGAACGGTCGACGCAGCTTGGAACTGGAGTTTGATCCGGCGCCAGTCGTTGGCAACGGAACAACCTGGAAAGAAGCGATTCCGTGGACCACCCCCGGTGAACTAGAAGCCGTGGTCTACTTTCGTCCGCCCGGAGCGACGGGAGAACAGTCCGTTCGCGGCTCGATCAAGATTGCCAACAAGGGTCTGTCCGCCGCCAAAGAAGCCTGCGAAAAGTGCAGTGGCGTCTGGGGCCGCTACGGAGTCAACCGCTATCAAGGCTGTAACTGCAAGACCACCGACGCTGGCAAGGTCTGTAACGACGGCGACGACTGTCAGGGATTGTGTCTGTTCCGTCGCTACGATGATCAAGCGCGCGAAGAAGGCGTATGCAGTGAACAACAGCGCATGACTGGCTGTGTTCCGGTTGTCATGAAAGGACAGAGCCAGCTCAAGCCGCGCATTCCGCCTCCCAAAAAGCTGCCGACTTGCCTCGACTAAGCGTGCTGACAGAGCGCCAATATTAGGCGTATCAAATGACTCTTATTGACAAGTAGGAGTCGCCTTGGGAAGCACACAGGAGTCCAGGTAGGAATCGGCTTGGAACCACCAAGGAGTGACCCAATGAGATCGTCCCGCGCTGGCCTTGGCTACTCTGTGCTTGTCCTTGTGTCGTCGCTGCTCACTGCGTGCGGATCGACGACTGTGAATACCTCGTCCGATACTTCGCTCGATCCCAATCCAACTTCGCCGGAAAATCCGCAGACGCCGGGAACACAACCAACCATCGGTCAAGCGCAGAGCGGAGAAGGTACGTACTACGGAGCCACCGGCGCTGGCGCGTGCTCCTATGATCCGAGTCCCGGCAACTTGATGGTGGCTGCCATGAACGCTCCGCAGTGGCAAGGAAGCCAAGTCTGCGGAACCTGCGTCGATGTCACCGGACCCAAAGGAAAAGTCACCGTACGCATCGTGGACCTGTGTCCAGAGTGCAAGAGCGGTGACCTCGATCTATCCGAAGAAGCGTTCGTGCAGATTGCCGACAAGTCCGCCGGACGCGTCAAGATCAGCTGGACTGCCGTCGCCTGCGCGGTGAGTGGTCCGATCGGAATTCACTTCAAAGAAGGAAGCAATCCGTACTGGATGGCGGTTCAAGTACGCAACAGCCGACTTCCGATCAAAAAGATCGAGCTACAACAGAGCGGAAACTGGGTAAGCCTCGCGTCGCAGACCTACAACTACTATGTCGCCGACAGCCCCGATCCAGGACCGGGTCCGTTCACATTCCGAATCACCGCGACAAACGATCAGCAGATCACGGAATCGGGCGTGCTGTTTAAGGTCTCGCAGACCGTGACGGGCACGCAGCAGTTCCAGTAACGCGACGCCGTATCGAGCCGGACGGACTCCGTTTCGCATTCCCTTCATCGATTCTGTTTCGCATTCCCTTCATCGATTCCTGTAGCTCTCGCGATGTCAGACCCATCGGCTATGGTCTTCGGGCTTGGGGCGCACATGGGCGAACACGGTCTTTGAACCGCTGGAGGCTCGAATGAACAAGCGAAGTACGAGTATCGCGAAGTGGCTGACCTTGGGAATCCTGACCGCTGCAGCGTGCGATCCGATGCAGCCGCTCGCGGACGCTGAGGATGACATCGCGATGGATGACAGCGTGCGGACAGCCCAAACGGCACGACCGCCGAGTCTGACCAAGGTGGAACCAGCCGCCGTACTCGCAGGCAGCGACGGAGAACTGACCATCACGGGCAAAGGCTTTGTGCCGGGCCTAAAAGTCACCGTGGGAGGCCTGCCCGCAGCGATGCCGCGTGTGGTGACGTCGACCAAGATTCAGGTCGCACTTCCGTCGGGACTTGCGATCGGAACAGCGGTCTCCGTTCGCGTTACGCTGCCCGACGGACGATACGGAGAGCGAGCAGACCTGTTTGCCGTGAACCTGGACCCGATTGCCTCCAATCTGGTCCCTCTCATCCAGCGCTATCCCGTAGTGGGTGCCAATGCGCCAGCGGTCGCGGACTTTAACGCCGACGGACGTCCAGACATCGCGACGATCACGACGGGAGGCATC
>CALMML010000347.1 GCA_937868485.1 uncultured Myxococcales bacterium | reverse complement strand
TGCTCGACAAGTTCCTAGACCCGGCCAATCCAGCAACCGCTTTCTCAGACGGTCAGCCACTTGCGTTTCTGGCGGACAGCGAATCGGATGTAGACCAAGGTCTTATTGAAGCGATGTGCATTCAGGTTCCGGAGCGGACGGGCCGGGAGTTCTTCGCGCTTGCTCCAAGAGCGCTGGAGAACGAGGAGAACGGTGCAGCTTTTCGTGAAAGCCTCATCTGGCGCGCAACGTCCGCAATCACTGATGAAACGCGCGACATCATGGGCAAGCTGTGCGACAGCGAGCATGCGCTGCACAGCACCCTAGACTCACTCATGACCCTGGCATCTCTGCCGGAACATCCCCTAAACGCCGCCTTTCTTGATCGAAGGCTAAGAAAGGACAGCATGGCGATCCGGGATGCCTGGTGGAGCGTCTATCTACACTACACATGGGGGAGCCGAGATGCCGTAGACAGGCTGGTGGATTGGGCATCGGCAATCGCCCCAGGTGCTGCCCTGGACGAAGATGTGACAGATCTGTGCGCGACTGCCTTGGCCTGGATGTTGACCACATCCAACAGGTTCCTTCGCGACCGCGCGACCAAGGCGCTCGTCTGCCTCCTGACAGGACGCATCCCTGCCGTCATCCGGTTGATCGAGCGCTTCGCAGACGTAGACGATCCTTACGTCACCGAGCGGATCTTTGCTGTCGCCTACGGCACGGCCATGCGCTGCCATGACCGGACCGAGATAGGTCCTCTCACGAAGGGCGTATACGCTCGAGTTTTCGAGGGGGGCCGTCCGCCCGTGCATATCTTGCTTCGTGACTATGCGCGAGGTGTGATCGAACGGGCGCTCGCGCTTGATGCCGATGTTGAGGTGGATCTCAGCCTCATCCGTCCTCCCTACAAGAGTGAGTGGCCAACGATTCCGACTGAGTCAGACCTCGTGTCTCTCCTTTCTGATGGCAAGAAACTTACGATGAGAAATCGTGCTCACGAATGGGCGCGCGCCCGGATCGCGAAGTCCGTGCTGGATGACGACTTTGCGTTCTATGTGATCGGCACCAACTCATCGCAAACATCCAGCACATGGCTGTCCCTGGGGCTCGATGAGCCTGCCTGGACTCCGCCTACTCTGATCCGGAACCGCCTGCGCGCATTGATCAGCGACTTTTCGGAGGCTGAGAAGAGAGCCTGGGAAGCAGCGACGCGGACTGACTCGGCAAAGAGCGCTGAAGAGGAGGCAGCGGAGCGCGAGAAGAAGCTAGAGGAGGCCAACGCTGCTCTTGACGCTGTCGCTGTGCTCACCGAACAGCATGCAAGAAGGCTGAATGAAATCCTCACGCGGCACGAGCGACAAGAGGGCAAGGACACCCCTCCTGGTTTCGATCTGGGACAGGTCCAACGATACATCTTGCGACGTGTATTCGAGCTCGGCTGGACTGCCGAGCGCTTTGGGGATTTTGATCACGGGGCCGTCGATCATCGAGGCCGTGATGCAGCCAAAGCAGAGCGCATCGGGAAGAAGTATCAGTGGATTGCGTATCACGAAATACTGGCGCTCCTTGCTGACCATTTTCAGTATCGAAACCACTACGACGAGGAGCGGGAGTCCCAAGCATACGAAGGACCGTGGCAAGATAATGTGCGGGACATCGACCCTTCCTGTGCGTTACGCGCTACGCAGGGCGGAACCGAATGGGACAGCCACACACCGGCCTGGTGGGCGCCGGCTATCTATGACGAATGGGGAAAGCCAAGCGACCTTGCCGGATGGACCCGACGCTCCGATGATGTCCCGAACATTGTAGATCTTCTCGTCGTAGCCAACCCTACGGATGGCACGCCGTGGGTCAATTTGCACGGCTCCTTGGTTTGGAAACAAGAAGCCCCTGCGGATCAGGAGCCGACCGATATTGATCGGAGAGAGCTATGGCTCATCTTCACTGCCTATCTGATTCGCCGAGCTGATGTCGGCGAGTTCATGAAATGGGCGGAGTCCGAGGATTTCGCGAATGATCCCATGCCAAGTCCCCCTACCATCTACCCTACGTTCCTCGGTGAGCATGGATGGTCACCAGCCTCTCTCTTCTTGCAGCAGCAGTTCGCTGAAGATGGCTGGCTTCAACCCGAGCGCGGATGTCCCGGCATGGTGCGCATGATGGTCCATGAGTACCTGTCCGGAGCGGATGGTTTTGACTGCTCGGTTGAGAAGACGATTCGGCTTCGGCTTCCCGATCCCATGCTGATGTCCGACCTTGGTTTGCGATGGAATGGTGATGGGAACTTTATCGACGGCACTGGGCTGCTGGTGGCTCAAGACCCGACGGCACGGACAGACGGCCCCACTGCCCTGCTTTTTCGGAAGGATGCTCTCCTCAAATACCTCGCGCAACAAGACATGACAATCGTGTGGACTGTGGCCGGTAAGAAGCTGGAACTGGGGCGATTGGTTGATCTCGGGGAAAAGAGGCCCAGCCTCCGGTTGTCAGGAGCCTATGTGCTAGAGAGCCAAGGCCCTCGCGGGTTCCTGCGGTGCCTGGCCAGCGAGGTCTCAGCGGACGCCTCAAAGCGGACTCCGATAGGTCTTATCAAGACACCGTAGCGAACGAAGCTGAACGCGGTCAGCGCGCGCGGCGAGCTGGTCTGGCTCGCCGAAAGCAGCGCCGACGACAGAAGGACTATGTTTCAAGGCTCAAGGCACCGATGCACGTCATCCCGAAGTGCCCGCAGGCGCAGCGCTGCCTGACGCCGGGCACCATTTGATCCAGAGGCCGATTCTGGGACTTCTTACGCAGGAACGCAGAAGTCGGGGATGACGTTGCGCCCGCAGCCCCCGTCGAACTGGTCGAAAGTGCGCTCGCGTCTTCGCCGCTGGGCCGAGCGGAGCGAAGGCGCTGCGCGTGGAGCTTTCTTCCAGTTCTTTGTGACGGGCAGGCGCAGCATCGAGGCGCTGCCAGCAAGGCTTGTTCGTTGGCTGAGCGATACTCAGCGATCGTTGCGCCCTTGGCGATTCTAGACTCAACAAGGGCGGCTGCATCGTCGAAGGGCAAACCCGCTTCGGCGGCAGCTCTTGCAGCGCCTGTAGCATGACACTACTCGACGGCGGCCATGCTGCCATCAAAGGCATGACACTCTTTGAAGGGGGCAGCTTGAGAGCCTGCACAAGCCGATCCTTCATCGCTTCCGGCGACGGCCCCGCCATCAGAGATGCGATCAACTTGCCTGCGGCCATGGCAGATCGGGGCGGCTGCGTCGCATGCGTCCATTTCGACATATGCTGCCCTGATGCCATGACCACATCATGGTATCAATGCGATTGAAGTGTCAAAAGTATTTTATAAACACGCAGAGCCTTTTGTGTTTTGGAAAAGCTGCCCCATGGCAGGACAGATGGCGAGCATTCTGGCAAATGAAGCACCATGCCTGCTCTTCTGTATTGCCCGAGCAAGGAGCCTGGATCATCGTCTGAACATGGAATCTATGATTACTCAAGTCACGAGATATAATAGGCAATCGGTCCACAGATTTTGTGTCACTGACATTCGCATTGTAGTGCCGTTTGTATTGTTGTCTAAAATGCTGCCTGCGATGCTGCTCGCGATGTCGGTTGCAATGTTGTTTGTGATGTTGTTCCTGATGTTGTTCCTGATGTTGATTCTATTTGGCAAGCAGGGCGGAACGAACCGAGAATTGCAGGGATTCCATACGCTCACGAGGTTGCCTCGTTGCGGCTGCCACCCAGAATCGACATCAGAACCAACATCAGAACCGACAGCAGGAACAACAGCAGGAACAACAGCAGGAACAACAGCAGGAAGGACAACGGCAGCAACAACGCGAGCGCCATCTCAAGGCGCGATGCTTCACATCGGAGTTGAGCAGATTACTACCCAGAGGATCGTCGCTCCTGCTCTCCCCGTTTCTGATTTGGGATCAGTGCGAAGCGACTGCTTCGAGCTGAGACAGATACTGTTCTCTGACGGTGGCGAAGTCCCGCAGCAGCGCGTCTCCATCGACAGGTACCTTGTCGCGCTGGAGCTTGCCGATCATTTTCCGAAAGGCATCCTCGACGCACGCTGCCAGGTACTTGCGAATCTCGATGCCGCTGACACCTTCCCATCTCGCCCGAGGGACGTAGATGTCGATGGTGATGTAGCGTTCCTTCTTGCTGCGGCGCATGCGGTCGCAGCCCTCTTTTTCCCAATGCCAGATATCGCCATCGATCCGAAAGATCAGCGAAAACTCATCTACGTCGGGGCTGTATGGGCCTCGGCAATGGGTCTGAAGCAGGTTTCGCATCGCTACAATGTGAGGGTCCGTTGCCCGGCCCGAGGGTACGTCGCCGGTCTGGACGCCTACTGTTACCGTCGGCTTGTCACTCATTCTGACCTTCGCTCTCGGGGGTCCGCCTCTTGCCCGCCCAAGGCTCCCGATTTTCGGGACCAGGATTCGTTTCTACGAGCTCACGTTCTTTCTTGAGCATTTCCCGCCTGGGGCCTCGCTCGATCGGCTCCACCCTGCCTTCTCCGATCTGCTTTTTGGAATACCTCTTCGTCGGATCCTCGTGCTTGGTCACTCCGTGCTTGAGGAGGTTGCGCTCCTTATCGAGCTTTTGGTATCGCGTCGCTGGACGATCGTCAACAAGATTGCCGTGTGGGGTTTTGGCGCTGGGTAGATGGCTCGACGGAACCCCGGCCTCAGCCTTACCCGCTGTGCGGCCAACCTTTGCCAGTCGCTTGCCGGTCTTCCCAACCTTGGCGACCTCGCCAGTCTCGCCAGCGACACGCAGGACGCCACGCCCGGCAGGCCCTGCAACGACGGCTCCAAGAACCGTCGCCGGATGCGGCAGCATCGAGTCGCCGACTTCCTCCGTTACGTCTTCGGCCTGCTCGATACCAGGCTTATCAGCCCACTCCTTGAGCCCGTCGAGCTTTTCCTTGATCCAGGTCTTCGCATCGTCGGTGTTGGCGTGCTTGGCGATGTCGGTGGCTTTGTCCTCAATCGCTTTCTCTACAGTTTTTAGGGTGACTCGCCCGTCGGAGATGTCTTGCGCCGTATCCACCACCCGATCAGGGATTGCTTCAATCTGCTTCGCTTTGTTGCCGAGCCCATGATTCAGCGCCCGCGCGACCCGCCCCGTCGGCGTCATCTGGTTCTGCATCTTCTGCGGCAGCTCGCCGAGTGCCATGAAGCAGCGGTCCACCTGCTCCTCGATGCGCGGCGCGTCGCAGATCCACAGATGGCCGTGCTCACGGTAGTAGCGCGTGCCGATCGCATGGACGTGTCCCGTCTGATCGGTGCAGCCCTTCTTGTCCTTTGTCAGCGAGCCGATGACCGCCAGCTCGACTGCGCGATGGGTCTGGCCGGGCTCCATGTTCGACGCTGCGGGATCGTAGACGTTCTCGCGCAGCACGCAGTCGTCGCCCACCCACGGTCGGTGCAGGACGCGATACGTCTTGCCACCCGGTCGCCGGTACATCAGGCAGTCTTGCAGCTTCTTGTCGTAGCAAACGACCGACCGCTTCTTGTCGCGCTCCCACTCCTCGCCGATGCGGAGCTTTTCGCCCTGCACGATGCAGTGCTTCTTGTCGGCAGTCGGCACGCCGAGCGGCTGATCGAACAGGAGCGAGCCGTCGTAGTCCACGAGCATGCACTTCTCGTCGAGCTTCGGATCAACGGGCAAGCTCTGGATGTATTCGTGGATGTACTTCACCGTCTCCACGGCGACATCGGCTGCAAGCTGTGCAACGGGTGTGGCCGCACGACCCTGATACGTTTTGCCGGCGCTGAGCACCAGCACGCGCACCAACACCGCCGATGGAGCCAAGCCGCCGAGCCCCATCTGCACCGAGGCACCGAGGTCGATGCGCGCTTGCGGGCGGAAACTCAAGCCCAGCCCGAGGACACTTTGGCGGCGAATCGGGTCCGTGCCATCGGGCAAGACCAGCGCGGGCAAAACGGGAGTGATGCCATCGTCACCCTTCTTGGCGTAGACCGGCCATCCCCGGCCCAGCGCCTCGCCGTAGATTTTCAGCGCGTGAAAGAAGGGGAGGTAGAGGCCGATCTGAATCGCCGCCTCGCTGGTCGCGAACGCGCCATGCCAGTCATAGAGCGCTCCCAGGCTCGCGGTCAGCTCGACGGGGCCGACGGTTCGGTTGGCGATGACGCGCAGCGCGGCGAGGTCGGCGAGCAGACCGAGCGCATTCGCTCCATTGAAAGGGCCGATGCGGAGCTGGTGTTCGTAGTGCAGACCGATGCGAAGATGATGCGCGGGCTTGTAGTGCGTCGCGCCGTCGTCCTCTCGCGTCATCTGGGGCGCTTGGCTGAACGGCAGCAGAGGCCAGAGGAGCGCGGTCAGGTTCAGACGCACGGGACCGTGCTGACTCTCGGCTTGTCCGTTGATCTGCCAGAAGCTAAAGTCCGTCGCGACGCCGCCCGCGAAGCGACCGAACAATCCTAACGTCACGCCATACGGAAAGACGGCGGCGGTGTCACGCTGGTCCGTCTTGGGCAGCACCATCAAGTGCCCGTAGACGTGCGCGCCGAAGTCGTCGATGTCGAGGCATCCGACGAGGTTGCTATCGCAGAGCGGGCTGTAGTGCGGCAGCAGCGCGGGCTGCGGCATCAGGCGCGGGTCGGCGGTAGCGACGGGTTCCCATGCGGCCAGAGCAGAGAAGGCCGCAACGAGGAGAAACAACCGGATCAGACTTCGTGCTGCCTGCGGATCGCGCTTGGTCATCGGCGGACTCATCAGTTTTCTTCATGCTGTGAGCCCCCTTTCTTTTTGGGAACTACAACACTTTGCGTAACCAGCCCCGAACCAAAACAGAACCGAGGATAAACCCGCGCATCTGACAACTCCCCGTCGAGAGCGAAATTTCAAGAAGCGCCAACCGAACCAAAAACAGAACCAGAACCGAACCAAAACAGAACCTGGCTCGACAACGGCTGCACGCACAACGTGTCGCTCCGTCGGTGATTCTAGATCCATGACCGCATGGCCGTGCTATGAACCGCGCTGTTCCTGGTCTGGAGTCCGTCATGTCCGCACAGCCCGCCGCGCTCCCCCGACACACATCAAGTCCTGGCATTCCTAACGAGAGCACCACGCTGGAGCAGATCCAGGTGAAGCTCGTCGAAGCGCTTCACGAGATGCAGAAGGAAACCGAGTCTCCAGTCAGGAACCTCGCCGACTCGATCCGTTTCGTGCGGAAAGCGCTGACGCTGGTCGGCGACCCCGACGACATTTCGGAAGTCGGGCCGGTTGATTGGTCCGCATTCGCTGCGCTGCTGCGCGAGCGTCGCAACGCGGCCAAGATGTCGCAGGAAGTGCTGGCTGAGAAAGTGGACGTGACCGCGACGATGATCCGTCACATCGAGAGCCAGCGCAGGCGCCCCGGCCGCGGCCTGATGCTCAAGCTCCTGGCTGTCTCCGAGTTGGATCTGCGGGTCAGTGACATCGAGCTGGACGCGGAGCAGAGCGACGGCGCGGCCTGGACGCCGACCTCGTGGTTTGCGCCCAAGTACGATCCCGTGGCCATGGTGTCGGACATGGT
>CALMML010000346.1 GCA_937868485.1 uncultured Myxococcales bacterium | reverse complement strand
AACCTTCCCCAAACGGCTCGTCTTGCACTTCGCGAACGGTCGGAACCTTCCCCAAGCGGCTCGTCTTGCACTTCGCGAACGGTCGGAACCATTGCCAAACGGCTCATCGCCCACTTGGCGAAGGGTCGGAACCATCGCGGCGCGGCTGCATCCCCAGCAGGGCCAGGGTCTAGACGATGCGGATCTGGGTCCGCGCGGTGTTGTCCCGCCGATGCGCCGCTTGCCTACAGCCCGCAGGCCACCAGCATGTCGCGCGCCGCCCCAAACAGGACGTTGTTTTCCAAGTGCAGGTGAAGCTGGATGTCGTTCTGAAGACCCCGCAGACCCGAGCACAGCAGGTGGTAGCTGGCCGAGACACCGGGCGGAACGCTGTAGCCCTCGCTCTCTTGGCGCAGCGAGGCAATCATCCCCATCACAGAGTCATGGTCCGACAGCATCAGGCGCAGCGGCGGTAGCAGCTGATGCGCAGTGGCCTGATCGGTCATGCCGCGACCCAGCGTGCCGTCCAGTCGCTTGATGAGCGGAAACAGCACCCGCTCCTCTTTGACCATGTGCAGCTCCATCTCTCGACTGAGCGAGCTGATAAGCCGCCCCAGCCTGTGCACCTGCGGATGGGCGTCCCCATGACGAGCGATGACCTTGGTGGACAGAGACTCCAGGCGCTGAAGCTCTTTGCGCAGCGGCTCATGGTAGCGATGGACAATGTGATCCATCAGCGCCACTGGGGCTGCGTTGTGCCAAAACTCCAGCTCGTTGGGCACCGGCTGGTTGCTCGCCTGCTCAATCATCGCCCACAGGGCTTCCGTGGTCAGCCCAACCTGCCGACAGGCTTCTTCGATCCGAAGATCCCCGCCGCAGGCAAACTCAATCCCGACATGTGCGAACACAGGCACCGCGATCGGCATGGCCAGTGCGACCTCTCGCACCGTGTGCTCACTGATCGGTACATTCCGATCTGCCATCATTTCCCCCGTTTGGCCGTGTACAGAGCTTGGCCATTGTAGCAGCGAAGCGAGCTGTATCTGGACACAATCTCCGACGACTCACTTTTTGATTGCCAGCACCTGGCCGTGCGTTCATCCTGCGGCCCGTTTCGGCCTGGGTCGGCGAAGCACTGGTGCGTCGCCTTCGCTCTGGGTCGTCGAAGGAGTTCTTTGAAGATGCATTCAACTGGTTCGATTCCTCGCCGCTGGTCGGTTGCCGATTCCCGAGAGACGTACGCTGTCCGCAAGTGGGGCGGTCCTCACTTTGACATCAGTGAATCAGGAAACTTGATGGCCTACCCGAGCGGTAATGAAAGCTCGGGCGAGACGAACCAAGGCATCGACTTAAAAGAGCTGGTCGCTGAGGTCCGCGAGCGAGGCATCGGGCTGCCGCTGCTCATCCGCTTCCCGGAGATCCTCAAGCATCGCATCGTCGAGCTAAACCAAGCCTTTGGCTCCGCGATCGCAGAGTACGGCTACAAGGGCAACTACCGAGGCGTCTATCCGATCAAGGTCAACCAAGATCGCTACGTCGTCGAACAGATCGTCGAATACGGTCGGCCCTATCACTACGGACTGGAAGCCGGCAGCAAGCCCGAGCTGCTCACCGTCATGGCCATGCTGGATGACGAGCAAGCGCTCATCATCTGCAACGGCTACAAGGACGAGGAATACGTCGAGAGCGCGCTTTTGGCCAGCAAGCTGGGGCGCAACATCATCCTGGTCGTTGAGAAGTTCTCAGAGCTGCCGCTCATCGCAACGATCGCCCGTCGCAACAACATCCGCCCACGCATTGGCATCCGCGCCAAGCTGGCGACGCGCGGCTCGGGACGCTGGGAAGCATCGGGCGGCGACCGCAGCAAGTTCGGTCTGTCGAGCCGCGAGATGCTCGAAGCCATGCGCTACCTGGCCGACGAGGGCTTGCTCGATAGCTTTGAGCTGCTCCACTTTCACTTGGGCAGCCAGATCTCTTCGATTCGCTCGATCAAAAACGCGATGCGCGAGGCCGGTCGCTTCTTTGTCGAGCTGTCGAAGATGGGCGCGCCGCTGCGTTACCTGGATGTGGGCGGTGGACTTGGTGTCGACTACGACGGCTCGCAGACCAACTTCAGCTCGTCGATGAACTACTCCCTTCAGGAGTACGCCAACGACATCGTCTACAGCCTGATGGAGCTATGTGACGCTGCGGGCATCGCGCATCCAACGATCGTCTCGGAGTCGGGACGAGCGGTGGTGGCACATCACGCCGTGCTGGTGGTGGACGTGCTGGGTGTCAGCGAGTTTGCGGTCGGTCGCGTGCCGGAGACGCTGCCGGAAAACACTGCGCAGGTGGTGCGTCACCTGTTTGACTCGTATCGCGACGTCACCCGGAAGAACTTCCTGGAGATCTATCACGACGCCATCGAGTACAAAGACGAGTGCCTGACGCTGTTTGCGCTGGGTCACTTGTCGCTGGGCGACCGCGTGATCGCCGAAGACATCTTCTGGGCGCTGTGCCAAAAGGTGCTGCGCATCCTGCGCGATCTGCCGCACGTTCCCGAAGAGCTT
This sequence comes from uncultured Myxococcales bacterium, assembly GCA_937868485.1. Classification (GTDB taxonomy): domain Bacteria; phylum Myxococcota_A; class Polyangia; order Palsa-1104; family JAEUJZ01; genus JAEUKA01. The sequence continues at coordinate 19,459 of CALMML010000346.1, read as the reverse complement.
GAAGGTCTGGAGCACGCGCTGTCGGACACCTACTTCTGCAACTTCTCGATGTTTCAGTCGCTGCCGGACTCGTGGGCCGTGGACCAGCTCTTCCCGATTGTCCCGATTCATCGCCTCAACGAGGAGCCAACGCGACGTGGCGTGCTGGCCGACATCACCTGCGACTCGGACGGAAAGATCGATCAGTTCATCGATCCGCGAGAGGTGAAAAACGTACTGGAGCTGCACCAGCTCACCGAAGGCGACTACTACATCGGGATGTTCATGGTCGGCGCGTATCAGGAGATCCTGGGCGACCTGCACAACCTGTTTGGCGATACCAACACGGTTCACGTCTCTTGCGCGTCGGGCGGCGGCTACCACATTGAGCACGTCGTGACGGGTGACACCGTGACCGATGTGCTCAAGTACGTTGGCTACTCACGCGAAGAGCTGACGGCGCGCGTCCGCCGATCGGTGGAACATGCGCTGCGCAACCGTCGCATGACCCTGGAAGAGAGCCGCAACCTGCTCCGCATCTATGAGCAGGGTCTGTCGGGCTACACCTACCTAGAGCGCGACTAAGCAAGGTCTCCCATTCAGCCTCGGCAGCAGCGCCGCAGGCTGGATACGCGATGCCCGGCACGCTGCCCGAATCACTGCAGCAGCGACCGGAGCATCGGACTCAGCCGACGACTCCAGGTGATCTCGTCGTGCTCGCCCACCGGATCTTCCTGCCAGAACAGATCGCTTCCTTCTTTGTAGCCAAAGCTCGACTGAAGCAGACCGACCATCTCTTTGCCACGTCGGGTGGCCGCTTCTTCAATCACGCTGTTGTGGGTTCCGCCCGTTCGGACCAGTCCCCAGTCCATCCACAAGCGAGGCCGCAGCGCGCGGTTTTGGAGCGTGGCTTGTACCTGCGTGATGAGCGGAGCACCGGACAGCGGTCCGCCGGGATAGCTGCCTCCGAACACAGGGTCGAGTCCCGCCCAAAACGACGACGACATGCAGCCCGCATGGCCAAAGACCTCGGGACGACGGGTGGCCAAGTAGAACGAAGACAGTCCGCCGCGTGACGATCCAAGAATCAGCGTGCTCTTGGCATCGGTCTTGGTTCGATAGCTGCGATTGATGAAAGGACGCACTGCATCGGCGACATAGCGGACATAGCGATCGGCCTGGCAGCAGTCGAGGTTCGGAGCGACCTGCACATGGGAATACTCCGCATCCCGGTTCACCGGCACGATCGCCACCACGATGATCTTGGGAATGGCACGCGCCGCGTACAGGGACGCCAGGACATCTTGCACACGCCACGACTTGCCCCCTCCACCGCCATTCCAGAACGCGGTATCGCCATCGTTCATATACAAGACGGGATAGCCAGAGTCGCAGCGGCCATAGCCTCGCGGAAGCAAGACATGGACTTTGTGCGGCTTGTCTTCGGTCTCCCCCACGCGCAGCGCATCGTAGGTGTGAAAGTAACCGGACGGACTCCCTTCGTCATGCGACCACGCGAGCTGTCCATTGTGCACAAACGAATAGGAACTGGACGCCGGGGCCCCGGGAGGAGGCTTTGTGCAGTCTTCCTCTAGCGACAGGTCGGACAGTGAAGCCGAGCCATCTTGCGACGCATCGGCTTCACTCGCTGGAGCAAGGTCAGCTCGGGAAGCTGTATCGATTCCGGTGGGTGACGGACTGGGACAGCCCCAGAGCGTCATCGTGAGAAGCGAGAGCAAGGTCAGCGGCGCAGCGTGTCGACCGTTCACAGCCTGCACTTGTAGCAAGTTTGGTCGCGGAAGCATCAGGAATCGCTGCGCCGTCAGTGGCCGCGAGATCCTCGGACTCCGTGATGTGGTCCGCGCAAGAGGCAGTCACCTGCTGGATGGCGCCGCTTCTGTAGCGATACAGACCTCCTTCGAGCGCTCCGCCTGCTTCACGGAGCCAGATGAAGGGTCGGGACTCCTCTAACGCGACGCTACACGCGACATCGTGATAGCGAGGAACCCACGTTCCGCTGTTTCCGTAAAAGACCCCGTGTTCCCAGCTTCCTGCTGCATCGTGCGTGTGGCCAAACACGACGGCCTTGCAGCCATAGATCGCCGCGATCCGTCGTGCCGTCTTGGCGACATCTTGCGCCACATCATCCAGCGCGTAGGAACACCTTGGCTGAAGCACTTCATACAAGAGCATCGTCAGAAGGACACACGCGATTCCCAGCGGATAAAAGACAAGGAGCGCAAGCGCAGACCACAAGACCCCCACCACAAGCAGCAGCCGGTCGAGCCGAAGCAGCCGCATCGTGGCGCGCAGGTCCGCTGTCGCAAACAGCGAGTAGTGTGCCGCCGTATCGGGCGCTTGGAGTGCTGGGGTTCGGATGGTGCGACCGACCAGACCCAGCTCGCCCCATAGCTCAAAAAAGATTCGCCACGCCCCCACAAAGAAGGTCTGGAGCAGAGAGCGCGGCTTGCGAAAGTAGTAGCGCTGCCAGTGCGTCAGATACTCTTTGGTGGTCAACAGGAACGTCTTTTCCACATTGGGATTGAAGTAGCCAAGCTTCCCTATCAGATGTTCCAGCACCAGGGTTCCGACGTTGCTTTGCAGGCTGCGATCCAGCCGAAAGGGCCACAGCGGATCGCTCACGGAGCAGTACAGATCGTACTGGTTGCCGTGCTCGACATGGACTCCCGATGGGCTGCGATAAAACCAGGGATGAAACGCCAGCCGCGCACGCAGCGCAGACTCCTCACAGTCGGATTCCATCTGCATGCAGCGCTGCACAATCTGTCCAAACAGAAGCTGCCGAACGCGCGGAAAGTTCAGCTGGATATCGTGATTGCCCGCGATAAAGACCACACGATGTCCGCGCAGCAGCAGTGCGGCCAGAGACTGTAGAAAGTCTTCATGATCGCGCAGGATCGCATCCAGCCGATCGACCGCTTGATCCTCCGTTCGCGGCGAGCGTCCCTGCACCGTATGTCCATCAGTCACCGGCGGAAGATCAAAGTCGAACGTGTCTCCGTTTAAGACCAGGGTGAGCTGTCCGCTTGGAATCCGTTTGCACAGTCCGTCCAGCATGCTGGCAAGCTGCGCATCAGGAAGGAAGCGGCGATCTCGATAGCGCATCCACAGGTCGTCATGATCCGTGGCTTGCCAAAGGTGAAGATCGGACACTACGACTAGGTGTCTCATCGGCGAGCTTGACCTCACGACAGAGAAGGAACCAGATCGAAGAAGGGAGTCCGATCTGTACTGCCCAGAGTATAGGAATCGATCAGAGCGCCCTCTGTCACGATTGCGGCACAGTCAAGTGACGGTCTTGTGATAACGCGCGCTCCGCACCACAGCAGCCGCGTGAGTCGCTTGACTCTTCGCTGCGGTCCACATAAACGAGCCACGCAGTCTTCCAGATCCAGACAACCCAAGCAGGAGGATTCCCCATGCGTGTAGCGCCATCCCTGTGGTCTTTGCCGATTCCCTTGCTGCTCCTTATTGGCTGCGGGGCGGATCAAATGCTCTCTGTTGAGTCTCCGCAGCGTGAAACGGATGCATCGACGGCTGACGTACGTCACATTGCAGCGACCACCGAAGTAAGAGTCCGCGCCGATGATCTAACGCTGTGGATTGATGAACGTGCAATCCAGGCGGTACAGAGCGGCGTGCTGACCGTGACCATGAAAGCACGCACAAGCAGCAACATCAGCAGCGTCCGCAGCACGGTTCCTGATGATGCATTTGGTCTTGCCACCCAGACCGGACCCCGCAGCTTTGAGATCACGCTACGCAACGGACACGAGATCAACACGATCCTCTCGGGCCTGCCGCTGTTCCTGCACATCCAGCTCACCAGTGGAAAGACCTATGGAGCCAAGCTCTCTTTGGCTCCCACGCTGCGTCCTTCCGCTGGTCCAGTGTCCGTCGATTCCTTTGTACGCCCGATCTATCACAAGGACAGCGCCAACCTTCGCTATCGCGGCCTCGCAAGCACCAGCGCGACCGGACTGCGGATGAGCAGCCGTGGAGGAACGGCACCATCGCTCGGAATCCCAACCGGATCTCGTTATCCGTTTGACTGGGAATACAGCGGCCTTGCGTCCCTTCTGGATGCCAGCAGCGATCTGGTTGTCTTTGAAACAGGCAGCGGCGCAGCCAGCACGCAGCAGCAGAGCGGCGTTCAGCTGACCGTTCGGGATGTGGGTCTGGGACTTGGAGATCCGGCAGTTCGATGGCCAACGCCAGGGTGTTCACGAGCGGTCTACGACTGCATCAGCGCACTCCCAGCCACGACCAAGGACTATTCTGCATGTGGCAGCTACCGTGACGTGGCTCGCTGCATGGGAGTCGACTTGTGTGATGTGGTTCCAACGCCTGCGGTTCCGTTTGCCCTCCGCAGCAAAGATGCATCGTCTCTGGCGTCCGCAGTCAAGGGAGCACATGATGCCTGCCCTCGAACAGGAGGCTCTTGGTGCTCCGTTGGTGGAGCGACCGCGTTTGAATATCCTCGCTGTGTCGCTACGACGCCGACCCAAGCACAGGTCACCCAAGCAGCACTTGCAGAGACAGATCGCGCAGGTGCATTTGATCCTCGCTACGGACGCACACTCACCCGCGCAGAGCTTCTGATGCAGCAGACGTTCAAGACGGGACTGCTTTCGTCCATTGATGCATTCGCTGGTGACACTGATGTGCGCGCCACGCTGTTTGAATCAGAGGAGTCCTGCCACAACTGCCATCAGTTCAGCATCAAGTTCGTCCTGTACTATCCCCGTACGCGAACGGTCGTGGTGGTAGACGGAAGCTACGGATACGACTCCTAACCGCGTCAAGACAGCAGCTGCGCGGGTCCGCATCGTCCTTCTACACGGTACAGCGTCCGTCCTCACACTCCCTTTTGCGCTTGGGTAGCAGCGGACGGATGGCGGCAAAGCCTCGGTATCCAACCCGCAGACCCAAGTGAATCCCCGGCAGCGAGGCGACTTTCGCCAGCGCAGAAAAGCCCGGTAGCACCTTCCAGATCTCCACAAAGGCATCGACGCCCGTCACCAGCGCGCCACTCGGAAGACGGACATGCATCACCTGCTGGACCCGCACCGGATCGAGTCCCTCTGTCTCCGCAGAAAACGCAGGAACAGAGATGTCCACAAAGCGCAGCCGCTGCTCGTGATCTTTTTGGCGATAGTGCTCGATCTCACGAGAACAGAGCGGACACGCACCATCAAAGTACACAGTGACTGTTGAGCTGCTCATGTCCTTTGGATGCCGCAGCGTCCGTACGTGCAGCGATAGGAAGGAAGGGAAGAACGACCGGCAGAAACAAACGGACGCGCGCAGAAACGCTGACTACAGCGGGGACGCTTGATCCACCGACAGAGACTTGCCTCGCCACAGCAGTCCAAACAGCGTGAGCTGAACCACCACCGCCAGCACCACCGCCAGCTGATACGCCGCCGGAATCAGCGGCAGGACACCGAGCAGCGCCACAAAGCGAATCAGCTCCACCGACCGCGCCCAGGGCTTTCCTTCTTCGATCGCACTACACGTCGCAAGTCCCACCACAAGATGCGCAATGAACAGCAGCTGAAGAGGCAGAGACAGCCTGTGTGCGATGTAGATAAACAGCGTGCTCGCCGCAAGCAGAGACGTAAAGCTCTGAACGGTATACAGACTGACCGTCAGCGGTGGACTCACCTGATACTTCTGCTGCGAGGTACGACTTACCTGCGGAACCACCATCACACCTCCGTGGTCTGCTGGATGCCACTCGGGCGGAGCGAACCAAATCCAGATCTTGTCACGCAGTCGCTTCGTTCGCCGCGAGATATCCCACAGCCGCTCAAGCTCCGCGAAGTTGGCCCACACCGGATTGAAGCTCGCCAGCGGCTTGACCGTTCCGTAGACCGGCTCTTCTTCTTCCACCTGGAAGGTTCCAAGCAGCTTGTCCCAGATGATCAGGATGCCCGCATGGTTTCGATCGATGTACTTGGGATTGATGCCGTGATGGACGCGATGATGGGAAGGAGTGTTGAGAAACGACTCCAGAAACCCGAGCTTTCCGATGGCGCGCGTATGAATCCAGAACTGGTACAGCGTGTTAAACGTCCGCACGATCACAAACATCACAAGCGGGAAGCCAAGCAGCGCAAGCGGCAGATAGAACACCCAGCTTGTCAGCGATGTAAACCAGCTCTGCCGCAGCGCAACAGAGAGGTTGTATTCCTCGCTCTGATGGTGGACCGCATGCGTCGCCCACAGGATGTTCACCCGATGTGATCCCCAGTGGTACAGGTAGTACAGAAAGTCATCGATCAGGAACATCACCGCCCACGCCCACAGCGCGGTCTGCGGAATCGTGAACAGTCCCAGGTGAGACTGAACGGACTGATAGATCGAAAGCCCCATCATCCCGGTGAGCGGTAGCAAGATTTGCTGCCCGACCCCACAGCTAAGACACGAGATGCTATCGGCAAAGTTGTACAGCCCAGTGCGTCGATAGCGGTCGTACGCAAGCTCAACCAGGATGCTTAGGATGAAAACAGGAATGGCCAGGATGATGTAGATCGCGTCCATTCGCACACCTCCTTCTTCCTTACAGCATAGCGGGAGCGAAGGCGGATTGCGCGCGTTGTCGGATCACCAGGCCGGGGGAAAGGGCAGCGGCGTCACAATCGCAGTGCAGGCAAGGGGTTGGCCCGCTGCGTCCGTGACCGCAAGCGAAGTGCCAGGCTCCCAGCACGTCCGATGAACGTAGCCGAGCGCAATCGGACCCAGCCGCGATGACAGCACCACCGAGGTCAGCTCTCCGGCCTGTGGACGGCTTGGATGCGACAGCTTGGCCTGTGCCGCTGGCACAGACTGTCCGCTCAAGCGCAGACCCACCAAGCGACGGTTGAGCTGTCCCCGATCACGCAGCCGCACCACCACTTCTTGGCCCAAGAAGCAGCCCTTGGTAAAGCACAGCGCATCATCGAGCGCGGCCTCTTGGGGCAGCCGCTCTTCGTCGAAGTCCACGCCCATGCGCGGACGGCCCGCTTCGACCCGCAGCACCTCTGCATCGGAATCCGACAGCGCGAGAGCCCCCGCTGCGACGAGCTTTTGTTCCATCGCAGAAACCGTTGCCGCAGGTCCAATCACATGGAAGCTGTCCGGTCCCAGCTCGCGGCAAGCCCACAGCCAGGCACCCTCTTGCACCCGACCCAGGTACGGATCCAGGCTCGCATCGGGATCACCCGTCAAGACGGACAGCGCACTTGCGCCGTAGACGCCTAGATGAGCCAGATCCGCGCTCTCATCGGTCAGCACCGCGTCATCGACGATGATGTAGCGGTCCAGCGACTCGATGACATGCTTGGCCACAAACGAACGAACCAGCAGCAGCAGGTCATCGCCACTGCGGTTTGCGACCAGCAGGTCCGAAACCACCTTGCCTTTGACCGTAAGCAGCGCGCCGTACGTTCCCGCCTGCGGCCCCAGTCCTTTGACATCGCAAGTCACCATGCCGCTCAAGAACCGGACCCGGTCTTGGCCGCGCAGGATCAGGCGCGAAAACTCACCCTCGAGCCGCCGGTATCGCAGAGTGCTACTCGTCATGTCTTATCGACCTGCCCCTTCTTCGCTCGGCTTCTGAAGCAGAATCCCCGACCACTCTTCTTCTTGAATGTGGTCCATCAGCACAAGACCCCGCTTGGTAAAGGCTTCGATGACGCCCGCTGACTCGATCGTCAAGATGCCAGAGCCAATCAGCACGCCGCCAGGCCGCAGGTGCCTCACCAAGTCTTCGCACAGCAGATGCAGCGTCGGACCCGTCAGGTTGCCAAACTGAAGCGCGACCTGTTCCTTGATGCGCTGGAGCCGCTTGGTGGTCGTGGTCATCCGCGCCGTAAGCTGGTTGCGCTCGGTGTTTTCCTGCGTCACTTCCACCGCTTCGGGATCGATGTCGATCGCAATCGCTCGCGACTTTGGCCACAGCTTGAGCGCCGCCAGCGCCAGCACGCCACAGCCGCAGCCGACGTCCAGGATCTCTGCCTGCGGATCTTGCTGCTCGTCTTGGTCCAGCCAAGCCCGCGCTTCCTTTGCCGCGTCGTAGTCACCCAGCCGGTCGAGCAGCAGCAGACACAGGCGCGTCGATGCGTGTCCGCCCGTCCCAAACGCTCGACCCGGATCAAGCTGCAAGGTGATCTCATCCGGCAGCGGCGTATGCGCGTCCGATTCCCAGCTTGGCACGATCGCAATGCGACCGATCCGTCGGGTCGCAAAGTACTGCTTCCAGACATCGCGCCACTCGGAGTCATCGCGATCGCGCTGCTCCACGATGATGTCGCTGCCATCCGAGACAAGCTCGTGCACCGCGACCAGCAGATCATCGACTTCTGCCACTTGGGCGTCGTCTAGATACAGGTGAAAGCGAGTGCGACCCACCGGCGGCGCATCCAGCGTGCCTTGGTCACACTCTTGAAACGGAAGCAGACGCTCTCCAAGGAGCGTGCTCAGCGGCTCTGCGTGAAGTGCCGCGACCTCGATCCGAAGCTCTCGATATTGCATCGCGCCACAGATAACAAAGCGAGCCGCCGTCAAGCAAGTCGCTATCTTGCGATGGTTGTTTGACGTTCGACCCGCTATCCAGTCCCGCCATCGCCTTCGATATACTGCGGCCATGCACAGACGACGCCCGGCAGCACGTTTTCCACGACTACTCCTCAGTGCGTTGGCTTCGGCCACGGCGCTGGGTAGCACGCTGTATTCGCCAAGTGCCGCCGCTGACGCCCCAACCATCCCGTGCGGACTGGTCGAAGCTGGCACCATTCACATTGATGGACTCACCTCAGACTGGGATGGCGTAACACCGATCATTCCCAAGATCGCGCCAGGGCTTGGTGCCGCGCCGCGCACGCTGGGCGTGAAGGTCTACTGCAACTACGACGACAAGAACGTCTATCTGATGGTTGATGTCGATGACGAACAGATGGTCCGCACCAAGTCGGGCGGCATGGAAGAAGACCACATCCAGTTCGCCTTCGGCCTGGTCAGCAAGTCCGGCGAGCTAGAGCGCATCGAGCGCCTGCGCCTGTGGCCAGGTGTGCCCTCGCAGAAGCTGCCGCGCATCCTCAAGTGGGAAGCCAAAAAAGCGCCCAAGGTGATTCAAGGCGAAGGTCCGGTCGGACGGCTTAAGCCGCTCAAAGGTCCGCCCGCCATCGAGGTCTACGACGCCGTTCAGCAGCGCGGCTACGCGGTCGAGCTGCGCATGCCCAAAAAGATCATTCCTGGCTACCGGGATGGCGCGCCGCTCAAGTTCGCTGTGCTGGTCAATGACAGCGATGGCAGCGGCAAAGAAAAACAGAGCTACGCCCAGACCTCCGCCGTTGAAGATGGCTCGGATCTGTCAGAGATCGGCTTTGAGGAAGGACACTCCGCGTACGGCGAGCTGCTGAGCGACCTGAAGCTGTCGGAAAGCGATGTCTTCTTCAACAAGAACGCAAACGTCGGGGAAGGCCCCGGCAAGGTCGTCGCTGTCGGCAAGTACCTGGCCTTTTTGGGCAAGGGCTACTGCTATCAAGAGCTGGCCACCGCTCGCAAAGATGTGACCGACGTGCAGCTTGTCCCGCTCGATGCAGAGCACTTTGCGGTCGCAACCCGCGTCGTCGAGCGCAATGCCAGCGGCAACCGGGAAGTCCTCAAGCTCTACAAGCTCGATGGCAGCCGCTTTGTGCCGGTCTTTTCGGGCGAAGTGGGCAAGGAACAGGGCAAAAACAAGCTGTCGGTCAAGGTCGACTTCGTCAAGAAGGGCAAAGGCACCGACATCGAGCTAACCCCCGAGCCCGCCCAAGGCTTTTCCGAAGCCACCTGGAAGGAGCTGCCCGCCCAAGACATCGAGCCGCTGCTGCTGCCGTGGCAGGACAAAAAGGCGCGCTACGTCTTCAAAGGCGGCAAGTACGAAAAGCACGAAAAGTAGTCGCTCGGTCAGCGGAACCGAAAGAGCGTGGGACAGCATCCTACAGAGCATGCAGTCCACGTTGCCGATTCCCCGCCCGCTTCGTCATCTCGTCCTGGTTCTTGGTGATCAGCTCGACGAACACGCTGCCGCCTTCGATGGCTTTGTAAGTGACTGCGACGCGGTCTGGATGGCCGAAGTCGCCGAAGAGTCCACCCACATCTGGTCCAGCAAGCAGCGCACGGCCCTGTTTCTGACCGCGATGCGGCACTTCGCGCTCCGGCTGCACGAGCTGGCGCGGCCCCTTCTGTATACCCGGCTCGATGACACGGACAATCTCGGCAGCTTGGCAGCAGTGCTGCGGCGCACGCTTCAGACCCACAAGCCCCAGGCGCTGATCGTGACCGAGCCCGGCGATCTGCGGGTGCGGACGGCATTGGAACAAGTGGCCAAGGACTGTCAGGTGCCGATCCAGGTTCGGACCGACCGCCACTTCTACAGCACCGCCTCCGAGTTTGCCGCGCATGCCGCCGGACGCAAGCAGCTGCGCCTAGAGTTCTTCTACCGCGAGCTACGGCAAAAGACCGGCATCTTGATGGACGGAAAAAAGCCGCTCGGTGGACAGTGGAACTACGACGAAGACAACCGCGAGTCGTTTGGTCACAAGGGTCCGGGTCTTGTGCCTCCCCCAACGCGGTTTGCGCCCGATGAGATCACGCAGCAGGTGATTGCGCTCGTGAACGCTCGCTTTGCTTCGCATCCGGGGACGCTTGATGACTTTGCCTGGCCGGTGACGCGCGAGCACGCCCACAAAGCCCTCGCGGAGTTTGTCACCCACCGCTTGCCCGACTTTGGCCGCTATCAAGACGCCATGTGGGAAGGACAGGCCTGGCTCTATCACTCGCACCTATCGGCAGCGATGAACCTGAAGCTGCTCGACCCACGCGAGGTCATCGATGCAGCGCTGGCCGCTTATGCAGCAGGCCGGGTGCCCCTGTCCGCGACCGAAGGCTTTGTCCGTCAGATCCTCGGCTGGCGCGAATATGTCCGAGGCGTCTATTTCACCCAGATGCCCGACTATCTGCACAAAAACGAGCTGGGCGCGCATGAGCCGCTGCCCGCGTTTTACTGGACCGGCGACACCGACATGGCGTGTCTGCGCGATGTCATCCGGCAGACCCTCCGCTTTGGCTATGCGCATCACATCCAGCGACTGATGGTGACGGGACTGTATGCGCTGCTGCTGGGCGTAACACCGCAGCACGTTCACGAGTGGTATCTGTCCGTTTACGTCGATGCCGTCGAGTGGGTCGAGCTGCCCAACACACTCGGAATGAGCCAGTTTGCCGACGGCGGTCTGCTTGGCAGCAAGCCCTATGCAGCATCCGGCAAGTACATCCAGCGCATGAGCAACCACTGCCAAGGCTGCCGCTATGATCCCGCCGTGTCCGTCGGTCCCACCGCCTGTCCGTTTACGACCTTGTACTGGGACTTTCTGCTCCGTCATGAGTCCCGGCTCTCGAAAAACCCGCGCATGGTCATGCAGGTCAAGAACCTGACCCGGCTGTCGCCCGAACAGCAAGCAGCCATCCGCGACCAGGCGGCCCGTCTGCGCAGCGCATCCCAGCCAGACGCAAGCAGTGCCGCAGTGCCAGGATAAGAAGTGACTTCGCACAGCGCTTCCCAAAGCGAACGCAAGCTGCTCGTGCTATGTCGTGGACACGGATACTCCATGCCACGAGCGTTTGTTGCCCTCGACTTTGAGACCGCCAACCACAAGCCAGAAAGTGCCTGCGCCATCGGAGTGGTGCGCGTCGAAGACGATCAAGTCGTCGCAGCCGAGAGCCGCTTGATTCAGCCGCCTTCCCGCTGGTTTGCCTTTACCGACATCCACGGCATCACCTGGGACATGGTAAAGACCGCCCCGCGCTTTGCCGCAGTCTGGCACGAGCTGCTGCCCCTGTTTGACGACGCGGTCTTTATTGCCGCCCACAATGCAGGCTTTGATCGCGGCGTGCTGCGCGCCTGCCTTGCGGAAGCCGGACTGCCACCGCCCAAGCTGCCGTTTGTCTGCACCATGCACATGGCGCGGCGCGTGCTCGGCATCTATCCCACCGGGCTTGCGGTGGTGGCCGCGCGACTGCAAGTTCCCCTAAACCACCACGACGCGCTGTCTGACGCCAACGCCTGCGCACACATCGTGATGGCCGCCCGCAAGCTGCGAGAAGACGCCCACCGCACCGCCGTCATGCCACCGCTCAGCCTCGTCAGTCCGAGCCCGCTGTAGCCCGGCAGTCCGCCCGCGCGATCCCTACGGCGCGTCTTCTTCGTACAGCGTCGGCCACCAGTCGATCAGCGTCTGCACCGTCCCCAAGTCCTTTTCAGCCTGACGAAAGATGGCGGGCTCGTGTCCCCAGACAATCGCAGCTTCAGGATGCGCGGCGACCGCCTGGCTGACCTTGTCGCAGTGCTTGCCGTCTGCGCCGTCCGCGTAAAAACCGTAGGTACGACAAGCCAGCGGACGCGCCGCATAGACCCGGCACATCCCACGCGCCGTATCGAGCAGCGGACAGACCACCGGCCCCACTTGCCCATGCGCGGTCCGCAGCGCCAGCGCAGCAACCTTGTCCGACACCGCTGCCCGCGCCTCGACTTCCAGTGCCACAATCGCAGCGCGCAACTCGTGCCACTCCGACCGGGTAAAGCGCGGAACCTCTGCCAGTTTGCGGCAGCAGTCATCACAGCCCGCGCTACACGGCCAGAACGAGTGGTCAGCCAGCGTGGTCTGACAGCGGTGTTCAACTTGCTCCCACAGGAGCGGAAGGGAGACAGGCACAGCCCCGAACCTATCACCCAAGCCACGCGCCTTGGCACCTTCGTTTGGCGTGTACGTGCGCGCAGACGCAGCGGACCTTTCCCACGCTAGACACTGGCCGCTTGCCGTGTTTTGCTCGTCACCATGCGTGAGTTGTCACTGTCGCAAGGTTGGCTCCTGAAGGTGCGCAATCACAGCCTGTCTTTGGCGGACGAGCTGTCCGACCCCCAAGGCTGGCTGTCTGCCGAGGTTCCAGGCATCGCCCACGACACACTGTGGCAAGCCGGGCAGCTCCCAAGCCCGTACGAATCGCCGAGCCTCGCCAAGCTCAGCCCGACCTTCGATCAAGACTTCATCTATCGGCTGCGCTTTTCTGTGCCTGAGCCGCTTCGACAAGGCCCGCTGCGACTTCGCTTCGAGGGGCTCGATACCTTTGCCGAGATCTGGCTCAACGGTCACAAGCTGGCGCAGACCGACAACATGTTCTGCGAGTATTCCTTGCCATGCGAAGACAAGCTCTGCGACGGTGAGCAAGACCTGGTGATCGTGTTTTCGTCTGCCCTGCGTGTCGGGAAAGAACGTCAAGCGCGCTACGGAGTCCGCAAGGTCTGGAACGGCGATCCCTGCCGCGTCTACGTCCGCAAAGCGCAGTATCACTTTGGCTGGGACTTTGGACCGCCCCTTCTGTCCGCCGGTCCCTGGCGTCCGGTTGTGCTCGATGGCAGGCCCGTCCGACTTCTGTCGCTGCGCTGCCCGCTCGACGTGTCCGAAGACCTATCCCACGCAACGCTGACCCTGCATCCGGTTTTCGCGGGCGACTTGCCTGATGTGGAAGTGCTGGATGTCACGCTCCGAGTGCTCGATCCACAAGGACAGGAGATCTTTGCCGACAAAGACACGCTCCCCGGAAGCGGCGGTCAGCTCTGGCGCAGCCTGGTCATCAAGTCCCCCGCGCTGTGGTGGCCGGTCGGACATGGGCCGCAGCCGCTCTACCAAGTCGAGCTAGCCGTACGCCATGGCGACCACGTCATCGAGCAAAAGACCCTGCGCATCGGTGCCCGCCGCGTCCAGCTTCAGCAAGACTTCGTCCACAACAGCGAGGGCGAGAGCTTCTACTTTGTCATCAACAACCGGCCCATCTTCTGCGGCGGTGCCAACTGGATTCCCCCCGAGCTGTCGCTGCCGCGCATCCGTCGCGAGCAAGTGGCGGCGCTGCTGGATGTCGCCGTCTCTGCCCACATGACGATGCTGCGGGTCTGGGGCGGCGGCGTCTATGAGTCCGATGACTTCTACGACCTGTGCGATGAAAAGGGCCTGCTGGTCTTTCAAGACTTCGGCTTCGCGTGTGGTCTGTATCCCGGACATCGCAGCTTCGCAGACAGCGTCGCCCAAGAAGCGCGCCAAGCCATCGAGCGCCTGCGTCATCACCCAAGCCTGGTGATCTGGGCAGGCAACAACGAAGACTACGCCATCGCTCGATCGAACAACCTGTATGAGGGACCGCGCAGCGACATTCCTACACCCGCCGCTGCCGATGAGCCCGTTCGCTTTGACGGACGCAAGATCTACGAAGAGACCCTGCGCGAGGTCTGCGGTGAATACGACCCCGGTCGCACCTACTGGCCCGGCAGCCCGTACGGTCGGCAGAGCAGCGACCCCAACGCCCGCGAAGACGGCGACCGGCACATCTGGGAAGTCTGGCACACGCCGCAGCTCCGCTATCAGGACTACGGTACTCTCTGCGGTCGCTTCGTCAGCGAGTTCGGGATGCAGGGCGTTCCCGCTGTGCCCACCTTGACCCGAGGACTCGGCTTTCCGCCGGACGGTGTCAGCGTGCTGTCGGGACTCAACAAAGGCGACGGCGGCCCCGAGCGAATCCAGCACTACATCGATCGAAACCTCCCCGCCCCGCACGATCTGGCCACGTACATCTACGCGACGCAGATCATTCAAGCCGAAGCGCTGGCGCATGGCATCCGTGCCTTCCGTCGCGCCTTCGGTCATGACCTGGCGCGTGGCTGCGGCGGGGCCTTGGTCTGGCAGCTGGACGACTGCTGGCCCGGTGTCTCTTGGTCGATCCTCGAACACTACGCGGCGGACATGGCGCAAGCCGGACGCCCGGTACGTCCCAAGGCCAGCTACTACAGCATTCGCAGCGAGCTACAGCCCATCCGACTTGGCGCAGACTGGCAGACCGAGGGACGCTTTGCAGTCTGGCTGTGTCACAGCGGAGCGGTCCCGCTTGCGCTAGAACGTCCGCGTCTACGCGTGAGCGGCCTGGCCCCAAGTGGCCAGCGCCTGTTTTCGGAAGAGCGACCGCTCACCGAGCCGTTCCACCCAAACGGCGTCACCGAGCTAGGCACGCAGAGCCTGCCCGATGCCGTGCTCATCGTGCTGTGTGAGCTGTACGACGGACCGAAGCGAATCGCCAAGACTGTGCTGTGGCCGCAGCCGCTCAAAGACCTGGGACTGATTGATCCCGAAGTGCTGCTGGAAGAGCATGAAACCCTCGATCCCCTGGTCCGGCGTGTCCGCATCACCGTGTCTCGTCCCGCCAAGGCGCTGTGGCTCACTGCGGGTGAAGATGCGGTCTTTTCAGACAACCTGCTTGACCTGCTCCCCGGAGAAGTGACTGAAATCACGGTCAAAGACCCAGCGCTGTCCCCGATTCGCGTCATGGGACTCCACAGCCTGGCCGCTCTACAACCGAGGTAGCAATGACCCACAGCCATCCCCGCTTTGAACAGCCTGCCCGACTCCACGAACGACTGCGTGTGCGGCTGGGTCGGGCGGTCTTTGACTACGGCTGGGAGGGTCTGGCAAAGCTTGGCAAGCTGGTCCCGATGGCGCAGCCGTCTCGCCACGGCATTGATGTCACCTACGATGTGCCGTACCAGCCGGGTGGCGGACGTGATCGACTGCTGGATGTCTACGTCCCAACCCCAGGACAGCCCGCTGCCCAGCACGTCTTTGCCCCGCCCTACCCTGTGGTTCTTTATATCCACGGCGGCGGCTTCCGCATCCTGTCCAAAGACACCCACTGGCTGATGGGACTCGCGTTTGCGCGACGCGGAATGGTGGTCTGTAACGTCAACTACCGGCTCTCGCCAGCCCATCCGTTCCCTGCTGCGCTCGAAGACGTCGCCGCCGCGTACCGCTTCGTGGTCGAGCACGCCGCCCGCTTTGGCGGAGATCCATCGCGCATCATCCTGGCTGGAGAGTCCGCCGGAGCCAACCTGGCCCTAACGCTGGCGCTGATGAGCTGTCACCGCCGCAGCGAGCCCTTTGCCGCCCAGGTCTTTGACACCGGCATCGTCCCACGCGCAGTCATTCCCATGTGCGGCATGCTGCAAGTCAGCGACTGGCAGCGCTTCGTTCGTCGTCGTCCCCTGTCCCACTTTTTGACCGATCGCCTGCAAGAGACTGCCGAAGCGTATCTGGGCCCGCACGCGGCAGCCCACGGCGCCACCGCAGAGCTGGCCGATCCGCTGCTGCTGCTGGAACAGGGCATCCAGACCGAAAGGCCGCTGCCGCCCATGTTTGCTGGCGTGGGAACAGCGGACCCACTGCTGGATGACAGCCGCCGACTGGGCCGGGCGCTTGATAAGCTGGGCGTGCCAAGCCAGGTCCGCTACTACCCTGGCGAAATCCACGCCTTCCACGCCTTTGTCTTTCGCGACGCCGCCCGCCGCTGCTGGCAAGAGCAGTTCCGCTTCATCGACCAGTACCTGTAGCGCAGACCGACCGACCGATGACTGGGTACAAGCGGCGACGGACGGTCCCAGACCCCACGCAGCTAGCGCAGTAGGTGCCGGCTGATGATGAGCTTTTGAATCTCGCTCGTGCCTTCGTAGATGCGCAGGGCGCGGACATCGCGATACAGACGCTCTAGGACATGGCCCCGGACCAGTGCCTGCCCGCCACCAAGCTGTACGGCGCGATCGACCACCCGCTGCGCCGCTTCGGTCGCAAACAGCTTCGCCATCGAGCTTCGGCTCCCCAGTGACTGGCCATCACAAGCAAGCTGCGCCGCCCGCTGAACCAGCAGGGCCGCTGCCTCACAGTCGGTCGCCATCTCCGCCAGCGCCAGCTGCGTGGCCTGAAGCGACGCCAGTGCCTGCCCAAACTGCTTCCGCCGCTGGCTGTGGTCGATGGCCTCGTCAAACGCCCGCCGCGCCATCCCCACCGCCGCCGCACCAACGGTCGGACGGAAGACTTCCAGCGTCTGCATCGCCAGCGTCATCCCCTGACCTTCCGTGCCCAGCCGCGCAGAGTCTGGCAGCCGCACGCTACGCAGCAGCACCCGACCGATGACATGATCGTCACACAGCAGCTGCATCGGCTCGACCGTCACCCCCGCTGTATCCATTGGCAGAAGGAACGCGGTCAGGCCCTTTTTTGGATGAGCATCGGTGCGCGCGTACAGCACCAAGTGCGTCGCCACCCCGGCATTGGAAATAAACACCTTGTCGCCGTCGATTACATAGCTGCCATCGTCTGACCGCACCGCGCGCGTTGCAATCTGCGACACATCGCTGCCTGCACCTGGCTCCGTCAGCCCGATGCCGCAGATCGTTTGACCCGACACCACGCCATCCACAAAGCCCGCTGGAGCCGCCCCCGAGCGAATCGCCCCGTAGCTGCCCAGTCCCTGCATCGCGAACATTAGATCGTACAGCGGCGACAAGTAACCAAGCGCAGCCCGCAGCACACACAGCCGAGGCACAAACGCTTGCTCATTGCCCTGCTGAGGAACCGCGTAGCGCAGCAAACCCGACGCCGCCAGGTGGGAAAGCGCAGTCTGGGCGGCTGCAATCGGCGCTTGCTCGGACAGCGGAGGCAGGCGCTCCACCTGGGCCAGTAGCTCCGCCACATCGGCAGGCAGTCCAAGCGGCGCAGCCAAGATGTCCGCCAGCCGGTCACGCAAAGGTCGAATCAGCACCGTCGAAGCATCCGTCATGGCTAGCGCCCCACAAACTGCGGCAGCCGCTTGGCAATGAACGCATCGTGCGCTTCGCGGAAGTCCACCGTGCCCATGCAAATCTGCTGCGCTTGTGCTTCTGCTTCCAGCGCCTGCGGCAGGCTCATGTGCGCTTCAGAATCCAGCATCGTCTTGGTCATCCCGAGCGCAAAGCTTGGACCCTGCGCCAGCTTCTGCGCCAGCTCTTGCGCCTTGCCGAGACAGGACGCGACATCGCTGGTGACATAGTTGACCAGCCCAATTTCCTTGGCGGCGGGCGCTGTCACCGGCTCGCCCAGCATCAGCATCTCCGTCGCGCGGGCAAGTCCCACCACCCGAGGCAGCAGCCACGCGGCCCCCATGTCAGCCCCTGCCAGGCCCACCCGCACAAACAGAAAGGCCAGCTTGGCTGTCTCGACCGCGACCCGGAAGTCACAGGCCAGCGCAATCACTGCGCCTGCCCCCGCTGCCGTTCCGTTCAGCGCCGCAACCACCGGCTTTGGCAGGGATCGGATGTTGCCAATCAGCTCCCCCGTAAGCCGCGTAAACGCCAGCAGCTCTGGGTCCGTCATCGACAGCAGCGGACCAATGATCTCATTGACGCTCCCACCGGAACAAAAGCCACGACCAGCGCCCGTGATGAGGACCGCGCGGACATCCTTTTCATCGCGCAGCGCCCGAAACAGATCCGTCAGCTCGCGATAGACCGCAAACGTCAGGGAGTTCAGCGTGTCCGGCCTGTCCAGCGTGATGGTGGCGATGTGATCACGGACTTCGTAACGAAACGTCTTGGCAGAAAGCATCGGCGGTCCTTCGCTCGTAAGGCGGGTCAGGGGTTGGGGGTTCATCGTCGCGCCGTCACATCGAGTGCGGCACGCCAGGGGATGTCATTGCAGGGTCTGCAAAGCCCGAGGCCACACATCCACACGCCGCGCAATCTATCGCAACTGACAGAAACAGGAAGGCCAGAGCCATTCCGACGTGACTGACTTGGTTTTTCAGGTGATGGCGATACCATCGCGGCATGCGTACTTTCTCGATTTGCGGTGGCGTCCTTGGTGCAGGCATGGCCACCCTTCTGTATACGGCCTGTCACAGCCAGGGCGGCTACGTCGCCGACATGTCTTCCGATCAAAGCGTCAGAAATCCTGACCTGGCCACCGGAACTCCCATGGATGCCGCCGTCGATCAGGCAGCCCCTGATCTTGGCTGCCCAGCCCGGACGCTGCCCAGCAAAGGTGGCTGTGCCCCATGCAGCATCCTGGTTCCAGATGAGCAGCCCACCATCTCGCAAGCCATCGCTGCCGCCCCCAGCTTTGGCACTGTCTGCATCTTGCCCGGTACTTACAAAGAGTCGATCACGCTGCGTCCGCACGTCTCGCTGCAAGGCGTTGGCGTAGCCAGTCGGATTGTCGGCAACGTCTCTGTCCGGCTGATGTCCGATGCAGACCCAACGCCGACGACGCTTCGTGACCTACGCATTGAGTACACGCCCATCTCGGGTCTCACCAACTGTCCTGCCGATATGCCCTCCTGCTCAAGCGGCAGCATCGACAACACGGGCCGAACCGTTGCGCTGACCATCGAGCGCGTTGTACTCGCTGGCGACACCGCGGGCGGAACCACCCAGTGTGCCCAGATCGAGATCGCAGGCGGCACCGTCAACATCATCTTCCGCGACAGCATCTGCCACGGAGAGCGCGGACTGCGCCTGCGCCATGACCCATCCGCCGCCACCGTGCTCAAGGGCTTGGTCGTCGATGGCGGACGTCCGTTCATC
>CALMML010000345.1 GCA_937868485.1 uncultured Myxococcales bacterium | reverse complement strand
CCGCGCCAAAGACCGAGATCAAAGTCCTGACCGGCAGCAGCTATGCCACCAAGTGCCTGACCGCCAAAGGCACCGCTGAAGGCGCGGAGCTGGTGCAAGAAAGCTGCAACGGCAGCATCGACCAGAAGTTCTGGGTCAGCCAAGGCCCCAAAGGCGACTACGCGTTCCGTGCTCAGAACAGCCAGCGCTGCATCGACATCGCAGGGGCCGGCGTCGAAAACGGCACCACCGCCCAGATGTGGTCGTGCAGCCATACGTGGCTCAGCAGCCAGATGTTCACGCCGCGCAAGCTGCCGAGCTACACCTATTCCGACAGTGCCTACAACCTGATTCCGGGCCACATCAGCAAGTGCCTCGATCGGGAAGGCAACCCGAACACCGCTGACGGAGCCAAGCTGCGCCTGTGGGCTTGCAGCGGCCAAAACAACCAGGCGTTTGCGCTGCCGAACGTCATCTTCCGCTAGCGGAGATCGCTCGAAGTTGTCGGCGCGCGATTCGGTTACGGCTCTCGCGCGATGGGCTTTTGCGCCAGGCGAACCGTGATGTGGTCGGGATGCGCGTGGTTGTCGAGCAGCAGCAGCTGCGCCGTATCTCCCTGCTTTTGCAGCGTCTGCCACACCGCATCGAAGCGACTCAGCCGTCGTGAAAGCTCTTCATCGCTGCCTTGACCGAGCCGAATCGTCGCGCCGCTGGCCGTCGAAAAAGTGATGCCGGTGATCTGGTCGACGTGAACCTCGCGCACGACCGGACGACCTTCGTACTTTTGATACAGCGACAGCGCGTGCAGCCCGCGTCGAAGCTCGCTCTGCGCCCAGTCACGATCGAGCAGATACGCCGCCCGTCCCACGCCCGTCAAAATCGGCAGCGAGCCCACGTAGTCGCTCGGCTTGGCCCGGCGAAACACCTCGCCGTCCGCCGTGATCATGTACAGCGAATCGAGCGCCGCCAGCGCCGCCGGCTCAAACTCTTCCACCACGATGCGCAGCGTTGCAGGCAGCCGCTTTTCGACGTGAATGTGACGCAGCCAAGGCTCTTTGCGCAGTCGCTCGGCCACTTCTGCGGTCGATAGCGAGATCAGGTTCTGTCCCAGCGGCACGCCCGAGAGCATCCGCAGCCGCTCAGTCGTGACATGTCGTGTCGGCGAGATCTCCACCTGCGCCACCGCAAAGCGCGGGCTGTGCATCAGATAAAAGCGCCCGAGCACAATCGCGCCACCAAACAGCGCAAGCAGCCCGATGTACGTCGTCAGCGCCAGCAGCAGTGACCACAGCGATCGCGGCGGAGCCTTCGCACGCTCAGCAGGAACCGGACGCACCACCCGGTGACGCCGACGGTTCTTCGGTCGCCAAAACAGGAGCGCACGGAAAAACACGCCTCGCCGAACACGAGAAGCAGTGCGCCCAGATCTGCGACGAAAAAACAGCGACATGCGGGTCCGTCAGTCTACGAGCGCGCACAAGCCTTGTCCAAAAACCACGCGCGCAGAAACGAACGGCCTCACGCCGCGCTGGCCGCAGTCAACACCGGCGCGGGACCGAGCGCACGAATCCGAGCCACCACCGCAAAGACCGTCTCAAGCGTTCGATGAATGTCGGCATCGCTCGTGCCTTGTCCGAGCGAAAAGCGAATCGCTTCTTTGGCCTGCTGTCGCGACTGTCCAAGGGCACGCAGGACTTGTGACGGCTCACTGGAACCCGAGCTACACGCCGCGCCCGTCGACACCGCAATGCCATCCAGATCGAGGCTAGAGAGCAGCAGCTCGCCATCAACATCGGCAAAGCGGACGTTGCAGACGCTGGGACTGCGGCTTGTGCGATCGCCGTTTGGACTGGCACCACCGAGAGACAGAAGGCCCGCTTCCAGACGATCTCGACGGGCAGAAAGGTCCGTCACGGACGGAAGCAGCGTGCGCAGAGCCAGATCCGCCGCGACCCCAAAGCCGACGATGCCCGCGACGTTTTCGGTGCCAGCTCGGCGTCCGCGCTCTTGCTCTCCGCCGGTGATTAGTGAAGGAAGACTGATCGACAGCCCGCAGCCACCCGCCACCTGCGCAGGCCCCGCGACATACAGCGCGCCCGTGCCCTTGGGACCGTAGACCTTGTGCGCCGACAGGCTCAGCGTATCGACCCCGAGCGCGCGCACATCAATCGGCAGCTTCCCCGTCGCTTGCACCGCATCACAGTGAACCCACGCGCCCAGCTCATGCGCAGTCGCCGACAGCTCCGCGATGGGATAGATGTTGCCCAGCTCGTGATTGACCAGCGCGAGCGCCACCACCGACGCCGGACGATCGCGCAGCACCTGACGCAGCTCGGAAGGATCGATCCGACCGAGGGCATCGACCGGCAGCTCGGTCAGGACAAAGCCACGCTCTGCCAGGCGACGCAGCGGACGCAGCACCGACGGATGTTCCAGCGGACTTGTCACGATGTGCAGTGGTCGTCCCTGCTTTTGCGCAAGCTCCCCCAGGCCCAAAAGCGCGGTGCTGTTGGACTCACTGCCACCCGAGGTAAAGCAGACATCGGCAGACGCTGCACCAATCAAGCGAGCGACCTGGCCGCGTGCCGACTCCACCGCCTGACGCGCGCGTCGACCTTCTTCATGAAGCGACGAGGGATTTCCACACGAACTGAGCGCAGCGATCATGGCTCGCTCGACGTCGGGATGAAGCGGTGTGGTGGCGCTGTGATCGAGATAAATTCGCGACATGGCCCTTACAGGTCGATTTGATAGGTTTTGAGGTAGCTCGGGTATTGCAGCGGAAAGACGCTGGTATCAAGCGTCCAGCGATCGTGCCCGGTCATCTCGTAGCGAATCGGATAGGGCCGCACGCTCGCCACTTGGCCTTGGATGTCGACATCGACTTCGACCAGCATCGCGCGGTTTTGCCGGTTCTGCTCGGTGACGCGGCCTTGATACGACGCGCCCGCCGCCATCACCAGCGTTCGCCGGTCGAGGCTCGGTCCGCGCTGCGCTTCGTTTTCGTGCAGGTGCCCGCGCAGGACAAAGTGACAGTGCTGCTGCAGAAGCTGCTCAATCTGACGGCGCTCGACTTCGGACAGGTCCTGCACGGGGTGATGCATCAGCGCAATCTTGAGCCGCGCTTTTTGCACCTGTTGAAGCTGCGCGCGTAGCAGCGGCTCTCCGATGAACAGCTTGCCGCTGTCGTCGTCCGCTTGGGCAAACCACGCGGTGTTGAGCGGCACAATCCCGACGTCCAGGCTGCGCACCCGCAGGATCTCAGCCCCGGCGGTCGGAAGGTGCGGGGTCGCTTGACGCGGCGCGTCTTTGCCAAAGTGCCCGGCGCGGTAGAAGCGATTGTAGAACTGGATGAACGCATCGAACTTCTTGAGGTGCCAGCGCTCGGCCTGCGGCTGAAAGAAGAACATCGCTTCATCGTGGCTGGTGAGCGTGCGCTGAAGTCCCACGCCTCGTGCCCGCAGCACGTCGTGATTGCCCGGCACCATGATCACGTTCTGCGTCGGGACACCGCTCACTTCGCACAGGCGCAGCAGAAACTCTTCGGCCAGCCGGTATTCGCTGTCGGTGCCTCGGTTGGCGATGTCGCCGGTGACAAAGATGCA
The DNA here is from genome assembly GCA_937868485.1 of uncultured Myxococcales bacterium. GTDB lineage: Bacteria > Myxococcota_A > Polyangia > Palsa-1104 > JAEUJZ01 > JAEUKA01. The sequence continues at coordinate 18,407 of CALMML010000345.1, read as the reverse complement.
GTCGAGCCCGCGCCCGCCGCGTCGCATGTCGCCGATGGTGTTGAGCAGCGACTCCAGCACGATGCCCGCGCCCTGCACTTGGTTGGTTTCCGAAAAGTGAAAGTCGGACACATGCAGCCAGCGCAGCGTCGTCGGGCCAGGATGCGGTCCCACGGTCGCGGGATCATGACGCGCGGGCTCAACCGGCTGCACCGTCGGCGCGGCCTGCTGCGGCGTCCGATTCTGCCCGCCAAAGGCTTCGACCCGCCGCCGTAGACACAGCTCGATCGCACGACTGCGCGGCACCGCCAGCTTGCGCTCCCAGCTCACCAAGCCATCGAGATACGCGCGCCCGTGCTCTTCCCAAGTAAACGGCACCGGCTTGCCGAGCAGCGACCACAGCCCTTCATAGCCACCGGACAGAAGCGGGCTCGAAAACGCGCTCATCGCCGACGCCGACAGCGGCACAATCGCGGGCGAGCTTTGGGCAGGCATCATCAGGTCCGGCAGATCAACCCGTCCCGCAAACGCTTCATCGAGCAGCTTTTCACTCGCGCCCAGCTCACGCTCTGCCGCCCGCAGAAGCTGCGCCAGATCCCACAGCTTGCGTCGCAGCGCTTCCAGGTCAGGAAGCTGCGCCAGCATCTCGAAGAAGCGATCACACAAGTCGGGCCAGCCGCCGGTCAGCTCGTGCAGCGTCCACAAAAGCTCGCTGAGCAGCTGCGGATCACTTCGCGACAGCCGCAGAGACGGCAGCGCGTCCAAAAACTCGGCCACCTGTGGCGTAAACACCACGTTCACCGGCAGCGCCATCAGCTCACCGGCTTGCCGCAGCCATGGGCTTGTCCGCTTGTCGGTCAGGCTGTCGGTCGACAGCAGCACAAAGCACAGCCTGGGCGTTCGGCGCAGCGAAAACGGCGACACCGGCAGGAGCGCTTCGGTCGCATCGGTAAACAGCTGGTACGCGTTGCCGATGTACAGCGGCTGAAGGACGTGCAGCTTGTTCTGGGCCAAAAACTCTTCGAGCGCGAGCAGCACTCGGTCGATCGGTAGCGCGGCAATCGCTGCGAGCTGACGACGGTGCTTGGCGGGCAGCGTGCGCCCGGTGTGCTCGACGATGGCCAGGATCAGCTTTTCGACCGTCAGAAGCTGCGACGCCCGCACCGGAGCCGCCAGTCGAAAGGTGATGTCGTCTTCGCCGTTTTCGACCTCAGCGGTTGGGTTCCAGTCCCACGTTCCGTGCAGACCCAGCACCACCCCGAGCGCCTCTTCCAGCTCTTTGGAAAAGTACAGGACGTGCCCCGACACTTCGCGTCCATCGAGGCTGACCGCTGGGTACCACAGGCAGTGCGCGCGCAGCCGTTCCACCGGAACGGTCCGACCCGACGCGATGTGGACCGCCATGCGGGGGAAGACGTACTGACCTAGACCCAAGCTGACCTCCTTGTTGGCCTCGGCTGCCGTTTCACGCGCCGATAGGCGAAGCATACGCCGAGATTCGGACAGTTGCCCGGTTTGCGATGTCGAGGCTCCTCGCCACGCCCCAAAAAACAGCCGCGCGACTCCCCCTTGTTGACGTTCGACTCCCCCACGTTGACGTTCGACTCCCCCACGTTGACGTTCGACTCCCCCTTGTTGACGTTCGACTCCCCCACGTTGACTTGGGACTGCTCTTTTTGAGGCGGGCTGTCCAATTTGACGTTGCGGCGCGGTGGTCGGGGCGTTGTGTGTTATTCACTCGGGCGGCGGAGGCGCTTTTCTACATGGCACGCGGCGGCAAAAAGGTGGGGGGCAGTGAATGGACCAGCGAGCAGCTCGCAAGCCTGGTCCAGGTGGGGGCGGTGTTTTCGGTCTGGACGGCAGACTACGAGGCCAGCGACCTGTATCCGCTGCTCATTGAGGACCTCGCGTCCGATGGTGCCATGACGGTGTCGTTTCCCGATGGCGACAAGCCGTCGCACGTACGCTGTACCGCCGCCTCGATCGAGCGCGGCCAAGGCCCGGTCTTTCTGTCCCAAAAGCAGGCGGTCGCAGGCCAAGCCCGAAGCCATCAGCACCTGCTACAGAGTGATCGTCACAGCCCACCGTTTTTGCTCAGCCGAACGGCGCTCGGGCAGCTCAAAGCGGGGCAGTCGGTGCTGGTCGAAGTGAACGGCGGTCGCTTTTCGGTGACACGCCGAGGCGAAGGGAAAAAAGCGGTGCGCATCGGCGATGAAGCCATCTCGGTCCGCACCCTGCACGCGCAAGACGACAGCGAGACGGCCTGGTCGCCGGTTGATCTGTGGGTGCTCGATCACCCGCAGTGGCCAATCATCATGCAGATCGACTTCGGCGGAGAGTGCGAGCTATCGCTGTTCGAAGTGCATCCCGCTTCGTAAGCGCCCTCGCCAGCTGCGGCTTCGACCGCTGAATGCAGAAGCCAGTTCGCATTCGATCGCTTCCTACGACATGGACGGGTTCGGCATGATCGCGACTGCGGACGGCGCTGTCCGCAGCCAAGGGAGCTTACGAATGAAGAGACTGACGATCGCTTCTGCTTCGCTTCTGTCTACGCTGACGGCTCTGCTCTGCGCGGGATCTGCCCACGCGGCCACGCTGCAAGTCGGCCCCGGAAAGACCTATACCAAGCCGTGCGCTGCCATCGCCGCCGCCGCCGCTGGCGACATCATCGAGATCGACGCAAGCGGCACCTATACCGGCGACACCTGCGCGTGGTCGACCGACAACCTGACCGTGCGTGGCGTAAACGGACGCGCCAAGATCGACATCACCGGCACCACTCCGGCCCAGCAAAAGGGCCTGTTTACGATCTCCGCCAGCAACGCGACCATCGAAAACCTGGAGCTGTCGGGCGCGGCCATCTCGGTCGCTGCGGGCAACAACGGCGCGGGCATCCGTCACCAGGGCCTGAACCTGACCGTGCGCGGCTGCTACTTCCACGACAACCAGAACGGCATCTTGGGCGCTCCGTCCACGGCGGGCATGGGCCAAGTCCTCATCGAATACTCCGAGTTTGCCAAAAACGGTGCGGGCGACGGCTACTCGCACAACATGTACATCGGCAACTACGCCAAGTTCATCTTGCAGCACTCGTATTCGCATCGCGGCAACGTCGGCCACTTGGTCAAGACCCGCGCCTATGCCTCGCACATTCTGTATAACCGCATCACCGACGAGCCAAGCGGCACCGCGAGCTACGAAGTCGACATCCCCAACGCGGGCACCGCCTACGTCATCGGCAACATCATCGAGCAGGCCGCAACCACGCAGAATCCATCGCTGCTGGCTTACGGTGAAGAGGGCGTTCCGGCGGGCTACGACAACCGACTGTTTGTCGTCAACAACACGTTCATCAACACCAAGGGCTCGGGCACGTTCGTCAACAACACGACGACGATGGCGGGCGTGCTGACCAACAACATCTTTTACGGCGGCGGCACCGTTTCCAGCCAGTCGAGCGCGGTGCAGACCACAAACTTTGTCGCACCGAGCATGGGCGATCCCAAGTTCGTCAACCTCGGCAGCTTCGATGTTCACTTGTCGACGGGCTCACCGTGTGCGGACAAAGGCAGCGATCCCGGTCAAGGCAGCGGCATGAGCCTTGTTCCCGGCTTCGAGTACGTCCATCCGGTCAGCCGCACGGTGCGCACCACCGCCGGATCGGCCATCGACATCGGCGCTTATGAGCTGGGCAACCTGGGCGGCGTAACCAAAGACGGCGGCTTCAGCGACACCGATGGTGGCACCAGCGACACCGATGGCGGCAGCGGCACCCCACAGGACGGCGGCACGGCGGAAGGATGTAGCTGCGATCTGTCCTCGCACAAGCGCTCGCCCGGACCGCTTGCTTGGATGACGCTGATCGGTGCGCTCTTGGTTCTTTCCCTTCGTCGCCGTCGCGCTTAGTTCACCTTCTGGAAGGCGCTGCCTCGGATGACGAGGCCGCTGCGCTGGCAGACGTAGGTCACATACTGTCTGCCGGGCACGTCGAGTCGTCGATAGGCCTCCGTCGCTTGTTCGGCATCACCGAGGCTGCACGCTGCGGAGCCAATGATCCGCTGGGCCCGAATCGGGCTGTCTTTGCTCGCGCACTTGGCGAGCTGAATGGCCTTGGCATAGTCCCCGTTGACGTACGCGGTCTGCGCCGCCGACAGAGAGTCCGCGTCTGCATCGGACAAGGTCTCGGCGATCTGCTGGCGCGTCTCCGAATGAACCACTTCGCCATTGTGGTGAATCACGGTGCTGGTGATCACCACGCGCTGAGGCTGCATCGTCACGCGCTCGGTCTGCATCGTCCGGGTATCGGTCGCCGTCCGCCGACAACAGGAGCGACCGCTGGAGCTTCCGCTCAAGCTGCCGCTAACGATGATGCCGCCCAAAAACAGACCAAAGGTGACGCCTGCGCACGCTGCCAAGATCGGTTTGTTCATACAATCAGCGTAGCGGACGGCTCAGGAGACGGAAAAGACCGCAGTCCTAGGCCACCGGAATCGCTTGCGATTTGCCCGTCAAGTCGCTCCTGGCGCGGTACAAACAGACCGTGGAAGCGAAACAAGGTGCGCTGTCGGAATGGCTGTGGATTGCTCGCTATCACATCGTGATCGTGGCGATGACCGCGATGGTGATGTTTGGCTGGCTGCTATCGGGTCGCTACCTGATCGGGCTGTCGCTCTTGGTCGGGCTCGACTGGTTTTTGATCAACCTGCTCAACCGCATCACCGATGTGGCCGAAGACACGCACAACCAAGTGCCGGGCACCGCGCGGGTCGCTGCGCAAAAAAAAGGGCTGCTCGGGCTGTCGATCGGGCTGCTGATTGGATCGTTTGTGGCGACGCACGCAGTCTGGCCGCAGCTTACGCCGTGGCGAGTGCTCGTGCAGCTCATCGGGCTGGCCTACAACTACAAGGTGGTGCCGACGCCGAGCGGGCTGTCGCGGCTGAAGGAAATGTACTTCTTTAAAAACTTCGGCTCGTCGGTGCTGTTTGTGCTGACCTGCTTTGTCTATCCGATTCAGACGGCGGGACACGAAAAGCTTGGCTGGCCCGCGATCGTGACGCTGGCCGTGTTCTTTGTGCTGTTCGAGACGACGTACGAGATCCTGTACGACTTTCGCGACCTCGAAGGCGACAAGCTGCTGTCGGTGCCGACCTATCCGGTGGTGCATGGTCCCGTGCGAGCCGAGCAGATCCTCGTCGGGCTGCTGGCCGCATCGGCGCTGACGCTGATCGTCGGGGTGGCGATGGGAACGCTCGGGGTGCGCGAGCTGCTGATGGGCGCGGCACCGCTCGGTCAGTTTGTGTTTTATCGGCCTCGGCTGCGACGTGGGCTGACCAGCGCGGACTGTCTGTGGCTGACGCACCTGGGTAGCGCGCAGCTTGTGCTGTTTTTGGTGGGAACGGCGATCTGGCAAGCGGCGGGACTGCCAACGAACATCTATCTGCGCTAGCGGGATGGAAGCGGGCGCTCGGGACGAAACGACGTAGCCAGCAGATACGGCAGCGCGATCGCGCAGGTGTGCAGCCAGTAGCGGCTGTCGTGGGCAGCGACGGTAACGAGCAGCACCACAAACAGCGACGCAGCAATCATCCGAGGCAGCGCAACCGCAAACGGGATCGTGTGACCTCGGCGACGCGCGCGCAGCACCAGCGCAAACGCCAGCATCCCGAGCGCCAGCATCGTATCGAGCCCGCTCTTGCCCAGGTCGGCGCGCAGCGAGTGCCGAAACAGCGCCCACCACGATCCAACGAGGAGAAGGTGCGTCACAAGCGGCGCAAACGCGAGCAGCAGCAGGTGCCGCAGTCGGTGGGTCTGTCCCAGCACGTAGTCCGCCGCGCCCGCAAAGTAACCCCAGCCCAAGATGCCAATCACTGGCACGCCGAGGTGTCCCGGCTCAGCCCACGACCACAGCCCGGCGCGCACCGCGACCACTTCTACCAGCGACGCATCAAACGCCACGATCGCAGCGACCACCACCGCGCGCTGTACCTCGTCGCGGATGCCTGGCCACAGCGCAGCAGCCACACTGCGCGCCGACATCACCACGAGCGGCCAGATGAGCGGCACCAGCAGCGGCACATCGCCTACCCGCAGGCTCCACGCCGTCGAGTAGCGATAGTAGTGATACAGAACGATGCAGCTCTGTTCGCCAAGGTAGCCAGCGAGTGCCAGCGCGAAGTAGTCACGGAGCAGCGTGCCCCACGGAACACGCCGCGCCATGGCCGCCAAGGTGAGCACGATGATGACGGCGCACGCCGCCTGAAAGACGGGAAAGGACACGGACGCGCGCTATTCCTCGATGATGACGAGGATCTGACCTTCTTGCGCTGGCGTGCCTTCTTTGGCGGGGATCTCGACGACGCGGCCAGAGACTTCCGACTCGACCGGCATTTCCATCTTCATCGATTCCATGATCACCAAGGTGTCGCCTTCGCTGACTTCTGCGCCGACGGTGGTGGTGATCTTCCAGATGTTGCCGGTGATGTGGGCTTTGACGTTGTGACGCTTGCTCATGGGAATCTGTGGCCTCGCTCGGTTCGATTACTTGCCGACCATCGTATCAACGACTTCGCCCAGCTTGGCAGGGACCGCGCTGAACTTGAGCGCCGCCGAGATGCCATCGACGAAGCGATAGTTGCCCTTGCTGTCCTTGGCGAACACGCAGCGCTTCTTCGGATCGTCATTGGGCACCGAGGTGTCGCCGTTCTTGATGATCGTGCCGTCGCCGTCTTTGCAGACATCGACGAGCGCTGGCGTCTTTTCGGGATCAGCGGCCCAGAACGTCTCGATGCCATCGCCGTCGACATCCATGTCGGGCAGATAGTGACCGGCGGCGTCTTTCTTCAGGCGCAGCACTTCGGCAAGCGCTCCGTTTGCGAACACCGCGTCAAACAGCGACTGCGGCGGCTTGAGGAATCCGCTCACTTCCAGCTTGTCGAGTCGCGCCAGGCTGACCGCTTGCAGCACGCCACCGAGCATCGCGTTGTCCAGATACGTCAGGTTGCCGACGTTGCGGAACGTTCCTTCGACGCGAGCGCCCGAAAGCTCCAGCTCCAGCGACTGATCCGAGATCGGCACCGCCACGCGGAACACCGACGGACCCGCCGACAGCTTGTTGCCCTTCACCGTGCCGTTTTTGAACGACAGGACCGGCTGGCTCTGCGCATCGAGCGCCACCTTCTGCACGTCGATCTTGACGTTGGCATCGGCAAACGGATTGCACTGCGCCGCGTTGTCAGGAATGCCGTCGCAGTTGTAGTCCACACCGTCACAGCGCTCGACTCCGGCGGCAATGCTCATCGCCATCTTGGCCGGGTGACGAAGCTTCGCGAGCGGCGTCATCCCTTCATCGGTCGGAATCATCGGCGAGGTCGCACGATCGTCGCAGTCACCTTCGGCCACCGTCACACCATCGCCGTCGAGGTCCATCTTCGCAGAGGCATCACTTGCGGGCGTCTTCTGCGTCGGGTTGTCGGCGAAGCCATCGCAGTCGTCATCCATGCGATTGCCCGCGACTTCCGGCTTTCCGGCGGCGACGTTCTTGTCGTAGTCGTTGCAGTCGCCCTTCGACGTGCCGTTCTTTTCCGTCTCCCACGAGCTGTCTTTGCCGTCGCCATCGCGATCCTTGAGAAACTGCCCCAGGTACATCGCGAACTTGGTGCACTGCGAGTCGCCCGACGTCGATCCGAAGAACTCCATCGGGATCATCACGTCGTGCTTTTCTTTGAACGTGCCTTCCAGCTCTGGATTGGCCAGCGACGACACCGCGCCGAGCTTGTTGTCTGGCTTGCCGTCTCCGTCGAGATCAATGCCTTGGTTGCCCGCCGCGATCTCGAGGTTGCTGACGACCAAGCTGCGCTGACCCTTTTTGAAGTCAACCTTGTCGCCCGTGCACTCTGGCTTGGCTGCGAACGGATTGACCTTCGGAGTCTGATCCATCGTCATCGGATCCGTCGTACCACCGTCGCCGCCACAGCTTAGGACCATGCCGCTCAGGCACAGAAAAGGAAGGATGTTCCGACTGCTGGAAAGCCGCGTTGCCATGTTCGCCTCCACGTTTGCCAAGGTTGAGAAGGCGGGCATCGTTACAACTCGCTCCGTCGCACGTCAAGGACTAGGTGCGTCGCACGCGATGCTTACGATGCAGGCGGACTGGCGTCGTCAGAAGCTCTCTCGATCGGCGGCGGCGCAAGACGCAGCGGAACCAGCAGCAGCAAGAACAGCGCAGACAGCGCCGTCCCGAGGAAAAACGTCTTTTGATAGCCCAGCTTGGTGGCAACGTAGCCAGCGACAAGTCCCGTCGGCAGCTTGCCAAGCACTTCGATGCTGGCGAGCACGGTGTAGTGACTGGCGCCAATCGCGGCATCGACGCGCAGCATCATGAACGCAAACATCGCCGTCGTCAGCGCGCCGCCTGCGAAGTGCTCACAGATCGACACGACGATGATGTCGACGGGCTGCGGCGGCGTCAAAAACGTCAGATAGCACTCTCCGCCCATCGCCACGACGCGCAGCACGCTGGTCAGCGCCACCGCCCACAGCATCGGCAGCCGCCCGGCCAAGATGCCTCCGCACAGCGAACCCAGCGTCGAAGCAACCATGCCCCAGATGCCAATCCAGCCGCCAATCTGCGACGGCTTATAGCCCATGTCGATCAGAAACGGCGTGTACAGCGCGTCGACGAGCGTTTCGCCAATCTTGTACGTTCCAATAAACAGCAGTAGCCACATTCCCGACGGAGAACGAAGCTGCTTGCCCAGCGTCACGACGACATCCGATAGGTGCTGACGAACCTGCGCGACGCGACCTTGCTGCAGCGGCTCGCGAAGCAGCAGCACCGATCCGATCACCGTCGCGATCATCGCCGCGATGGCAAATAGCATGCCGCGCCAGCCGATGCTCGCCGACGCTCGTAGCAAGATGCCGCCGCCGACCAGCATGCCGATCTTGTAGCCGACGACCTGCGCGACGTTGGCCGAGCCCAGCTCTTTGCCTTTGAACAGATCGACCGCCAGACCATCGACGGCAATGTCCTGCGTCGCGGTCAAAAAGTTCATCACGATGATGAGCCCGATGAGCGTCGGCAGGCTCACTTCCGGCGGAAAGAACGCGGCGCACACAAACGACGCGCACAAAAGAAGCTGAAGCGGCACAATCCAGGATTTCCGTCGCCCAAACGACGCCGATCCATAGCGATCGACGAGCGGTGCCCACAGCGCTTTGAGCAGCCACGGCAGCGACAGACCTCGCGCGAGCGTGATCTTCGTCAGCGACATTCCTGCTTGGCGCAGAAACGCAGACAGCTCTTTTTGAAAGCCAAACGGCAGGCCTTGCGCAAAGTACAAAAGGAACAGGATGACGAGGTTGCGTCGACGCGCCGATCCGCTCACCAGATCATCGTAACAGCGCGAGACACCAAAGCTGTGCGGGAAAGCGTGTGAGTCGAGCAGCCAGCGCAGACCGCGCCGCAGACGGGCTTAGCGCGCAGCAGGAACGTGCAGGCGCTTCATCTTTTCGGTCGCTTCGATCAGCCGATGCGTGATGCCAGTCTCCGTCGCAGAGTGTCCCGCGTCGTCGACGACATAGAACTCGGCTTCGGGCAGCGCGCGATGCAGCGCCCACGCGGTTTCCATCGGACAGACCATGTCGTAGCGACCTTGAATGATCACCGTCGGAATGCCCGCGAGCTTGTGCGCTTCGGTCAGAAGCTGTCCGTCGTGCGTAAAGAAGCCCGCGTTCATGAAGTAGTGCGTCTCAATCCGAGACAGCGCGTGCGCAAAGCTTCCCTCGGCAAAGCGAACGACCACCGACGCATCAGGCAGCAGCCGACTGCAGCACGCTTCCCAGCGCGCAAATGCCACCGCCGCTTTTTGCTGAAGCACCAAGTCGCCGCTGTGGAGCCGTCGGTGATACGCCGTCAGCAGGTCGCCGCGCTCTTCTTCCGGGATGAAGTCGCGAAACGCTTCCCACGCATCGGGATAGACGACGTTGGCTCCGCGACGGAAAAACCAGTCCAGCTCGCTCTTGTTGAGCACGCAGATGCCGCGAACGATGAGCCCGCTCACCTGACTCGGGTACGTCTCGGCATAAGCGAGCGCGAGCGTACTGCCCCACGAGCCGCCGAACACCACCCAGCGATCAATGTGAAGATGCTTACGAATCTTCTCGATGTCTTCCACCAGATCCCAGGTCGTGTTTTCTTCGATGCAGGCATGCGGACGACTGCGCCCCGCACCGCGCTGATCGAACAGCACGATCCGATAGTGTTTCGGATCGAAGAACCGTCGCTGATTCGGTTCGGTTCCGCTGCCTGGACCGCCGTGGATAAACAGCACGGGCTGACCGTTTGGATTGCCACTCTCCTCGAAATACAGCTCGTGCAGCGAAGAGACACGGAGCATCCCGGTTCGGTACGGCTCAACCAGTGGAAACAGGGTGTGTAGCTGAGGGTGAGACATGGGCAAAGAGTCCGCGCAGGGTGTCATGGCACCAAAGCGTCGCAACTCCTGCTTGGGAAGTCAATTTCTCGTTTTGCAGAATCCAAAATTTTAACGAGAAGCAGGCTGCGCGAGGGCTTTGGCAAAGGCCGGTGTGGCTCCAAACGCCTCAATCACATCCAAGATCTGTAGCAGCAGGTCCTGACGGGCTTCGAGAAACTGGTCCTGCTCGGTGACTTGAAACCACGCGGTCACTTCGATCGTGATCGCGGCGTCGGTGAGCCCGGTAAAGTGAACGCGCACGACATCGGGCCAGACCTTGGGATGGCTGCGCACGCACTTGATAAGCGCGTCACGCAGGCTGCGCATTCCGGCGGGCTTGAGCGCATACACAACGCCGAGCGTCAGGAAAAACCGGGTGCGGTCCCGCGCGGCAATTGTCTCGATCTGCATGTCAGCGACCTTGCCGTTGGGAATCGTGACGATGCTGCGATCGGCGGTGCGAATCCTCGTCGAGCGCATGCCAATCTGTTCGATCGTGCCGTTCACGTCACCGATGCGAATCTGATCCCCGACGCGAATCGACTGATCGATGCTCAGCGTGACGCTGCCAAAGAAGTGCTCGAGCGTGTTTTTCGCCGCCAGAGCCACCGCCAAGCCGCCGAGTCCCAAGCTCGCCATCACGCTGGTCAACGACAGTCCCATTTCCGACAGAGCCAGCGCCGCCGCCACCGCCGTCAGGGCAATCCCGATGAGCTGGCGAATCAGCGGCAGCACTCCACGCAGACCGGGCCGCGACTCCAGCCACTCCAACAGCCGCGCGCGCGTCGTCAGCACGTCCGCCACGCGCCAAGCAATCCAGCACAGCGTGATCTCGATCGTGATCAGGTTGAGCGCCCGCACCGGCTGCGCCACCGACGGAGTCAAAAACAGAATCGGCAGCAGCAGCAGCAGCAGCAGCGACGAAAAGAACAGCCACAGCGGCTCGCGCTGACGTTCCAGCATCGCCAGCCACAGCTCGCGCTGACCCAGCAGCTTGCGCAGCAGAGGCCGCGACATCACCGTCACCGACACACCACCGAGCGCGCTCAGCACAATCAGCAGCGGCAGCGCCAGCCACTGCCAATACAGCAGCCCAAGCGGTCCTCGTCCGAGCAGCGCATCCGGCAGCGTCTCCAATACGAAGTGATCTTCCAGTCGCTCGTACCACGCATCGATTCGCTGCACCGTCGCTGGCGAAAACATCCAACGTCGCGAGCCCGGTGTTCCCGATCGCTGAAGTCGCACCGTCTCCGACCCGAGCGGCATGTCAATCCGCCCGATCACTTCCTGATTCTTCAGTCCATCGCTCTGATTTCCCGTCGGCAAGTCCGAGATCTTCGCCAGCTCATCCGGCCCGAGCCGCAGCCGCCTCTCCAGCACTGCCGCCAGCTTGCGTGCTTTGTCGGCTCCGTCGCTGACATCGGTCGAGCTGACCTGAATCGCTTCCGCTGCTTTGAAGTAGTCGCCGCTGTGCGCTTGCGCCAAAAACCGCTCGATCGCTCGTCGAGGCGTGTCCTGATCGCTCTCTGCTTCTTTTTCATCTTCACTTTCACTGGACCCGGACAGCGCAGCGGCAGCCTGCTGCACCGCCGACGCTTTTTCCGATCCCTGTGCACACGGAACGATCCCAGCCAGCAGCAGCAGCCAGGCCGCGATCCCCAGACGAAGCCAGCGGACACAACTTTGCATGATGAAAGCATCCCGAAACTGCTCGCAAAGCTCAATCGTCCGATCGATTCCGTCGCTGACATTCCCGCAAGCCAAGCGCCCAGCGAACGGCAGTGACGCGAAGTTCCGCATCCGCCAAGATCACACGGCATGACAAAGCGCGACGCGCTGTGGGTCGTGACGACCTATTTCAACCCAGCAGGCTATCGCTCTCGACGAGAAAACTACCGTCGCTTCCGAACTGCGCTCGGCGATCTGCCGTGTCTGACCGTCGAGTGCGCGCTCGCTGACCAGCCGTTTGAGCTTCCACCGTCGCCCGATGTGCTTCCGCTTCGAGCCCACGACGCGCTGTGGCACAAAGAGCGGCTCATCAACTTGGCGATCTCAAAACTGCCACGTTCGTGTCACTTCGTTGCCTGGATCGACGCCGATGTGCTGTTTCAGCGTCTCGACTGGCCCGAGCACGCGCAGACGCTGCTCGATCGACATCTCGCGGTGCAGCTGTTTTCAGATGTCGTGCAGCTTCCGTCGCCTCAGCGTCCAGATGACCTGCCAGTTCGCACCCGAGGCTTTGTCGCAACGATCACCGAGCAGCCAGACGCGCTGTCCGTCGGACGCTTCGATGCGCACGGACACACGGGCTACGCATGGGCGACGCATCGATCGGTGCTCGAAGCCGCAGGACTTTACGATGCCTGTATCGTCGGAAGCGCGGATCATGTGATGGCGCATGCCTTTGTCGGACATCCGACGGCAACTTGTGTCACGCGCCTGCTCGGGGATCACTCGCCGCACCTGCGACACTTCGAACGCTGGAGCGCGCGTCTACAATCCGTCGCTGAATCGCTTGGCGTGTCCGGTCTGGGCTTCGTCTCTGGCGAGCTGTCTCACCTGTTTCACGGCGCAATCAGCGATCGTCGCTACTTCGAGAGAAATCAGCGGCTCCGACAGCTCGGCTTTGATCCCACGCGTGATCTCATCGAAGTTCCCGACGAGCCGCATCGACTGCGCGACGACGCCGGACCGATCGCGTGCTTTCTTCGTGACTACTTCGCGCAGCGCAACGAAGACGCAGTCACCGACGAAAAGTCATCCGTGTAACCGTCTTTTCCGACGGGACGATCCGTCTTGCTTACGGCGAGCCCAGCGCTTCATCGACGATCGCTTGCTGCGACGGAGAAATCGCCGGTCCCGACGGAGTCGCAGGCAGAGGGCTCAGTCCTTGCAGCTCTCGCAGCCGATTCATCGCCGGTCGCCTTCGCGCTTCGTCCGTCTCTTTTTCGACACAGGCCCGCAGCGCAGGCAGCTCTCCGACGGGATTTCTCATCGATCGATACGTCGCCGCCAGCGTACAGGCGATGCTGCCACGCTCGGGATCTTGAAACCGAAGCCGCGTCAGCATCTCCAAGGCGCGCTCCGACAGACCACCTCGCACCTGCGCATCCGCTGCGGCCTGTCCCAGCTCAAGGTCATACGGCATGCTCAAGAACGCTCGCTGATACACCTCAGCGGCTCGTCGCACTTCCCCGGCATCGATCAGCTTTTCCGCCTCATCCCGCAGCGCGCGCGCTCGCACCGACTCAGGGCCCGACTCGCGAAAGGTCCGCGTCAAGCCGCGATCTTCCATCAGCAACAGACCACCGTCGTTAAACCGAAACACCGTCGGAGCCAGCAGCCCTTGGATCACCACTTCCTTGCTGCCATCTTTGTCGACGTCGATAAAGTCCACCCGATTGAGCCCTTGTCGCACGCCGCCCGGCAGTCCACTCGACGGCTCGCTTCGGTGCGCACAGAACGTCAGCAGCGTCCGAAAGCGCTGTCCATCAAACCGACGCAGCCTCGCCACGCTGTAGCTTCGACCGTTGCTTTCAACCAGATCGTGTCCGTCGCGCAGCACCGGAGGCTTGCCACTTTCCGTCAGCAGCACGCTCGCAAACGTCGGCTCCGCACGAGCAGGCACGACGCGAAAGTCCGCCAGCATGTAGCCGCTGTCGCTGCCTCGATAGATCGCCGCAAACACCTCTTTGGACTGCACGCTCACGCGGCCACCGACCACCAGATCGCGCAGCCCGTCGCCGTCCAGATCGTCGGTTTCTTCGCCACTGTTGCTAAAAATGCGATCTGGGCTGACTGGACCACACGGCAGCGTCGTCAGCTTGCACGACACCATCGGCTCTGGCTGTGACGACGGAGGCTCAATGCCACACCAGCGCGAGTCCGCCAAGGTGGCCCCAAGCAAGCCAGAGCCGCTTGGTCCCGACGGTGATGGAGTACTCGGCGACGCAACTGCTTCCACGGGCTGAGCAGGCGAAGGCAAGCTGGCCGAAGCACCCGTCGCAGCGCTCGCCGAATCACCAGCTGCGCCCAGCCAGCTGGCACGCTGCATGGCATTCCGAAGCGGCGGATAAGGCACACCGCGAGTTGGTTCGTTCGCAGCAGCGACGGACGGGCTTCCCACTTCAACTCCCCACAGCGCGGCCCAAAGCCCAATCCCCAGCACGCTGCGACCTACCAAATGACTTGGCAGACTGCTTGGCATACGACCCACTATAACTTAGGTCCGGTGCGAGCGTTTTTAGCGCACGTCCGCCGACACTGCGGTGCTCTTGCCTCGCGGCACGCGCGAAAGCGGTCCACCTTGCGCCTGACTGAGCAGCTCATCGGCATGCGCTCGGCTCTTGTCGGTCAGTCGCGCCCCACCGATCATGCGAGCAATCTCGTCCCGTCGCTCGCTCTTGCCGAGCACTCGCACGTTTGTCACCGTTCGCCCGTCGCTCAGCAACTTTTCGACACGCAGGTGTTTGTGACCATACGCCGCAATCTGCGCCAGGTGAGTAATGCACAGCACCTGCTTTCCTTCCGCCAAGCTACGGATCTTGCGACCGACCCGATCTCCGGTTGCGCCACCGACGCCAGAATCGACCTCGTCGAACACGCAGGTTGCGACGTGATCGGCCTGTCCCAGCACGCTGCGCAGCGCGAGCATCACCCGCGACAGCTCTCCACCCGACGCGATTCGCTGAAGCGGCCTTGGTGTCTCGCCTCGGTTGGCTGAAAACAACAGCTCGCAGCGATCGAACCCATCTCGAGACAGCCGCCGCAGCTCACCGTCCGCGCTTGCCACGACCAGCGAGGGATCATCACCACGACTCGCCGCCCGCGCGCCGAGCTGAGGCACAAGCTTTGCCCCGTCCATCGCCAGATCCAGCAGCTCTTTTTCCACCTTTTCTGACAAGGTGAGTCCTGCTCGCTGCCGCGCTGCGCTCAGTCGCTCTGCCACTTGGACCGCTTGCTTTTGCGCAAGCTCCACCGCACGACTGGCCGAACTTCGTCGCTCTTCATGACCGACCAGCTTCGACAGCTCACGCTGCATCTCATCGCGCTTCTTCACAAGCGACGCCATGTCCGGCCCGTGCTTGCGCAAAAGTCGCGACAGCAAATGGAGCCGATCTTCGATCATCGAAAGCCGCTCTGGATCCGCCGACAGCGAGTCCACATACCGCCGCAGATCGTGCGTCGCGTCGCTCAGCAGAACCTGCGCTTCGCTCACCCGTGTGGTGATCTCAGCCAGCTCGGGATCAATCGTCGCCACCTCGCGCAGCTCACGCACCACCGACGACAGTCCATCGAGCACGCTGTCTTCGCCGCTATACAGTCGCGCTTCGCTTCGTCGTCCCGCTTGCGCCAGCTTTTCCACCGATCGCAGCCGCTTTTGCTCGTTGCGCAGCGACTCATCTTCACCCGGCTTGGGATCGGCCTGATCCAGCTCTGATAGCTGAAAGCGCAGAAACTCTTCCCGCTCACTGCGACTGCGCTCATCGAGCGACGCTTCTTGCAGCTCACGACTCGCGACCGACAGCGAGTCAAACGCTTGGCTCATCTCGTCACGCAGCGCAACCGGCACACCAAACCGATCGAGCAGCCCCAAGTGACTTCCCACATCAAGCAAGCTCTGGTGATCGTGCTGACCGCTCACATCAATGAGTCCGCTACAGACCTCTGCCAGCGCAGCTGCGGTCGAAAGCTGTCCTTGGATGTGAATGCGATTGCGTCCGCCTCGACCGATCACGCGCCGAACCACCAGACCGTCTTCGGCAAGTCCCGCTGTATCGATCCCAAGACGCACGAGTCGCTCCGTCAGCGCCGCACAGGCTGCACTTCCCGGCTCCGGTACAAACAGCGCTTCGATACGCGCTTCATCTGCTCCGCTGCGAATGACCTCCGCGCTGGCTCGACCGCCACGCAGCAGCGCCACCGCATCCAAGATGAGCGACTTTCCCGCGCCCGTTTCGCCGCTCAGCACCGTCAGTCCCGGCCCGAGGGTCAGCTCGACTTCTTCGATGATCGCAAAGTTGCTGATTCGCAAGTACGACAGCATGGGCAGGCATCTTAGCAACGGACTCTGACGACGCTTGGAATCGTGCAGGTCCAAAGTCAAAGCGTCTCTCCCTGCGGAGACGCGAACTTGGCTACGATAAGAGACGCTCACCGCTTTCTACGCAACGCCAGGGGACGTCATCCATGAACACGCTTGATGCACACGCTTTCGCCAACCACGTTCGTCAACAATGGGCTCCGGCTGGCTTCCAAGTCAGCGAAATCACCGACGCACCGTACAAAGAACTGGTCGCGGCCAAAGACGGCTGGTCTTTCGGTGTCACCGTCGCCCAAAACGACAACCCAGCGTGCAAAGCCCGCATCGGCGTGTGGCTACGTCCGGCCCCGCGCGGTAGCGTCAATGATCTGGCTGCGCTGCGAACCCAGTATCAGCAAAAGCTGGCCCAGCAGCGTCGAGGCTCTCGCATCCAAAGCTGTAACCTACCCGTTGGACCCGTATTCTTGTTCTTTGAAACGACCGCACAGCTTGCCGAGTCGTCTGTCTCCGAGTGGGTTGCGATGTGCGAAGAGCTTACGGCGCTTGCGTTCGATGCTGACTCACTCGATGCGCTCCTCGGCATCACCGAATAGGGAGGACCCATGCTCCGCGTACGACTGACCGCTTCTGGAATCGGCCTTGCTGCGACGCTGTCCGTCCTGATCTCGTCTGGCTGCACGCCTGCACCGACGGAGATCGTCGCGGTCGACAGCGGTGTCAACGTCATGCCCGACATGGTGGTGCCGATCACAACCGCGCAGCTACGCTTTGGAAACTTCGTCGCGGGAGCCGCTCCGGTCGATCTCTGCATCAAGGCCCAAGGCGAGTCGAGCTTTACCGGTCCGATCCTGCGCACGCTGGCCCAGCGAACGGGCGGCGTGTCGTACCTGAACATGGGTCAATATGTGACGCTGACAGCCGGCAGTTATACCGTTCGCGCCGTTCCAGGAACCCGGACCGACTGTGCGGTGGCGTATGGAGGACTGCCCGATCTGGGACTGCCAACGATCGGCGCAGGACGAAGCTACACGCTGGTGCCGTTTGGCGATCAGACGCGCATTGGAACCGTGAAGCTCAACCTGTTTGAAGACGATCTGACGCCGCAGGGAGGCCAAGTTCGGCTGCGCTTTATCAACGCATCGCCGGATGTTCCCACCGCAGACTTCGGATTCGGAACCGGCACCGGCTACAAAGCGCTGCTCACCGACGCTGTCAGCGGAGACTTGGGACGCAGCAGTGGCATGACCTACGTATCGACTGCGCCTCAGACCGCTGGCGCTGCTTCGGTGAAACCCACGGCCATGACGAGCGATCTCATCACGGTCAATTCCAACGTGAACATTCCGTCGGGTGCCGTGATGACGATGCTCATTGCCGGGCTTCCGAGTCGAACCGGAACCGATCCGCTCGCGCTCAAGCTGATCTCATGTGACGACAGCAAAGCGCCGCAGAGTGGTCTGTCGGTCTGCACGCAGCTGAACTAACCGTCCCGCGCCTTCCGCATCGGCCACGCGCCGCTAGTGCACCGATCCGCTCAGCGTCGTCGGTCCCGTCAGCGCAATCATCGGACGCAGCCGATTCCAGCTCTTTTTGCCCAGCCCTTTGACGCGCTGAAGCTCCTCGAGCCGCTTAAACGGATGCGTCTTGCGAAACTGAACGATCGCCTGCGCGCGACTCGGACCGATGCCCGGCAAGCGCTCGAGCTGATCTGCCGTGGCTTCATTGATGTTGACGACCCCCGCTCCACTGCCGGGCGTGCTCGTCGCCCCCGCTGCTTGTGTCACCGCCGATCGCGTCGGACTGTCCGCTCGCACCGTCATCGCTCCCATCGTGAGAGCAGCCACCGCACATGCCAAAAACGCCTTATATCGCTTCATGTTCGTCTCTCTTTCCTGTGTTCCCGTTTCCCT
>CALMML010000344.1 GCA_937868485.1 uncultured Myxococcales bacterium | reverse complement strand
CACGCAGCACGCAAGCCATCGGGACGTCAGGGCCTTTCGCGACGGACCCAGTCCCACAGAGCACTTCGACTCGTTCGTCGTCATACGTCATTCCCCTGCGTAGCGAGCGGGATAATAAGCACATTGTTGGCGGTGCGGTGTCGTGTCGGCTCGCTTTGGATTAAGCTAGCCGCATGCTGCTTGCGGTGGACATCGGTAACACCAACATTGTCTTTGGCGTCTTCGACGGGACAGCGCTGCTCACGCACTTTCGCATCGAGACGCGCAAGGCCCGAACGGAAGACGAGTACGCGGCGCTGCTGCACTCGATGTTCACGCTGCATGGCTTGCCGTTTACCGCCGGTCCGCAGCGCGATGTCTACAGCGAGGAAAGCAAGTCCAGCGACGACAAGTCGAGCCAAGAACAGCTTGTCGCGGTGTCGACGCAGCCCAAGGAAATAGGCATCTCGGCGGGCATCTTGGCGACGGTGGTTCCGCCCGTGCTGCAAGCGTTTCAGCGGCTCTTTCGTCGCTACTTTCAGATCGAGCCCGTCGTCGTGGGTCCCGGCTCGCGCACCGGCATGCCGATTCTGTATGAAAACCCGCGCGAAGTCGGGGCCGATCGCATCATCAACGCCGTCGCTGCCTATGAACGATTTCGCTGCGGTTGCCTGGTCGTCGACTTTGGAACAGCCACCACCTTCGATGTCGTCACGCCCAAAGGGGAATACCTCGGTGGAGCGATTGCGCCAGGCATCGGCATCAGCGCCGACGCGCTCTTTCACGCTGCGGCCAAGCTACCTCGCGTCGAGCTGGCCCGGCCTCGCTCCGTCATCGGCAAAAACACCGTCACCAGCATGCAGTCGGGCCTGGTCTACGGCTACGTGGGCCTCGTCGATGGCATCGTCGAGCGAATGCGCGCCGAGGTGGACTTTCCACTCAAGGTCGTTGCGACCGGCGGACTCGCACCGATGATCGCCAAAGACAGCCGAACCATCGAAGAGTGCGACGAGATGCTAACGCTCACGGGCCTTCGACTCATCTACGAGCGCGAGCAGCGCAGGAGCAGCCGCGTATGAGCGACCAAGCCGAGCAGCGCGACGACACAGCGTCACACGAAGACGAAGCGGATGCGCCGACGCGCCGTGACTCGCTGCTGACCCGTGTGATTTCCTGGGTGCTCATCGCGATGTTTGTGGTGATCGTGGTAAACGAAGCGCGGCACTGGGTTTCGGTTCCGTCGTCGCAGCCAAAGAATGGCAATGCCGCGCCGGACTTTTCGGTGGCACGCATCGATGCCTCGGCGTCACCCGGTGAGCGCTTCGAGCTGTCGGCGCAGCGCGGTCATCCAGTGCTGATCGACTTTTGGGCGACGTGGTGTGGACCGTGCAAAGAGTCCCTGCCGCTCATCGATCGTGTGAACACCCAGCTTCAGCCGCGTGGACTGCGCACCATCGCCATCGAGATCGAAGGCGCAGAAGCCAAAGCCAAGCAGTTTGCGACTGCGCTGGGGCTCAAGCTTCCGCTCGGAAGCGATCCTGGCACGGTCGCAGAGCGCTATGGCATCACCCAGATTCCGCTCACTGTGCTCATCGATGCGGAAGGTCAGGTGCGACGGGTCTTTCGTGGGGTTCACAGCGCCGAAGAGCTGACCCAAGCCATCGAGTCGGTCGGTCTACGCTAGCTCAGCTCGGCGGCTCGCTTGGGTGCGCCGATGCGTCTGCATCTCCGCCAAGGTACGAACCCAGCCGACCCGCAGAGGACGCCTCGCAAGACAAAACCGCCACAGACAAAGACAGGCTCGCCACAGCCAGTGCGGTCAGCCGGACTTTGTCCACAGTTCTAGAAGGGAAGGAAAGAGACCGACGGGACGCTCGGAGCAGCCCGTCGAGTGGGAAGGAATCGTCAGCAGTCGCTGTCCAAGCAGGCTCAGACAGCGAGGCTGAGACTACTGCTGCATCGCGGCGGTGTAGCTGATGGTGCAGCTGTTGCCAGCCGGCGGCTTGCAGGTCGTGCCCGAAGCGTCCTGCTTGAAGTTCGATCGGGTCTGCGTCACGGCGATCGTGAACTGGTTGGCCGCCGTCACGGTCATCGAAACGGTGGTCTGACGGGTGAAGTCACAACCACTGGCGTTGGCAATGTCGCTGCCGGTCAGGGTTCCCATGTTGCAGCGAACCGGGCCAGTGCCGAGCGGCGACTTCGGGGTGGTCGACAGCGAGTAAACGGTGATGTTGCCCTGCGCATCGTTGGCAACTTCGCGGTCGGTCATCAGGTCGGCGGCGGTCAGGCTAAGTCCGCAGTTTTCCGTGACCGACGGAACGCTCTGGGTCTTGTAGACACCGGTCTTGATCTGGTACGGGGTCACGCCCGCAGCGCAGACGCTTCCGCTATCCAAACCACCATCGCCAAACAGGGTATCGACGCCACCACAGCCGAGAGCAAACAGCACGGGGAGGGCCAGAAGACTGAGCTTTTTCATCGTGTACTCCTTTGTTGGTTCCTAAGCCGAAGAAAGCTAAGAAGCCCCTTTCGGGGCCGTTAGGTCAGATTACAGGCCAGCGCCGGGGTTGCCCGGGGCGAGCTTGACAGGGTTCGCAGCGGTGCCGGCCGGGGCCGAGGCATCGCGAGCCGGAGCCGCCGGGGGCTTGGCAGCAGCGGGCTTCTTGGAAGAAGAGGCCGCGGGCTTGGTCTCAGCCACAGGCGCAGCGGCGGGCTGGCAGGTGGCCAGCTTGGCATCGGCTTCCTTGATCTTGTTTTCCGCGTCGGTCAGCTTGGTCTGAGCGTCCTTCGCATCCTGGGTCGCCTTGTCGATCTGACCCTTCATCAGGTCACGCTCGGCGGTCACTTTGGCCAGCTCAACCTTGGTCTTGTCCAGCTCTTCCTTCGACTGGTCACAGCCAGCAAACAGAGCCACACCCATCACAAGCGCCATCACAGACTTCACAGCGTTCATCGATCTCTCCTTTTGGACTCTAGGTCCTTCACTTTATCCAAAGTCTAGGGCCACCGGGGCCCCTTCGCTTTTACCCAGGCACCTAGCATGTCCTGGGCCAACTTCCAAAAATCTCGCACCCCGTGATCCCAGAACTAGTACACGCGCTCGTGGGGCAAATGATCCCTCGGCGAACGGAAATGTTGGAATGGCGCGTACTGTAAAAAATTGGATACACGGCTGGTGTAGACACAGGCGAAGTCTTCCACCTGCTGACCAAATCGCGAGTTTTCCGCCGCCGCCTTGAGCAGAGGTCCCCAGAACGGGTTGAATGCTTGCTCGATTTGAAGCTCCAAGCGATCCAGGTCATCGTCGGTTTGACGAATCAGGGTCCGCATCGCTTCGCTTCGTTTGTGGATCTCTTCGTGCGCTTGTTCTAGCTGCGCTTCCGCCGTCACAAGCTGAAGCTGAGGATCGTCCTGTGTCAGACGACGAAGACGCTGGCCGAGTAGCTGCTCGTAGCGCAGCTCCGCTTCGACGCGATGCCGCGTTCGTTCCAGCGCTTCCAGCTTCTGAAGCTGTTCTTCGACGAGCCGCTGCTGAAGCAGCTCATCTTCCAGCTCTTGAATGATCATCGCAGTACGCCACACCGACGCACGCTTGGCACGATACATGTCGCCGTAAATGTGGTCGCCGATGTAGAGCACGCGATCGCCGCGCAGCCCCAGCAGTCGATCGAGCGCTTGCACATTTCCGCCCTGACACAGACGACCGCGCGACGGAGGCTCGTGTCCATCCAGCTCGCCTCGCACCTGACCATCGGGGTCGAGCGCCAGAAGCGGTGCCTTTTCGGTGAAAAACGTCGGCTTTTTGGCATCGACGACAATCACATCAAAGTAGCTTCGCCACGACGAATAGCCGGGCAGCCGCTTGTCGAGCAGATACGACATCACCGCCTGGGTGTAGTCGAGCCCACTGTTGGTGAGCAGAAACAGCCGCTTTCCCGCCGAGCGAAAGCGATGCAGCGTCGCGGGCAGATCTGGATCATCAATGATGTAGCTGGCCATGTCGGCCTTGATGACACGCTTGATGCTCTCGTCGCGATGCGCTTCGTCGATGCTTTCGCGAATGTCGGCCCAGAGCTGGCTATAGCGCGACGACTTTTGTTCCGAAGAGAGCGCCGCAAAGCTGGGGTCTGCGTCGAAGAAGTCCACGATCTGCGCAAACAGCACCGCTTCTGGCAGCGCAAACAGCGTGTCGATCCACGCGTAGTGCGACGGCAAGATGCGCAACAGCTGCTCTCGATAGAGCTTGCGTCGCTCGACTCGCGGCAGCGGCTGCGTACCGTGATACGCGCGTCCGACGTAGCCGTAGCGATCCATCTTCAGGATGTTGCCGCGCTCTCGATCGACGACCAGGCCGCGAATCGCTCGTCGCGCATCATACGGAAGCTGCCGCAGCGCTTCGGGATAGCCTCGGCGCGTGATCATCTTTTCCAGCGTACAGGCCGCCGACAGCGACTCCAGCCGTGGCTGGTTGTACAGCGCCAGCGTGTAGTCCATGTCAAAGCCAATCACCTCGATGTGATCCATCCGCAGGTGACGGTTTACGAACACGCGACGCGTCTTTTCGGGAGCCAGTCCACCGCCGCGACCCAGCGACGTCAAGAGCTGATTGTGAAGCTCACTGGCCAGCGGCTCCACAGCGAGGGTCGTAGGAGAGTGTTCGTCAGCGCTCATCAGGATCTCGGAAATGATCACTATATCGTGAAGCGTTTGGCATCTCTAGGGTGGCGCTCGGCCAGATCGAGCGTTCACACGCGGTAGATGGCCGAACGGCTGGACATTCGACCAGCGCTCGGCTATCCATTTTACATGTCTTCCGCGTATGCTCCCCAGTTTGGTGCCCGGTTTCAGTTCGATCGTCAGTCGGTGGATGAGCTGCAAGCACACTACACGGTGCGCATTCACCTGACACCGCATCATCAAGACCTTGATGTCAAGATTGCACTTCCCGGCGGAGAGCTGACGCTGACTCCGATTGGAGATTCCGCCGAAGTACCGCAGTGGGCGATGACGTTTGTATCGGCGCTGGCTCGTCAGATCTATCGCGGTGCGCGTCGAGAAGAAGGCTGGCCGCGTCGGATCATGCGCTGGCACAGTGCTCCGGCGCAGTCCGTCGCAGCGTAAGTTCGCGACGGCAGCTCGCGCTACAGGATGCGGGTGCGGATGCTGGTGGGAAGCCCGCTGATTCCGTCGCGCACCTGCGCCGAAACATCTTGATCCAGATCCATGATCAAGTAGCCGATGTTTTCGTCGGTGGACAGCATCTGGCTATGGATGTTGGCGTTTAGCTCCGAGACAACGCGGCTGATGTCGCGAAGCACGCCAGGAACGTTCTTGTGGACGTTCAAGATCCGGTGAGTGCCGCGCGACGGAGGCAGCTCGACCTGCGGAAAGTTGACCGAGCCTGTGGTGGCACCTTGGGCGACGAACTTGCAGATGCTCTGGGCGACTTCGCGACCGATGCTGGCTTGTGCTTCTTGCGTCGAGCCACCGATGTGTGGTGTCAAGATCACGTTGGGAAGCCCCGCAAGCTCCGTCACAAACGAGTCGGTGTTTTCCTCGGGCTCTTCGGGATAGACGTCGATCGCTGCGCCCGCCACATGACCGCTGCGTAGCGCCTGACACAGCGCATCGATCTGCACGACGGTGCCGCGACTGGCATTGAGCAGATAGCTGCCCTTTTTCATCGCCGCAAGCTCGTCGGGACCGATCATCCACTGCGTCTGCGGCGTCGCCGGAACGTGCAGCGTCACAAAGTCCGACATCCGCAGAAGCTCGTGCAGCGACTCACACGGCTGGCTGTTGCCCAGCTGAAGCTTGGGAATGATGTCGTAAAAGACCACGCGCATGCCGAGCGCTTCCGCCAGCACCGACACCTGCGAGCCAATGTGTCCGTAGCCGATGATGCCGAGTGTCTTGCCTCGGACTTCGAAGCAGCTGGAAGCGACCTTGCGCCACTTGCCGACGTGAACTTCACGGCTGCGATCGCCAAGCTGACGCGCGAGCGAGATGATCTCCGAGATGATCATTTCCGCGACGCTGCGGGTGTTGGAAAACGGCGCGTTCCAGACCGGAAGTCCCAGTCGATTGGCCGCCGTCAGATCGACCTGGTTGGTGCCGATACAGAAGCAGCCGACCGCTTGCAGGCTGGGCGCGCTGGCGAGAAGCTCGGCGGTCAGGTGCGTCTTGCTGCGAATGCCAAGAACCTGCACACCAGCGAGTCGCGCGATGAGCTGATCTTTGGGCAGCGACTTGGGAACCGTCTCGACGACAAGACCTTCTTTGGTCATGGTCTCGATCGCGGTTTGGTGAATGTTTTCCAGAAGCAGGACTTTGAGCGGCGGCTTTTCCAGCACGCCATTCACGGGTTGTGGGTGCATTCCGTTCGAACTTTCTGCTCGCTGTACGCTGTACAACGGGTGAGGTTTTTTGCACATTCTGCCGCATGAGCGGCCAAACACTTCGGACGGTTTCTTCTAGGTTGCTTGTTGGTCTGACGGTCTGGGCGACCACGCTGTCTGCTTGCGTCGAAGATGGAGGCGACAAGCCCGACGATCCAAACCTCATCGACTTGGCGGTCCCGGTCGATGGCAAAAGCGATGAAGACGGTGGCGCGGTGGCAGATCTTAGCGCGACTTTCCCGGATCTGGCAGGCGGACCGAAGACGATTCGTTTTGTGGCGATGGGCGACACCGGCAAAGGCAACACCGGGCAGCAGCAAGTCGCTGACGCGATCGCCAAGAAGTGCGCAAGCTCGGGCTGCGACTTCATCCAGCTTCTCGGCGACAACATCTACGAAAGCGGCGTCACCAGCGTCACGGACCCACAGTGGCAGACCAAGTTCGAGATGCCGTACGCCAGCATCAAGCAGCCGTTTTACGTCGTGCTCGGCAACCACGACTACGGCGGCAACGGCTCGGGCAACGAGTTTGGCAAAGCGCAGTGGGAAATCCTGTACACAGCCAGCTCGATGAAGTGGAAGATGCCCGCGAATCACTATCGGCGTACCGTCGAAAACGTGGACTTCTTCGGGCTGGATACCAACCTGATGATGTTTGGCCGCGAGGTCGATAAGCAGCGCGACTCGATGAATACGTGGCTGGCATCCTCGACGGCGACGTGGAAGATTGCGCTTGGACATCATCCGTATCTGTCAAACGGTCCGCACGGCAACGCGGGCAGCTACGACGGACTTCCCGGTGTTCCGATCGTCAACGGCAAAGGAGTCAAGGACTTCTTCGACGCCAACGTCTGCGGCAAGGTCGATCTGTATCTGTCTGGACACGATCACAGCCGTCAGTGGCTCGTCGATACGTGCAAGGGCACCGAGCTAGCTGTCTCCGGCGCTGGATCGAGCGGCACCGAGCTAAAAGGCAAAAATCCAAGTCGCTGGCAGTCGATTGGGATTGGCTTTTTGTACGTCACCATCACCGATCGCAAGCTCGTCGCTGAGTTCATCGACACCACCGGCAAAGTCGAGTTCACGCGCACGCTCACCAAGTAACGACGTCGCAGCCCACTTGGCTGCGGTGTACGCGATCGATCCAGCGACGGAAGCGCCAGCCGTCGCGGACCATGAACACCAAGTAGGAGGTCTGTTGTGACTCGTGTCCCGTTTTCCCGCTCCGCTCGTCGTATCGTCGCTGTGTGTGGAATTGGCAGCTTGCTGTGGCTCGGACTCGGTGGCGCGCAGCTTGGCTGTGCCACGCCGGAAGCCAGCATCAGAAACCCGCTCATCACGGGTGGAGCGCTGACTCCGTCGAGAATCGCGAAGTCGCACAGCTGGGCAGAGAGCAATCACGGACTCCCGCCAGGATCGATGACCGACGAAGCCGTGCTGGATGGACTGGATGCGCAGCAGGTCTGTGCGACGGTGACGCTGCATGAGCTGGCGCCGATCGATCTCAACTCGGCGCGCATCAACTTCGAGATAAGCCCCGGTCCAACGGTGGTTCCGACGGCAGCCGCAGAGCAGCCGGTGGTACAGACCTACAACGGTCTCGTCGCACATCGCACGCAGACCGGATCGCGCGAAGAGTGTACCTATCGCAACGGCCAGAGCATCTGCGAGACGCGCCCGATCTACTCGACGACGATGGTGCCGGGTCCGGTTCAGGTGTTTGCGACGCGCGGTCGACTGTGCGCGCCCAATAGCAAGCTCGTCACAGCAGAGACGCGCAAGATCACGCTAAACGTCTCGCTCCCGACGGCGGCTCCAGGATCTGGCTTTATGGGAATGGGCGGCGGCAGCAAAGACATCGACTTTACGTGGGGCCTGGAAAAGTAGCAGCCCGACGAAACAGCGACGATGCTACGCGGCTTGCTTGATCTGTGGCACGCGGGGCAGGTGAAGCGCAAAGATCGATCCGTGTCCCGGCGAGCTTTCGACGGTGATCTTTCCCCCAAGTGAGCGCGTCAGCTCTCGACAGATCGACAGACCCAGCCCGGTGCCGCGTCCTCGGCCTTTGGTCGTATAAAACGGCTCGAAGATGCGCTGGAGATCTTCGCCGGGAATGCCGGTTCCTTCGTCGCGCACCGCCAGCACAATCCGATCTTCCACCGCTTTGGCCGACACAAAGATCCGTCCCGTCGACGGTCCGCCCGCATCCGCTTGCTGCGCCGACGTTGCATCGATCGCGTTGGTCAGCAGGTTGATCAAGATCTGTCGCAGCAGGCCCGGATCGGTCTGAACGGTTTCAGCCTCGGGACTCACCTCGGTGATGATGCGAATGCCCGGTCGTCGCAGCGCACTCGTCGTCACGCGCACAGCTTCTTCTACCAGCCGTCGCAGATCCGACGGCACAATGCTCGGCTTGCCCGCCCGCGTGTGATCCAGGTAGTCGCGAATGATCTTCGAGACACGACCCAGCTCACTCGTCGCCACTTGCAGACGGTCACGCAGCACGGGCGGAAGCTCCCGGTCAAACGCGGCCAGCTGCAAGTGTCCCGACACCGCCGCGAGCGGGGTTCCAATCTCGTGTGCAAGCTGCGCGGCAAGCTGCCCGAGCGCCGCCAGTCGCTCTTTGTCGCCCAGCTCTCGCTGCATCTGAAGCAGGATCTGGTTGAGCGTCTGAAGCGCTTCGTTCTTGCTCTGCAAGTCGCGCGTCGCGGCCATGATGTCGTCGGCGAGTCGTGCGTTCAGACCGCGAATCTCTTCGTCGGCTTTGGCCAGTCGATCGAGCATCGCGTTAAAGCCCTGCGCCAGCTTGCCAATCTCGTCGCTCTGCCCAAAGCCTACACGTCGCTGAAGGTTGCCTTGTTCGACTTCACGCATCGCCTGCGCCAGCTCATAGACGGGACGCGCGACGACGCGATTGACGATCGCCACCGTCGATAGCAAGAGCACCAGCAGCGCACCAATCGCCGTCAGCGCCGAGATCCCAATCTGATCGCGCAGCACTTGATCGTAGCGATCGAGCGGCACCGTCACACGCAGCTTGCCACGCTGGGGACCCATCGGATCCAGATCAGCCAACGCCGTCACACAGTGCTGACACAGCGACGAGCCTTCACTGGTCTTGATGCTGCGACTCGGCTTCGACAGCGGCTCTTGCGGCGGTGGAAAGGCCTGTGCCCAGCGCGACGACGGACCGCGATCGGGCAGACGCCACAGCGGCTCGACGCCACGCATCATCGGCGGACGACTCGGCTGCCCACGATCCCACAGCGCTCGTCGCGCTTCATACGCCAGCACCCGATCGGATCGCGGCTTGCGCGGACGCTCCGGGTGAGAAATCTCGGCAACACCCGTCTGAGGAAGCACGATCTGAACCTTGTCTCCCGACTCACTATCGACGAGCAGCGACAGCTCAAAGATGCGATGTCGTCCGCGCAGATCTTCGAGCCGTGCTTTGACTTCCTCGTCGGAGCGCTCGTGCTTCAGATAGTCTTCCAGGTTGGTCGCGAGATCCTGCGCGGTGGCCTCGGCTTCGCGTCGCATGTGATCGTCGACTCGACGCTTGAGCAGCACCCGACCCGCGATGGTGCTCGTCACAAGAACCAGCAGCAGCAGCACCGACAGAAGGCCGATGAGCTTGCTTCGTATGCTGAGGCTCGGTAGCACAGCCCGACTCTACCGCAAAAACTGCACGCGCCCAGGAAGAGTTCCGCGCGTCATTGTCTGCCAAGCGCACCGCTCGACAAGTCCTTGCTTGCGAGGACTTGGCTTTGCTTTGATGGCCGAAAAAGGGAAGCGGAGGAACTCGCACGATGAGACGAGCACTGTTGGCAGCAGCGACGATGGCAGTTATCTGTTCCGTCGGACATCCAGCCCGAGCCGAGGTAAAGACCAAGGAAGTCGAATACAAGCAAGGACAGACGGTGTTTCAGGGCTTTTTGGCCTGGGATGACGCCCAGAAAGGCAAGCGTCCCGGCGTCGTCATCGTCCACGAGTGGTGGGGACACAATCAGCACGCGCGAAACCAAGCCACGAGGCTGGCACAAGCGGGCTACGTCGGATTTGCGCTCGATATGTTTGGCAAAGGCAAGCTCGCCAAGCACCCAGCGGATGCGAGATCGTTCGTCGCGGAAGCAACCAAAGATCCAGCGCAGGCCAAGGCTCGCTTTGCCGCCGCGCTGACGCAACTAAAAGCAGCACCGACGGTCGATCCCAGCAAAGTGGCTGCGATTGGGTACTGTTTTGGCGGCGGCATCGTGCTCGATATGGCTCGCTCGGGAGAAGATCTGGCCGCCGTCGGAACCTTCCACGGTGGACTCGGATCGAATCTCGTCGCAGCCAAAGGAATCAAGCCGCGCATCCTGGTCATGATCGGCGCAGAAGATCCGATGATTCCGCCCGAGGAAGTCGCCAAGTTCCGCAAGGAAATGACCGACGCGGGCGCGCGCTTTGAAGTCATCAGCTACCCAGGTGCCAAGCACAGCTTCACAAACCCCGACGCAGACAAGGCTGGAATGGCGGGTGTTGCCTATAACGCTGCCGTCGACAAAGAGTCGTGGTCGGCGCTGCTCAAGATGCTCGGCGAGGTCTTTGCGGCGACTGCGGCCAAGTAACCGGCGACAGCACACTCGAAGGCGCGCCCGCGATAAGGACTTGCTTGCGGCGACGTGGCTGGAGAATACTGCCCGGCCATGCAGCCCGCAGCGGAGACAGCCCAGCCTGACGCGGCCCCGTACCTTCGAGGGCTCGACGGAATCATCGGTCAAGATGCCGTCGTCTCGGTCTTGCGCAGTGCCATCAGCGCCGGACGTCCCCATCACGCCTATCTGTTCGACGGACCAGAAGGCATTGGCAAGGCCACAACCGCCAGAGCACTGATGGCCGCGCTCAACTGCATGGCACCGCCTCGCGTCGGAGCGGCCTGTGGAAGCTGCGAGTCGTGCAGCAAGATTGCGTCGGGCAGTCATCCAGACTTCGTCATCGCCACAATGGAACTAGCCGGACTGGCCGACGAGGTCGAGCGACTGATCAAGCGTCTGGCGTTTCGTCCCGTCGAGGGTCGAGCACAGGTCGTGCTCATCGATCCCGCCGATCTACTGACGGCACCGACGGCATTGGTGGCAGCCAATCGACTGCTCAAGACGCTGGAAGAGCCGCGTCCCGATACGCACTTTGTGCTGATCTCGACGAGCGCCAACGGTCTGCTTCAGACCATTCGATCGCGCTGTCAGCGGCTTCGATTTGTACCACTTGCCGACGAGCTGATTGCCCAGACGCTGCAAACCAAGCATGGGCTCGACGCAGACAGTGCGAGATCAGTGACGGCTCTGTCGCAAGGCAGCATCGGCAAAGCGGTGCGCTGTGCGCAAGATCCAGATTCGCTCAAAAAGCGTCAGACGGAAGCCGACGGACTGATTGCCGCAGCCAAAGCGGGACGCGCCGTCGAAATCTGTCAGCGAGCCAGCGAAGTCGGGGCCGATCGAGACGAAGCCGTCGAGGTGCTGGAGCTTGTGTGGCTGAAGCTTCACGCCGAGCTTCGACAGCACGGTCAAGCCGGACTCCTTTCGCAGTCACAGCGACTTGCGCAGGCGCTGCGAGCGGTCCGAGAAACCCAGACGGCGATTCGTCGCTACACCAGCGCGCCCCTTTCGCTCGAGCGGCTGGGACGACACTTGCACGGGACGCTGCGACGAGCGCAGCTTCAGCCAGCCCAGCCGGGAGGACACGCGCGATGAGTGAACAACCAGAAGCTCCGTCGAGTCGACCGGAGATTCGGCCCGATGCTCGCGGTGAAGGTCGTCGCAGCGATGGCAGCCGTCCCGAAGGCGCACGTCGAGAAGGCGAGCGCAGCGAC
>CALMML010000343.1 GCA_937868485.1 uncultured Myxococcales bacterium | reverse complement strand
TTTTTAACCTGGAGCTTCGCTAACTCCGCCCGTCCCGCCACCGCTCGGGGCGAGCGGGTTGTTTTGCAGGCCGAAGGCGCGGGTTAACAGAATCGTATCGGGACGTGAAGCGATCACCTTCCGGTATTCCTCCTCGGTCAATGGCTGCGGAGGAATGTCGCTGCCGGGTTCGGGCAGAACAAAAAGTCCGTTCTCGTCGGCGGCTTGGCAGATGATCGGGCTATGGGTAGTCACCAGAAACTGAAGGTTGGGAAAGTGCCGCTTGAGCCAGAAGCCGATTTCCCGCTGCCATTCAGGATGCAGGTGCGCATCGATTTCATCGATCAACACCACGCCGCTGCGTTTGACGAAAAGCTTACCATCCGGATCGCGTTCGGTCAGGCCGTCCACGCCATAGGCATTGATGAGGTGGCGAAGGATATCGGCGAGCAGGGCCAGAGCCGCACGATAGCCATCACTCATTTCCCCCCAGGAAAGCTGTACGCCGTTCCGGTCTTTCAGCCACAGACCATCCGAGTCAACGCGATCCACCGTAATCTGGTTAGGCATGAGGTCGTCTTGGAGGATGTCCAGGAGCAGCCTCAACTGCTCGCGCTCGGCCGCCCTGTTTTCCAACTCTTTATGCTTCAAGTTGCGTAACCACTGATCCACCTCGGCCAGCGATGCGGCTTCCTGAAACAGGGTGACGAAACGCTCGGTGGACGGTGCGACCATTTGCCGGGCCGCTTCCGGCGATGCTCCAAGAACCCGGCGAAACGGGCCGTAGCCGCAAGAAAACCATCCCTTGGCATCGGTAGACCAAATGGCGCGATCCGGGGTGGAATAGTTCTTCGGTTTCTTGGCCGGTATGGCCGATTGGAGGGTGGTTTCCTTGCCGCCGTTCTTCAGCGTAATCTTTGCCGGAAATGCCCCGCCAGGCTTTGTCCCAGGATCGACCAGAGTATCGTCCTCTACCCGACGGACAATCTCCAACTGGATCGACGCTTCCTCGTTTTCCGCACCCTCGCGTATCCAGCGGTGAAAGCTTGGTTGCAACGCCCGCGCGGTATCCTTGCCGGTCAGTCCAACCGCAATGGCCTTGAGCAAGGTGCTCTTGCCGGAACCATTGTCACCGGTAAATACCGTCCAGCCGGCGTAGGAGCCACGGTCGCCGGTCTGGCAGGCTGGGAGATGCCGGTCAGTGAATCACAGCTCCTGATTGGTTCTGGTGCGTGGGGAACACTGCTTGGCTTTGGCGTGGGGCTTGGCGCTCAGCCGCAGTGGCTGCTTCCACACGTCCTGGCGGTCGGAGGCGGTCTGGTCGGTGGCACGGTCGGGGTGGCCATCTGGCGGCTCGGCAAGCCACGCAGCGGACCGGTCGCCGTCTGGAACAGCACGGTGCTGTGGGCGGTTCACATCGGCGCGCTGTCCTGGGCCTACGTGATCACGCACAAGCCAGAAGCGACCTTTTTGGGCCGCCCACCGGAAGGACGGACGGGCGAAGGCGGCTTTGCGATGCTGGGTAGCACGGCGCTGGGAATTGGGCTGGGGATTGGGCTGGCGCACATTCCGCAGCTTGGCACCTTGAGTCGTCGGCAAGTGGCGTACGTGGATCTGGGCGGGCTCACGGGGGGGCTGGCGTTTGGGCTGGTGGGGCTCGGCGCGGGCTATCTGTATAGCGGGGACTGGAATGATGCGACGCGGATTGCGATTCCAGCGACGATGGCGGGAATTGGCGTGGGACTGCTCGGCTCGGCGCTGCTCGTGGGGCGACTGCTGCCCAACCTGCCGCTACAGAGCGACCAAGGCACGCTGATCGAGCTAAAGCCACCGACGGTTAGCATCCTGCCGACGGGTAGCAGTGGCGTAAACTTTTCGGCCACGCTGCTCGACGGAACCTTTTAGCCCCGCGTGCGGCGGCAAAGGCCACTCACGTCAGGCGGCGGGCTGCGGCAGACGGATTGACAGCGCGCGGCGGGTAAGCCAAGGTCGCCACGTATGCTGCACTATCCGCATGAGTACGACGTGATTGTGGTAGGCGGAGGTCATGCGGGCTGCGAGGCAGCGCTGGCTTCGGCTCGACTGGGGATGAGAACGCTGCTTCTGAGCGGCAACCTCGACACGATTGGCCATATGTCGTGTAACCCAGCAGTCGGTGGTGTCGGCAAAGGGCACCTGGTCAAAGAAATCGAAGCGCTTGGTGGCGTCATGGGCCGGGCTGCCGATGCAACCGGCATTCAGTTCCGTCGTCTGAACCTGAGCAAGGGCGCAGCGGTTCGATCGACGCGGGTGCAGAGCGACAAGGTGCTGTATCGGTCGTTTGTGCGCTCGGTGGTTGAACACCAAGCAAACCTCGACATCCAGCAGGGCGACGGACAGAAGCTCCTGTACGAACAAACGAGCGGCGAGCAGCCGTTCCGCATCGTCGGTGTGATGACATCGATGGGCATTGCCTATCGCGGACGAGCGGTGATTCTGACGACGGGAACGTTCCTTCAGGGACGGCTCCACGTTGGCGAGCAGCAGCTCGACGGAGGCCGCATGGGCGAGCCGCCAGCGCGAGGCATCTCGCAGAGCCTGATCGAGCTGGGCTTTCGGATTGGCAGGCTAAAGACCGGCACGCCGTGTCGTCTGGATGGCAAGAGCATCGACTGGGCCAGCTTGGAAAAGCAGCCAGGCGACGAGCCGCTGCCGCGCTTTTGTGAAGACGGACCGGAGCCGCCGCTTGCGCAGCTGCCGTGTTACATCACGCACACGACGGCGCAGACGCACGAGCTGATCTTATCGAACCTGCATCGCTCACCGCTGTTTGCGGGACGCATCACCGGCGTGGGCCCGCGCTACTGTCCGTCGATTGAAGACAAGGTGGTGCGCTTTGCCGACAAGCCGCGACACCAACTCTTTTTAGAGCCCGAAGGCCTTTCGACGTGTGAGGTGTATCCGAACGGAATCTCGACGTCGCTGCCCGCAGACATTCAGCTTCAGGTGATTGCCAGCATTCCGGGCCTTGAGCGAGCACGAATCCTGCGCTTTGGCTACGCGGTCGAGTATGACTTTGCGGACCCGACGCAGCTTCAGTCAACGCTCGAAGCCAAGCAGGTCGCGGGCCTGTATCTGGCCGGTCAGATCAATGGCACGAGCGGCTACGAGGAAGCAGCGGCGCAAGGACTGTGGGCGGGAGCCAATGCGGCGCTCAAGCTACGCGGCGACAGCGGCTCGCTGCAGCTCGGACGAGACGAAGCGTACATGGGCGTGCTGGTCGATGACCTGACGACGCGCGGAGTCGATGAGCCATACCGGATGATGACGGCCCGAGCGGAGTATCGCCTGCTGCTGCGCGAAGACAACGCCGACGAGCGACTGCTGCCACTCGGTCACAAGCTGGGGCTCATTTCCGACGAGCGATGGCAGGCGTTTTCGCACAGACGAGCGCTTCTCGAAGCCGAGCTACAGCTGCTGCGGGAAAAGACGGTGTATCCGGATGCAGCGACGAACGAGCGCCTGACCTCGCTCGGCACCGCACCGCTCAGTCGTCCGAGCAAGCTGGCCGAGGTGCTGCGTCGGCCCGAGGTGAGCTACGCCGGCCTGGCCCAGGTCTTTGGACTGAATCCGCTGCCCGCGCTGCTGGGTGAGCGCGTCGAGACCACCATCAAGTACGAAGGCTATCTGGACCGGCAAGCGGAAGAAGCGCGACGCTTTCGAGCGATGGAAGAGACGCCGCTGCCGCCGACGCTCGACTATCTGTCGATTCCCGGACTCTCGCGAGAGATCACCGAAAAGCTCAGCAAGGCGAGGCCGCAGTCGCTCGGTCAGGCGAGCCGGATTCCTGGCGTGACGCCCGCAGCGGTCTCGATCTTGATGGTCATGGCGCGGACGCAGCGAGCTGTTTGAGCCGCTGCTCCGCCTGCTCGACATCGACGCGGTGCGGCGGCGACAGCTTCAGGAAGGTGCTGTAGCTCTGCGTGGCTTGCTGACGGTGGCTGGGATTTCGGCTCTGCATCGCGCGGCTCCACAGCAGGTCTGCAAGCAGCTGCTGCGCGTCGGCAGACAGCGGACTGAGCGACACGGCACGCTGGGCTTCTTCGATCGCCAGCTCGAGCTGATCGCGCTTTTTGGCGACCTCGGCAGCGTGCAGCGACTGAGCCATCATCCGATGGTTGCGATAGTCCGCGCTGTGCAGGACGGGATCTTCGGCGAGCGACGCTGGATCGACGCGGCTTTTGTCCCCCAGCTCCTTGCGAAGATCGAAGCCGACGTATTCACCGAGCGCGTGCGGACCTTTGGCGACCCAGATGACGCGATCGGTCGCATCCACCACCACCGAGTGCGTTGCGATGATGGCGTCGAGCGCGTTGCGATTGCCGAGCCCCAGCTCTTTGTCGCCGACGCCTTTTTTGTCGCGCAGGATCTGAAGCACGCCATTTGCGTCAAGGCTGCCACGATAGCGGGCCAGCAGCTCATCGGCCCGCGCTTGACGAGCCCCCGAGGTCAGATAGGTGCGCAGCCGCTCGTTGGCTTGGTCCCCAGCAAATGGCGCACTGCGCGCGTGATTGGCGACGGCAATGACATCGTGGTTGCGAATGACCTCAAACCGCGTCGGAGAGCGCTCGATCACCGCCGACTCGCCAGTCTTGCCGTCTGCAAACAGATACAGATCCGGCACCAGCACCGCGTGCTCTTTGGCCACCGCGATCGCTTCGTCGAGAGAGTGCGCACGCTCTAGGACATCGCGCAGCAGCAGCTCAACAGGGATTCCATGATCGCTCTTGTCGTCGGTCCGCAGCGCATTGACCGAGACATAGATCCCTGCTTCGTTGAGCCCCGTCACAACGCCCGCCATGCCTGTCCACGCCACCGACGCAAACGCCAGCTTGTCTTGCGGACGGAAAAACAGGATCGCTTTGTCGCTGTCGAACATCGGCGGACCTTCGAAGTCGAAGTTGCGTCCGATATACAGGTGTCCATCCGTCGTCGCGCTTCCCGACGCAGCGACCGCAGTACAGCCGAGCAGCGGCGAGTGCTCGATCGTCTGGGTGATGTCGTGCAGCGCGTGATAGAAGACAACCCGCTGAAACGGGGGCAAAAAGTCCCCTTGTCCGTCGGGTTGCGCTTCGGCCAGGCCCGCGAGTTCAAAGCGCAGCGGCACCGGCACCGCATCGAGCAGGTTGCGCTGCTTGAGCATCACGCCGGTCTTGATCGCCGAGAGCGCCAGCGACGATGGAACGTAGCGACGCATCTCGCCAAACAGGTAGTCTTCAATCTGCACCAGATACGGCGTGCCGAGCCGACCGTGGCTGTAGCCAAGCACGAAGGGCTCCCCCGCCAGGTGAAGCTCGAGCAGTCCTCGCTCTCGGCTCATCCAGCTTTCCCCGACGTAGATCCGACCGTCTCGGACTTCGGACTGCGGGCGAATCACGCCGCGTCCAGCTTCGCGCGGGGGCTTTATCTCTGTCAGCCAGAAGAACAGACGAGGCAGCAGCAGCACCAGCGACACCAGGCCCAGCAGCATCCACAGCCAGCGACGGCGAGAGAAGCGACGGAAGGCCGCGATCAGACGCGATTTCATGCGTCGACCTATCTAACACAGGCAAGCCGCAGAGTATGTAGCTTCACGCCTGCACTGTCGGTCTGTGGACCTAGACGGCGCACACAGGCCGCGTTGTGGGTTGACAGCGCACGGTGGCTCTGCTGACAGTAGCGCCGTGAAGCAGCCTGACGTACTTCAGCAACAGTCGCCCATCGGCCAGAGCCCGCCTCGCAAAGAGGGCGTTGCCAAGGTCACCGGAAAAGCCGTCTACGTCGACGACTTGCCAGTCGCTGGCGCCATCTACGGCGTCACCGTCCGCAGCAAAGTCGCCCGAGGCCGCTTGGTCGGCATCACCTATCACCCCGGCGTTCCGTGGGAAGACATCTGTGTGGTCACCGCCGCCGATGTGCCCGGCAAGAACGCGATCGCGCTGATTGAGCACGATCAGCCGTGTCTGGCCGACGATCACATCAATCATCCCGAAGAAGCGGTGGTGCTGCTGGCGCATCCCGATCGCGAGGTGGTCGAAAAGGCGCGACGGCTCGTCGAGCTACACATCGATCCGCTGCCTGCGGTGTTCGATCTGGATGAAGCGCTCGAAGGAGACGTGCGGGTCTGGGGCAAAGACAACGTCATCAAAGAGTTTTCCATCGACAAAGGCAGCGTGGCCGAGGTCTTCGCCAGCGCCGAAGTCATTGTCGAAGGCGACTACGCCACCGGCGCGCAAGAACAGCTGTACATCGAGCCGCAAGGCATGGTGGCACTGGCGTCGCCCAAGCACGGAATCACCGTCTGGGGATCGCTCCAGTGTCCGTATTACATTCACGACGCGCTGGCGATGCTGTTTGGTGTGGCCAAAGAGCGCGTTCGCATCATCCAGTGCGAGACCGGCGGCGGCTTCGGTGGAAAAGAAGAGTATCCATCGATGATCGCAGCCCACGCGGCACTGCTGGCGTGGAAGTCACGACGGCCCGTCAAGCTGATCTACGACCGGCACGAAGACATGCTGGCGACGACCAAGCGCCATCCATCGCGAACACGGATTCGCTCGGCGCACGACCGAGACGGCAAGCTGCTGGCGCTCGATGTGGACTTTCGGCTCGACGGTGGCGCGTACATGACGCTGTCTCCGGTGGTGCTATCGCGCGGCGGACTGCACGCGTCGGGTCCGTACCACTGCGAACACATCCGGGTGCGGGCGCGGGCAGCTGCGACGAATCATCCTCCGCACGGTGCGTTCCGAGGCTTCGGTGCGCCGCAGAGCGTGTTTGCGATTGAGCGACACCTCGACAAGGTGGCCGAGCAGCTTGGCATCGAGCCGACAGAGCTTCGTCGTCGCAACTTCCTACAGCCAGGACAGAAGATGGCGACGGGACAGGTGGTGCGCGACAGCATCGATCTGTCGCAGCTGCTCGATCATGCGCTGACGATGTCGGACTATCAGCGTCGTCGCGAAGAGTTTTCCCGTCACAATGCCGAGGCAATCGAGCGCGGATCGCCAATTCGCAAAGGCATCGGGCTCGCCAGCTTCATGCACGGCGCGGGCTTTACCGGGTCAGGAGAGCGCTATCTGGCTTCGGTGGTGGCCGTCGATGCAACGCCGCAAGGCACGGTCCGCATTCGTGCTTCCTCGACGGAAATTGGACAAGGCAAAGACACCGTCTTTACCCAGATTGCGCAGGATGTACTCGGGCTGCCGAGCGACATGATCGAGATCATCCGACCCGATACCGCTGAAGTGCCCAACAGTGGTCCGACGGTGGCTTCGCGTACGGTGATGGTCGTCGGGAAGCTGGTGCAGCGCGCCTGTCAGGATCTGCGTCGCAAGCTCAGCGAAGGGGGACTGCTCGGCGAATCGTACACACCGACGGAGTTTGCCACCGCCTGTAGCATCTTCCACCAAATGGGCGGCACCCTTCGCGTCGAAAGCCAGTATCAGCAGCCATCCGGCATCGAGTGGGACGACAAAAAGTATCGCGGCGACGCCTACGCGACCTATGCCTGGGCCGTCTACGTCGCGGAAGTGACGGTGGATCTGGTCACATACGAGACGCGCGTCGACCGCTTCTGGGCGCTGCAAGACGCCGGACGCATCATTCACCCGGTGATGGCCGCCGGACAGATCGAAGGCGGCGTCGCGCAAGGCGTCGGCTTTGCGCTGTACGAAAAGGTGGTGTGGCAAGGCGGTCGGATGCAAAACGCGCAGATGACCAACTACATCATGCCGACGTCGCTCGACGTGCCAGATATCTTCGTCGAGTTCGATGATCGTGCGACGAGAACGGGTGCAGATGCGCCCAACGGACCACGCGGCGCCAAGGGCATCGGCGAGCTGCCGCTCGACGGATCAGCCCCGGCGGTGATCTCGGCAGTCCACCACGCGACGGGACTGATGATTCCTGCGATTCCGATGACCCCCGAAGACCTGCTGCAAGCGCTGGAGACTGCCCGATGAAGCTCACCCTCACCGTCAATGGCGCCGAAAGAACCTGTGACGTTCATCCTCTGGCGCGACTGCTCGACGTGCTGCGTCGGGATCTTCAGCTGTGCGGAACCAAAGAAGGCTGTGGTGAAGGCGAGTGCGGCGCATGCAGCGTCTTTGTCGACGGAAAGCTCGTCAACAGCTGCTTGGTCCCTGCCCTTCAGGTCGCGGGCCGTGACGTGCAGACGATTGAGAGCGTCGCGCCCTCGGCAGAGCTGCTCGATCGCGTGCAGGAGTCCTTCGTTCAAAACGGCGGCGCCCAGTGCGGAATCTGTACGCCCGGCATGATCTTGGCGGCCAAAGCGCTGCTGCGTCAGCATCCAAGCCCGACGGAAGCGCAGGTGCGCGAGGGGCTTGCAGGAAACCTGTGCCGCTGCACGGGCTACACCAAGATCTTTGCGTCGGTACTGGCTGCAGTTGCCAAGGAACAAGCCGCGAGCACGGAGGGCCAGCCATGAGCCACAACCTGTCTGAGTTTGTGGCGTGCTCGGCCCAGTCGCTGTCCGAAGCGCTCGCACGGCTGGCAGAACCGACGGACCCCGAGCGTGGACCGTGGCGTCCGCTGGCAGGAGGAACCGACGTGATGGTGACGATGGCGGCGGGAACGCTGCCGGTTGGTCGCTATGTCGATATCTGGCCGCTCGCGGAGCTACGAGGAATCACGGTCACAGCCGAGGCCATCGAAATCGGTGCGCTGACGACCTATACCGAGCTGCGTGAACATCCGATCATCGCGACGGAGTTTCCGCTGCTGAGCCTGGCTGCGCGTGAGACGGGTGCGATTGCGATTCAGAACCGAGGCACGATCGGCGGCAACATCGCCAACGCGAGCCCGGCTGCTGACACGCCACCGGGACTGCTCGCCTACGACGCAGAGCTCGTGCTTCAGTCGCTGTCGGGGACACGGGTGGTGCCGTATGCGCGCTTTCACAGCAAGTACAAGCAGATGGATCGCCGTCCCGATGAGCTGATCACCAAGGTTCGTCTGCGTCGCGAGCCGAGCGATGCGCCAGGTCAGCCGATTCACTACTACCGCAAGGTGGGAACGCGGGCGGCGCAGGCGATCTCGAAGGTGTGCTTTGCGGGGTTTGCGCGCTTCGATGGACAGAAGCTTGTGACGGTGCGAATTGGGCTGGGCAGTGTGGCACCGATTCCGCTGCGCTGCGTACGGACGGAAGCGGCGCTTGTGGCAGGGCCGCTCGATGAAGCGCTGATTCGCCGAGCCGAAGCGACGCTGTCGTATGAGATCACGCCGATCGACGACGTGCGATCGAACCTGCGCTATCGCCGAACGGTGACGCTGAACCTGCTGCGCGAGTTTTTGACGCGCTGCCAGGGTCACGTCGCCAGCCAGCCTTAGAGCAGGAACAGATCCTTTTCGAGCAGATCGGTGATGCAGGCGCGTAGATCGTGCCTGCCGCCGACCCAGCGATACAGCGCTTGAACGATGGGCAGCGTCACTCGCAGTCGCTGCGCGTGCATCTGGCCTTCGCGAATCATGTTGAGCGCATCGCAGGCGCGATCGATCTGACGGGCGGCGTCTCCCAGCGAAGCACCTTTGCCGATCAGCTTGCCGAGCTGAAAGTCTGGGGCGCCACGACGCTCGGTCGCCACGATCAGCTCGCCAAGTCCCGCCGGACCAAAGAAGGTGCGCTCTTGTCCACCGAGCGACACGGCCAGGCGCGCCATCTCGGCCACGCCCCGCGCAATCAGCAGCGATCGCACCGCCGGACCCAGCTCCATCGCGTCGGCCACACCAATCGCGAAGCCGTAGACCCCGACGAGCGCACGCGCGACTTCCACGCCAATCAAGTCCGACGAGCTATAGACGCGCACATGCTGTCCGTGAAAGCCCTGGTGCACCATCGGCGCGACATCAGGACTGAGACTGCCGCAGACAAACGACACCGGAATGTCTTCTTCCAGATCTTCGGCCAGCGCCGGACCGGCAATCGCGCCAATCTGGGTAATCGGCGTCTCGCGACGGATCAGCTCAGACACCGGCAGCATGCTCTGACGACCGGCACCTTCGACGGGAGCAAAGCTGCCAATCGCGTGAACCATCGCCTGCTCGGGTCGCAAAAACCCAACGATCGAGCGCAGCAGCGGCTTCACCTTCGACGCTGGCACCGCCAAGATGATCAGATCTGCGTCGCGCAGCTCTTCGATGTCGATCGACTCTGCATAGACTTCGCCCGCAGCAAACATCAGCGCATCGGCGGTCATCTGTAGCGTCTCGTCGCCACCTCCGCCCGCGCGCTTGGGCTGTGGATGACTGGGAATCCGAATCGCCAGCTCCGATGGCTCTGCGAACGTCGACAGCCGAGGCAGATCCGGCGGTGGCTGATAGAGCATGGCGCGTCGCAGCCGAGCCCGCCACTGACGCTGGTTGTGCTTGAGCCGCACCGACAGAGCACGCGCCCACCGACCGTTGCCGATTACCGCGATCGAGACCGCTTTCATCCCGCTTTCATCCCCCAGGAGGCCGACGCGATGCGCCAACCGCCCGCCCCATTATAAGAAATGCCGATGTGCGTTCCCAGCGCTCGACTTAGACCGCAAACTTTCCGTCGCTGAACCGCGCAGCCAAAATCGTCGTGGGCGATACCACAAAGAGGCCCGACCAAGGCCCTTGCGGGGGAGCCGGACTCGCACGCAAGATGCGCCGAGCACTGCCCAACAGCCCAGCGTTCTTCGCCGCTGCGGGCACCTGCCTTTTCGTCCCTTTTTCGACGGAGAATCGCCATGCGTCGTACGCTGACTCATCGACTGACTGCCGCTTTGCTCTTGGCTCCGCTGTGGCTTGGCTGTGGAGACGGAACAGCCCCACAAGACAACCTTCCCACCGACGAAGTTCCGCCTGATCCACCGATCTGCACGACGATGCCCGCTGTGACAACGGAAGTGGGAACCTGCAAAGGTCCGTCGGGAGATCCGCTTCCTTGTGACGAAGCGCATCGCTTCTGCAAAGAAAAATATGCGATTGCCCATGAACCCGGGATGACGCGCGTCGAGCTGCGAGGGAATCATCGTCCGCTCGGCTGGGATGTGGGCTATCCGCTCAAGCTCAGTGCCGACGGCAAGACCTGGGAAGGAGAGCTGTATCTTCCACACGGTCGTGAGTCGGAAGTAAAGTTTGTCGTAAACGGCAACGACTGGCGCGACGATCCGAGCCTGAGTCATCCCGGCAGCAAGTTCACGGCGCGCTGTACGACGGCCCCGGTTGCGACATGTGATCGGCAGCCGCTTGGCGATGCAGTCAGCTGTGGAGAGACGCTTCCTCCATCGGGAGACTTCGACTGGCGCGACATGGTGATGTACTTCACCTTCGTCGACCGCTTCTATAACGGCAAGACCGACAACGACAAGCCGCTCGTGCAGAGCAAGGCCGAGCGTCCCGGCGACTACCTGGGCGGCGACTACGCGGGCATCAGCCGCAAGATCGACGATGGATACTTCACCAGCCTCGGTGTAAACGCGCTGTGGGTGACGGTGCCGTTTGACAATCCCGACTACCTAAGCCCGGTCGATCCGAAAGCCGACAAGCGCCAGGTCGGAGGCCACGCGTACTCGGGCTATCACGGCTACTGGCCGCTCGATCAGTGGCCACAGAGCGGAGCCCGCGTCGAAGAACACTTTGGCACCGAGGCCGAGCTAAAGGACTTGGTCGCGCGCGCCCATCGCAAAGGCATCAAGGTGCTGTTCGACTACGCGATGGTTCACGTTCACGAGCAGAGCCCGCTCTTCAAGAGCCATGCGGCGGCGCTCGATGGCAAAGGTCTGCCGGTGCTGTCGGCGGATCGCAAGACGCTGCTCGACGGAAGTGGCAAGCCCGCGTGGTTTTGGCCCAATGTCGCGCTGCACGACGATCTAACGCCGATCCTAAAAGACGGTCAGACGCAGGAGTGCATCTGCTCTGGCGACGCGCAAAATCCGTGTCAGTGGGACGGAACGAAGCAAGATCCGCTCATCGGGACACGCTGCGCGTTCCAAGGCTACCTGCCGCACTGGAACTATGACGTCGACGATGCGCTCAGCTATTCGCTGGATGCGGCGGTGCGACTGCTGCGCGACACCGACGCGGACGGTTATCGAGCCGACGCGGTCAAGCACATCAGCGACAAGTGGTACAAGGGCCTGCGTGCGCGGCTGCTGCGCGAGTTTCCGAGCAAGCGCGTCTTTGTCACCGGCGAGACCTACGACTTTGGCAGCCGTGACAACCTAAAGCGCTTTGTCGACTCGCAGACGATGCTCGACGGACAGTTTGACTTCCCGCTGCGTGCAAACCTGGCATCGGCGGTTCTGTCGCGCGGCAACACCGGCAAGCACCTTCCCATGTGGGAGCTGGCCGAGTTCGTCCGCACCAACGACACCTACTACGGCTGCGGCAGCGCGGGCGGACTGCCTCCGGTGATGAGCCCATGGATCGGCAACCACGACGTGGTGCGCCCGATTCACATCGCTGAAAACGAGCCGCAGTTCGACGAGTGGTCCGCAGGCAAAGACAGCGATCCCGCCAAAGAGCGAACGTGGGCAAACCTTCCGACGCAGCCGCAGGGACCTGAAGCGTATGAGCGACTCGCCAATGCGTTTGCGTTTCTGCTGACGAGCCCCGGCGCACCGCTCATCTACTACGGCGATGAATACGGCCTGGCAGGCGGCGGCGATCCCGACAACCGACGCACGCTGTTCTATGCAGATGGAACGCTGCGTGGCGCGGTCCGCTCGTGCCATCAGGTGACGCTGTTTGAGCGGGTGAAGAAGCTCGGCCAGATTCGGCAAAAGCACCCGGCGCTGCGTCGTGGCACGCGCAAGACCTTGGAAGTGTCCGACGAGCTGTGGGTCTATCAGATGGAAACCAAGCAAGCCGCCGTCGGACAGCCGCCCGAGACGGTCTACGTCGCCATCAACCGCAGCGATGTGTCACAGACTGCATGCTCACTGCCGGCCAAGCCGCTCAAAGAGCTGGTCGGCGACGCGTCGATCACGGGCCCAGCGATTGTGATTCCGCCGCGTCAGGCTCGGATCTTCGTCGTCGAGTAGCGCGAGCTGCTGCTACAGCTCTTGCGTCGCGAGCAGCTGATACGGTCCGACGTAACCCGTCGGGCTTGAGATGATCGCGCAGTAGCGCTGTCCCGCCACAGCCGCCGCTTCTTGCTGCACAGGCCGCAGCGGCACCGACGGCGACAGCGGCGATGCACAGTCCGCTCCGACAATCGCCACCGACAGCGTCGACGGACTGAGCCCCTGTCCCGGCGTCACCACCTGCACATACAGCCGCCCACCCTTTGCGACCTGCAAGCGCACGTAATCGACATCCACCGCCGAGTCGATCGCCCCGCCCTGCCCAAGCTTGGCCCCGTCGAGCATCGCATCCGCAAGCGGCATCGCAGCCGAGTCCGGCGTCGCTGGTTCCTTCAAGTTCAGCACCGTCACG
This sequence comes from uncultured Myxococcales bacterium, assembly GCA_937868485.1. Lineage (GTDB taxonomy): Bacteria > Myxococcota_A > Polyangia > Palsa-1104 > JAEUJZ01 > JAEUKA01. The sequence continues at coordinate 26,746 of CALMML010000343.1, read as the reverse complement.
TCTGCGGTCTTGGCCGTCACGTTGTAGGTTCCACCGCCGCTCAAGCTGGTCGTCAGCACCGCCGCGTACGCATCGCCTTTCTGCGGCAGATACGAAAGCACCGTCTGACTGAGCAGGTTCGTCGACGCATAGAAGAACTGACCGTCGCCAAAGCGGCCCGTCGCTGGCGCGGTTGCTCCCAGCAGCACGCTCGATAGCAGCCCGCCTTCCACCGCAAACGACAGCATGAGAAGCTGCGAATCCGTCGTCGTCGTCAGCTTATACAGGTTGCTCTGCTTGCCGGTGAGCAGCTTTTCCCCGCTCTGCACCTTCCCAACGGACAGAACCGTCGCCGGACGCGCTGTCACCTGCGGCACCGACGCGCCACTTGGTTCCAGCACGAAGCCCAGCGACGAAGACGGTGACTCACTTACCAAGCGCAGCGACAGCGGTCCCGTCGGCATCAGCGCATCGACAATGCCATAGCCGACCACGCGACCACCAAGCGCAGACAGAAGCAGGCCACGCGCGCCACCGCCGGTACGGACGATGCTTCCAAGTGCGTTGTCGCGATCGATGCTACGAACGTTCCAATCGACGATGCCGCCTTGTTCGACGGTCTTGCTGTTGCCGCTCGGCTCCGCCCCGAGCGTTCCCGCGACCACAAGTGCAGCTTGGAGCGACACCGTCTCTTTGCCCGTCGTCGGCTCTCCGCTGGGTGAAACGGCAGCGCTTTCGACGGTGAGATCATGCGCGCCCAGGCGAACGCCGCTCTGCGCTTGCACCGTCGCGGTCAGATAGGTCGGACTGTGAACCCGCAGATCGGTGACGGAAATCCCTGGGTCGGCAAAACGCAGGGTCGTTCCCGTCCCAAAGTGCGTCAGAAGTCCGCTCACCTGAATCCGAACGGCACGCTCGCTGAGCACGCTACTTGGCAAGACGCCGACGAGCTGCGCGGGCAGCGTTCCGACCGGCCCTGGATCACCTTTGGCACCGGGATCACCTTGCGGTCCCGTCGGACCCACCACCGGATCGGCACAGCTTAGCAGCGAAACAAACGGAACGACCGAGACGACGAAGCGAGCACGCATAAAGGCTCCCGATTACCAGGTGATGGCGGCCAGCGCGTCGACGCGACCAGCCCCAAAAGAGTTGTTTGGCACAAAGTCACTCGACACACCGCCGCACAGCTCGGGGAAGCCAAGCGTCACGGCGGGCACCGACGAAGCAAGCAGCAGCGCTTTGGTCGCGGCAATCTGCCGAGACAGCTCAGGCCGAGCCGACCACAAAAGCGCAATCACACCGACGACATGCGGACCAGCCATCGACGTTCCGCTGAGGCTGCCATAGCGATTCCCAGGCAGACACGAGCGCACGCGAACACCGGGCGCAACCAGATCCGGCTTCATGCGTCCCGAGCCATCGACCGTGACGGGCCCTCGACTGGAAAAGCCCGCGAGCTTGCCGTTTGCGTCAATTGCTCCGACGGAAAATGCCTCGCCAAACAGCGCGGGACCATCATCGACGGTGCTACAAGCGGGACCGGCATTTCCCGCCGACGCTTCGACGAAGATGCCCGCAGCCTGGGTGTTTTCGACGATCAGCTTCAAGGTGTTGACGGCGCAGCCTTCTTCCGTCGGACAGCCCCAGCTGTTGTTGACAACGTGTGGCCGCAGGTCGGGGTCAGGATGGCTGCCGGTCACGTCGGTGGGCGCGATGAAAAACTGAAAGCACTCGATGTAGCGCGCGGGCGTTCCCATTCCGCGTTCCATGTTGCGACAGCCTATCCAGCGAGCCGCAGGAGCGACGCCAATCTGGTTGCCAAGGCCATCGTCTCCGACGACGGTTCCCATCGTGTGGGTGCCGTGTCCTTGATCATCGCACGGTGCGGTCGCGTCGCTGCCACACGGATTGCCCATCACCGGACCGTGAATCGAGTCATGCCAGCTATAGTCGTGGCTGACGGTGCCTGTGACGGAATAGCCTCGGTACTGACTGCGAATGGCGGGATGGTTCCACTGCATGCCGGTGTCGGCGTTGGCGACGACGATGCCTTGTCCATACGCGCCCAAGGCCCAGACAGACGGAGCACCGACAGACTTTACGCCCCACTCGGCGACTGGCGTTAACAAGTAGGGAGACAGCGTCTTGTCGGCGATCGCGTCGGGCTCGATCCAGCGCTGGCTGACGTTGGCTTCAATGTGGCGAACATCGGGACGCGCGGCGACGGTGAGAAGCTGCACTTTGTCCAGCTCTGCGACGACGACGTTGGCAGCCCAAAAGCGCTGAAACGGAACGCCATGCTGACGGAGCCAGTCACACAGCGGACCTTGGCTGCGCTCTGCGGTGTCACGCAGCGTCTGAAACACCAGCCAGCCGCGCGCACTGTCGTCGGACATCGCCTGTGCCTGACGCACATCGGCTTGGTCTTCCATCACAATCACGACGGATGCGCGTCCGACTTGCTGCGCGTCGCGAAGGGCTCGAGCTTCGACTTTTCCGACACGCGGAACCGAAGCGGACGCCGATTTCTGCGATACAGCGACGGAACAGACCAGCGAAAAAACAGCGTAGACAACGCTCTGTGCGACTGAAACGGCAACGCGCATAGCGCTGCATAACACGACGACAGCGGGCCCTGATCGCGGGAAGTTGGCAGCGGAAGCGAAAAGCCCTGCTACAGTGGCCGCACGCGAGGAACCCATGCAGATTGCCCGTTCCGTCCCGTCTGTCGTTTTGGCTTCGGCCCTGCTGTTCGGCTGTAGTGGTGGCAAAAAGCCGCCCAGCCTGCCGCAGAGTCAGCCCGCACCGCTGGCGATTCCCACGCTCAGTGAGCCAGCGTCCAAAGACCTGTGGGGTTACGCAAAGATCAAAGATCCGGCAGCGCTGGCTGGTCGGCTGTTTGGTCCCCTGACACAGCCGCTGCTGCTTTCGATGGGACTGAGTCCAACGGATCTCAAGCCAGGTGGCGTTGCATCGCTGTACCTGTGGGATCCGCAGGACAAGCCAGCACTCGCAGCTCCGTCGGCGATGATCCTACCGATTGCGACGGCCAGCGATCGCGCCCAAGAGCTAAGCCGTGCGTTCCCTGATTCGCAGCGCATGGAGGTTCCGGGTGGAACGCTGTTTGCGCTCAATGCCGCGACGCAGGCCAAGCTGACCACGCAGAAAGAGCCGCTGCTCAAGCTGGCTGCAGCGCCGAGTCCGTTCGATGTGGTTCTCTATGCGTACCTGGACCCGATCATGCAAAAGCATGGTCAGACCCTGCGCGACCTGCTGAACAAAGCGAGCGCAGCGGGACAGCAGCAGCAGCTTCCAGGCACGCAAGAGAGCGTATCCAAGCTGTTTGGCCAGATCGTCGATGCGATGACGGAGCTACAGTCAGCGGCCATCGGTGCCAACCTGACGGACAAAGCGCTGGAGCTATCGGTCGTGGCCGAGCAGAAAGTGCAGACGCCGAGGAGCCAGCCGCATGCGGTGCCGGATCTCGTGTCGTTTTTGCCGCCTGCGCACCTTCGGGTTCAGTGGAACACCCGCGACATGCAGAAGTTTATGGACTTCTACATGCGGACCTACGCGCCGATGTTTGAGTCGCAGCCGCCGCTCAAGGAAGCGATGCAGACGGTGCTGCGCGAGTGGCAGAAGGCTGGCAGCAAGATGTCGACGGCTGCGTCGGTGACGATCGGAGGCGAGCAGTTTGTGCAGATGACCTCGATCATGAAGGTCGACGACGGAAAAGCTGCGATGCAGGCGATGAAAAATGGCTTCAAGCTGCTGCAAGGCCCAGAAGCAAAGAAGTCATGGGAAAAGCTCGGCATCGAGATGCAGAGCAGCAGCACTCCCGCCGTTCGCAAGCTGCATGGCTGGCCGGTGGATCGCTACGAATACAGCTACAAGATCGTGAAGCCGGACCTGCAGCAAGCGCAGGAGATGTTCAACAAGCTGTCCAACATGAAGATGGAGGTCGCGCAGGTCGGCAACTATCTGCTGTTTGCGATGGGCGACAGCGTCGATGCAGCCGTCAATGCGCTGATGACCGGCAAGGGCGCGTTTCCGACGGAAGCCACCAAGCGATTCCCGGCGGGTGGCAGCGCGTACATCGACGTGGATCTCAAGCGGATCTTGGAAACGCTCGAAAAGCAGACGGGACGACCGCTCGGCGTGCCGCTGCCGCAAGGTGCAGAGATCGTGTCAGCCGCCGCGTTCGACGGAGGCTCGAGCAGCCAGTATCAGCTCTATGTGCCCAAGCCGCTCGTGGACATGGCCCTGGGTGTGCTGATCAGCAACGTGCAGAGCCGCAGCCGTCCAAGCGATGACTTTGGCTACGACCCAGGACCGATGGGCCCACCGTCGGGAGCACCGCCTCCGTAAGCGCTACGAATCGCTCGGCACCCACGTTCCGTGGAAGCCAAACGGCACACGCTGCCGCGTCTGAAGCACCGCCACCGGCTCCGCATCGACCTGCTGCGCATCCCAGATCACCAAGTCCGACTGACCAGCCTCGGCGTGAAACACCGTCCCGAGCAGATAGCCGTCCCCTTCCGGTACACCGGGGCCACGCGGCACAAACAGCACTTCGCTCACGTAGCTGGACCGTCCGAGCACGCGATGACGCACCGTCCCCGTCTGAAGATCGGCGTAACCCAGCGCGTTAAACTGACCTCGTCCGCAGGTTTCCCCGACGCGAGCCGCCAGCCAGCCATAGCGATACGGTCGCATCGCATAGCGCGGATCACAGACCGGAAACTCACACAGGGTCGCATCAAGCTGCGTCTCGGTCAGCTCGCCCGTTCGCAGATCCAGCCGCAGCCGCGTCAGCTTCCCCACCACCGATTCATCTTGCGTCACCGGCTCTTGCTGCTCAGTCGGATCAAACAGCGGCAGTCGCGCGTACTTCACCACGTCGAGCACCACCGATTCTCCGTCGTCAAATGCATTGAGCGGATGAAACACGTAGCACGGCGGCACCGGGAAAAACCGCAGCGGCGCACTCGGACTGTCGCGATCGACGACCCCGATGCGGCTGCCTCGGAAGGGCTCCCAGCGAATCGTGTTCGGGTCGGTGACATCTTCCAGGTGCAGCACCGCCGGCAAGTGATAGAAGACCGCGCGCGTCTTGGTGACGCTAAAGTCGTGCATCATCGCCGGATAGGGCGCTTCAAACTCACGCTTCACTTGCAGCGTTCCGTCGCGGCCAAACACGTAGTAGCAAAAGCCGCCCGCGTCGCCAAAGTAGCCCATCGTGTAGATGCTGCCCGTCTGAGGATCGACCTTGGGATGCGCGAGCATGCCGCCTTTGGTGAGGTCAATCGCCCCGCCGAAGTCAAAGCGGCCCAGCGTCTCCAGCGTGCGGGGATCGACTTCGTGTGCGCCCGAGCCTTCGACGAGCGTGAGCAGCCGTCCCGCCAGCTTCTGAATGCTGGTGTTGCTGCGATCCATCGCACGCACAATCCGCGCAATCACATCCGGCGACGGCTTCCGTCCGAGCATCCCCAGCGCTTTGAGCTTGAGCAGCTCCGTCGCAGAAAAGCCCAGCCCGAGCAGTCCTTCAATCGCCGTCGAGGTCGCCAGATCCCGCAGCCCGCCAAACAGCGCTCGCCCGGCGCGCTCTTCGATGACCAGCTTTTCGGTGCGCACCCAGCGGTTTTTGTGATGAACGCGTCCGTCTTCGAAGAAAAACGCGTCAATCATCCCGTCGCCGTCGAACCAGTGATACAGGCTCTGATTGGGCGGCGAAAAGCGCGGCGCGGGGCTCATCCGATACAGCGCACCACGCAGCGACGAAGGGATCGTACCTTGTTTCAGCTCCAGCGTCGGTGTATCGGCTTCGTAGCCCACCGGCGCAAAGTTGCCTTCAAGAAACGGATTCTGACGCGAGGCACCCGGCGCTTTCGGCCGCTTGCGATCGAGCGTCACCAGTAGCTGTTCCAGCATCGACATCGCAGTCTCCCGTAACACGCTTTTTGGGTCTGCGAGCCGCGAACTTACTTACATCCGGGCGTGTTGATGAGCGGATGCAGCAGCTTGCAGCCTGCCGAGACAAACTCTTCGTCGCCCACTTGGTACAGCCGCGCTTCACCTTCGCTCTGAAGCACGACGAGCTGCTTGCCGTTGGCGCTAAGCTCCGCCGACAGCGGAACCTTCGACAGCCCAAACAGCCCGTAGACCAAGCTGCCATCGCGACGCGACCACACGCGCACCGAGCGATCCGCACTGGCCGTCACGATGTAGTTTCCGTCGATGGAAAACTCTGCCGACACCACCGCAGCGGTATGACCCGTCAGGGAATGCAGCGTCTCTCCCGTCGCAGTGCTGACCAGCGCCACGGATCCATCTTCCGCCGCTGACACCGCGACTGAATCCGCACTGGCATGAGACAGCGCCACCGCTCGCACCTTGGCGGGATGCTCATGAAGCGATCGCAGCCGCTCGCCGCTCACCGTCTGCCACAGCAGCACGCGCCGACCCGCGCCCGACAGAACCCACTGACCGCTCTGCGACAAGTCCAGCGCCGTCACATCATCGACGTGAGTCAGCCGAACCCCCGGCTTATAGACGCCCTGTCGCATGTACAGAAGCTCTGCGAAGTGACCAATGCCCAGCACCACCGGAAACCCTTGCGGCGGATCATCATCGGGCGACACCAGCGCCGTCATTGCCTGAACCGGCTGCGCGCTGCGCACCTGATTCATCAGCTGCCCTTGGTCATTGAAGCTGAGCACGCGGCCATCGACCGACACCAGCACCTGGCTACAGCGATACTTGGTCGCCAGCGCGCGAACCTTGCCGCCTTCGGGAATCGCAAACTCGGTGGAAAGAGGCTGACCTTCACCATCCCACAGCGACACACCAATCGACGAAGCAGCCAGCAAAAACGGCTTCCCCGGCATGCTGCGTGAAAACGGACACAGCCGCAGGTGAACCAGGCCCGGCTCCGCGACATGATGAAACCGCAGCCGAGGCCCCGCTTTCGACATCGCCATCACCGCGCGCCGAAGCTTGATCGACTCATCCACCGACAGCGAGTCCACTTTCCCCGCGACGCTCGCAATCACGTCGTGCAGCGCTTGCGCTTCTTTGGGCAGCGGCGGCAGCGGTGCGGGCTCTGGCTCTAGCTCTCGCAGTCGATCGTCAATGTTGCGACGCAGCCGCTCGTGTTCTTCGCGATCGAGAACAATCGTCTGTTTGTCGCTGGTCCGCCGCTCGATCCGCACCTGCACGTCCTGCTTTTTGCGCTGGAGCACCGTCAGCTGCGAATTGGGCTCGATCTTCTGCTGCACAAGCCGCGCGATCTCTCGCTCTTTGGACCGCAGCTGGAGGTTGGCCGACCGCAGCTCCGCATACAGATCCCCGACTTCTTCTTCCAGCGACGAGATCCGCTCGTTCAGCTTCGCGATCTGCTTTTCCGCATACGACCGATACTCGAGCAGCAGCTTCACTTGCGACTCTCGCACCGCCGCTTTGCTGTCCGCGTCCTTTTTGTCGAGAATCCGACGGTAGGTCTGATAAATCGCAAACGGCAGAATCGACAAAAGGCTAATCACCGCCATCACGAAGATGGTTCGCTGCCGTCGCTCTTGCTTGTCGCGAACGTGCTGGCTGCGACCGATGAAGTCCGCCAAGTCCGGCGACAGCGACTGTCCGCTCTTCGGAATCGAGTCGAGCGCACGCTCAATCTCAATCCGCGACAGAGCAAACGCCGCGCTGCGCTGATTTCCCCAGTACGCAAACAGCTTGTCGCTCAGCCAGTCCGGCGTCGAGCGATCGCGCTCTTGAATCCACTTGGCCCCGAAGACCTCGCGGAAGATGCGGTTTCGCGCCACCAGCCGTCGCTCATCGCCGACCTGACGCAGCTTGACCATTCCCGACAGAAGCAGCAGCGACTGAAGGCGATCTTGCGGCTCATACAGCACGCGATCCCCGATGTAAATCCGACGGTACAGCGACACCACGCTGTGGCGCTCGTGATGATCGCTGATGTGCTGAAACTGCGCCTCGGCAAAGCTCAGGTTCGGATCTTTGTGTCCCGACAGAAACAGCGTCGTCACCGCTGCCCGCGTCACATCGCCCGGAAGCTCGTGAATGGGCCGAGGATGATCGACGAGATACTGACACAGCCGCTGCGTCATGTACGGATGCCCGTCGGTCCACGACATCACCATCGCCAGCCAGTCTTCCGCACTACCGGGCAGCACCGACAGACCAGGCAGCAGCACTTCGGCCTGACGCGCCGTAAAGTCGTCGAGCACCAGCCGCTCGTTGTCCAGGTTAAACGGCGAGCGAACCGGATCTTTGATGAGCTCTTCGGGCGTCGCGACGCCAATCAGACAAAACGTAAGCTGCGGCCTGTGGCTAAACGAGCCGCGAACCTCTTCGTACAAGCTGCGCAGCGACGCAAAAAACGCATCGGTCGAAAAGCGAAAGTCGGGACTGAGCACCGTGTCGATCTCGTCGAAGAAGATCACCACCGGCGCATCAATGTTCGGTAGCACCACCTCGTGAAAGAAGCTGGTCCACTGATGAACCGGACCGCTGTGGGCGTGACGCTCGAAGAACTCCGACGCGGAAAACGGCAGTTCTAGCTCTTTGGCGGCGCGCTGGATGAGCCCGCGATACCACTCCGCTTCGGGCGGAAAGCCAAAGCCTTGCAGGTTCAGGCTCGCGGCCTTGGCACCTTGACGGCGAAGCTCGGTGATGGCGCGAACCCGCAGGCTCGACTTGCCAATCTGCCGTGTGCCCAAAATGTAACAGAGCCGGCCCTGGAGCAGCTCACTCACCAACCGCTGGTCGGCATCGCGCTCGATGTAGAACGCCTGTCCCAGCGGCACCACGCCACCTGCATGAAAGCGCCGCGCTGGCAGCGGAGCCATCTTCGCCATGTTTTCCGATGACGCCATGGGCTCCTACCGCTGCTCGCGTAGATAGTCTTCGTACAGTGGATAGCGCAGACGCAGCCCCGACGCTGTGTTGCGAATCAGCCCGCTGCTCTGAAGCCGCTGACGCTCGGCCACCGATAGCGCGCCCCCTCGAAGCAGCCGCTGCACGGCGTCGTCCAGCTCTGCGCTTCGTCGAATCCACTGCCGAACCGAGTCCAGGTGATGCTGACAAATCCTCGTCAGGTATTCCCGATCCAGGTTCAGCACGCCACCTCGACTGGCATCGTCGAGAATCCGTCGCAAAAGATTTGGCTGTCCGCCCACCACTTGCATCAGCGCGTCGGCGGCAATCTCTGCGCCCGGGAGCCGATCGTAGCTGCGAATCAAGCGAATCACTTCGTCGCGACCAAAGTCATCGACGTCGATGCGCTCTGCGTGGTTTAGAAACTGCGAGCCGTGAACCACTTCCTGCGGCGATTCCATCGTCGAGATCACCGTCACCAGCCGCAGCGCCAGCCAGCTTGGCGCGCCTTCCGACGACAGGTGCAGCGACTGCTGCGTACAGTCCGCCCAGTGACGCAGCATGCCAAACAGCTCCGCCCCAAGAGGACTCGACAACAGCAGGTTTGCCGACAAAAGAACCAGCGACAGCCCCGCTTGCAGACGCGGAAAGATGTCTTCCTCGAGCAGCCAGTTCAGGCGCTCGATGTGATCGTGCTGCTCAAAGCGCGTCTTTACCCAGTGTGCGTAGTCGCGCTCGCCGGTTCGCTGCGCCACCGCGCGGGCAATCCGCAGCCCCAGTCCACGCAGCACTCCGTCGAGATGCTCGCGCTGCTCCAGCCGAAAGTTCGCAAAGTCGAGCATCACTTCCAGCGGCTTGCGACCACGCTTCGCTTCTTCGCTGCGCACATCGGACAGCACCCGTCGCAGCAGCGTCTTTTTCCCGCAAAACGCCGGGCCCCACAGCACCACCGGATTGTGCGTTTCCCCGAGCAGATAGCGCCGAAGCGGTCGCTCCAGTCGATCACGCAGCACGTAGTGTTCGAGCGACACCGACTGAAGCCCGACATCAGAGTCCTTCAGCAGCGGATCCGACGGCGATCCCCGCGAGCCACTGTCGATCGCCGGAGGCAGCGGCGGTACTTGCACCACCACCGGCGGCGTACGCAGTCGCTTCACGGAAATGGGACGCTGCAGCTGTCCGTCGGATTGCAGGTAATAGCGACGGATGTCTGGCTCGAAACGCCACTCACCGTCTGACTTTTCGACGTATTCACGCGGCCACAGCCGAAGCAGCCCGTCGTCGAGGTCAATCTGCCCGACGCTGTAGCCATGCAGCCGCGTTTCATGACTGTCTTTGCCGAAGCGATCACGGCTCCACAGCGACGCAGCTTGGATGCGAAACCGATCGCTGCCGCCGCCTTCGCTGTGCTGAGACACCTGCGGCTCGTGCATGTGACCGTACAAGTGCGCCGCAAACCGCTCTCGCTGAATCAGCAGCGACTTATAACTCTGAAGGCTGCGCTCGCTCAGCCAGTCGGGCGGATGATGCGACAACAGCAGCGCCGCGTCGTGCAGCTCTTCCCAGCGCGGTCCCGCCACCTGGCTCAGCTGGTTGGGATGAAGCTCCAGCCGACCTCGGTAATAGCCGTCCCCAAGCTGCAAAAACGCCGAGTTTAGGCCCGCCACCATCAGCTTCGCGCCGTTCTTTTCGATCGTCGCGGCGAAGTCACCCGGCAAAAGTCCCGTCGAACGCACCTCGATCCACGACGGCAGCGGATGCTTCTTCAGCCACGCCTTGGCAAACGCTCGATAGTTCGCAAACGCCGTCGAGATCGGCTTGTGATACTGCGCGTGGTTCTTGGCTTCTTTGTCCCAGAACGCGTCTCGCACCTTCTGGTTTTTTTCCCACGCATCGAACACCACCGCCGCCCAGTCCGAGCCATCAGGCCGCGACAGATCGTGGTTTCCCGGCACCGCCAGCAGCACCGGATCCGATCCCAGCTCGCGCAGCCTCGTCAGAAGCTGATCGAGAAACGTCCCGAGCGCCTCGAACTGCCTACTTTCGCCACTTTGCGTCAGATCGCCGGTAAACAGCACCAGATCGATCTCGCCTGTGCGATGCAGGATCTCGATGTCCGACTGGAGTCGCCGCAGCAGCTCGGGAACCTCTGTTTTCTGGTCGAGACGATTGACGCCCTGATGAAAGTCGGACAGGTGCAGCCAGCGAATCCGTCGGTCTTTCCCCATCTTGGCCCCCGAGCCACGCGATCACAGCCGAACCGAGCTTTCTAACGCGCAACCCTTGCTTATGAATCTACGACAACTGGAAAGCCGCGAAAAATTTGGGCCACACAAGCTGCGATTCTCCCTCGCAACCGGACCAAATCGAAGTCACGCGCGGACAGCAGCAGTCGTTACGGTCTGCGCAGCCGCAGCACCTGACATTCTTCCAGGGCTGTTCCGTCGGGACGACGCGGGCAGACACGCAGCACAGTCGGCAGCACTTCCAGACGCAGGTAGTGATGCTCGTTGGCAAAATACAGCGGCTGGTTCTTGCAGCGCCGACGTCTCGGATCGCACTTGAGAGGCCGCAGCTCTGCGCCACCGCCGCCGGTCACAATGTAGTCGAGCCCTTGCCGCTGTCCGCGCTCGTAGTCGTGATCGTGTCCCGAGATGAGCAGCGTCGTCCCGTGCTTTTGCAAAATCGGCACCAAGTGCTTGATCGCCGTCGGATAATCGCCGTGCCAGCCCGACGAAAACGGACCTTCGTGCATCCACGCGATGATCGCGCGCGGCTTCGGAACCTGCTGATCGGCTCGCGTCAGATCCGCTTCCAGCCAGCGATGCTGATCGGCTTTGCCCGCCTGGTTCGAGTCGATGCTGACCAAGTGAACGCCCGAGACATCGACGCTGTAATAGCCGCGCGCAGCCTCGCTGAGGTTTCCAAGCGGCGCGGGCGCAGCCACCGTATCGGCCAGCACCCGACTTGCGGAAAAGACACTCCCCGACGGCGTCGGCAGCTGTGGCGGAAACATCGTCTGAAAGAGCGAATACAGCCGCAGCGATCCTTGTTTGCGGATCGCGTAGTCATGGTTTCCCGGCGAGATATAAACCGCCGTCCGCGCCAGCAGTGGAGCCGTCAGCGAAAAGAAGCGATCCCAGTCGCCTTCCTCGGTGCCACGCTCGACCAGATCGCCGGTATGCAGCACCAAATCGGGATCTTCGGCCAAGATCGACGAAATCACCTGCGCGTGAACCGGATGCCCCGATCGGCTGTCGCCGTACGCCACGATCTTCAGCGGCATGCCTGCCACAGGTGGCGTGTGAAACGTCTGAAGCGGCAGATCGCTCCGCTTCTGACCGTCGCCAAGCAGTACCACTTGATAGTGATGCAGCGTCCCCGGCTTCAGCGGACCCACATGCAGGCGATGCACCGTCTGAGGCTCTCCGCTGCTTTCCACTTCCCGATCGCGATGCTGCACCTTTTCGCCTTTGCCGTAGCGAATCAGCACGCGCGACGGTAGCTCCGTCTCGACCGTCACATCCAGCGTCGTCTCCGTCAGTCGCTCGATGTACGGCCCGCGCAAGAGCCGAGGCCCCGTCAGCGCCAGCAGCTCTGCTTCCACCTGCGGACAGCGCAGCGGCGTCCTCGGATGCACCTCGATCGCCAAGACGTTGCCATGACCGCGCAGCGGCAGCGACGAAACGGGTAGATAATAGCGCTCCGGGTCCGACGGGCCCCGATCGCTGGCAAAGAGCGGAAGATCGCCCGGTGGAGGCTCCGGCAGACGACTGCGCAGCACCTCTGTCCCGTTGATGTGTGCGACCACTCCGTCGCTGTAACGGACCCGCAACAACAGCGTCCCGGCGCTGCCACTGCCACCGGGAATGCCTGAAAAGTCAAACTTCCGACGGATAAACAAGCTTCCGCCACAGTCGGGAAGCAGCGGCTCCGATAGCTCACGCGCGGACCGACCCGAGCGCTTGGCCTGAACCGGCGACGCCAGCAGCAGCGCGCCCGGCATCGTCGCTGCAAGACCCGCGCGAAGTGCAGCACCAGCCAGCTCGACGGCAGCCACGGGAGGCGACGACAGAAGGCCAGCGTCAATGAGTCCATCGCGCAGCGGAACGTCCGGCTCACTGCTCGGCGAGGTCGGCTCATCCGTCGACATTGCGGCGGCTGCGCCCTGCCCCGCCGAATCCCCCGCGAGCGGCCCTTGCGCCCCGAGTCCCGCATCGCCCGGCGTCCACAGCGACGGAACCATCACCACCGCACCCGACGGATCTTTCATCACCTGCGGGCTCGCGCTCACCACGTAGCGCTGCCACTGCGTGTCGTCGAAGTCCGGTCGCGTCCAGTCGAGCGGCGGCTGTCGAAAGCTCCGCAGCATCGCCGCGCGGTCCCCGACCGTCACCCCGTGCGAGAGCAGGATCGACTGAGCCTGCGGCCTATCCGTCGGCAGCAGCGCCAGCATGCCGACGCAGCACAGACCCACGCCCAAGGCGAGCCTGTCCGCGATCCGAGCGCTGTGGCGATGTCCGCGCATCCTGCTCATTTTGGCAAAATCTGCGCCGCGCTGTCGGAAAAGACGGCCCCGCTTGTCAGATCGCCTTGCTATATGTGAAATGAGTAAGCGTCGAGAACCAAGCACTGGGCCGCATCACCTGTGCGGTGAGCGCGTCAAAGGTTCCCTGGGGTCGGGCGTGGGGCGTGTAAACCTTTTCGCAGTGCGCGAGATTGTGCGCGGGAGACCGCGCACAATCTCGCAGTGCGCGAGATTGTGCGCGGTCTCCCGCGCAGGCTGATACGCAAAATTCACACAATGGTTGAACCTTCGGTCACCTGACAAGCTCAGCCGTTCCGACGACAAACCGTGGGCAGAAGAGGAAGCAACATGGCAGACAAGCCTGGCGCGCCCCATGCAGTAGAGGGCGAGCAACAACCATCCGCACAAAAGGCCAAGGAGCAGCCTCAGATGATCCAGGCATCTTTGGGAGAACGCGATCGCGCAATCAAGATCTTGGCAAAGTCCATCTTCCGCGAGCTGAAAATGAACGGATATGAGACTCGCCAGATCGTCGCTCTGTCGTCCGAGCTACTCGGACTTGTGACCACCAACATGAAGCCAGAAGGCATCGATGGCGGCGGCTAACCGCTGCACGTTCTGACAAGCTAGCCGCTGTGTCTTCCTCATCCATCCTGCCTGCCACTCGATTCGGTCTGCTCTGCGCGGTGATCAGCTGGGCTGCGGCATCGTTCGCGGCTGCGCCCGAGCGAGATCCGGCAGAGTGGCCGTTTTCGCCCTCGTCACCGTGGAATACGCCGCTGGGCAGTGGCGCGGTCATTGAACCTGCCGATTCACCGTGTTCGCGCATGCTGACCGACGAAAAGCTCGCGGCTGACATCAACGCAGCGCAGTGGAGCCATCCGATCTACCAAGCCTCGTCGAGCGATCCCGAGGTCAAGATCATCGTCCACGGTGAAGTGGTGGCCCAGCTTCGCGTGCCCAGACACGCCGCGCCCGCCTTGCCCAAGAGCGAAGACAGCGACGCACACCTGCACATCATCGACCCCGAGCGTCGCTACGTTCACGAGATGTGGCACGCCAGCCGCAAAAAGTCCGATGTCATCGTCGCCGAGGGCTATAGCAAAAACGATCTCCACGGCAGCGGTGTCGGCGAAGGTGGTGAACGCGCCTACGGAGGCAGCGCCATCGCGGGCCTTGTCCGTCGCCGCGAGCTGAGCATGGGCATTCGACACGCACTGGCAATGGCATTGCCGCGCACGCACCTGAAGCTGGGTCCGATCTGGCCTGCGACCAAGCAAGACGACGGCGCCGAGACGACCTATCGCGGCACGATCCCGATGGGACAGCTTGTGACGCTGGCTCCGAAGACGAACATTGGGCAGCTGGGGCTCAGTCCCGAAGGCCGCGCGGTGGCCGAAGCGCTGCGTGACTATGGCGCCTACGTGGTGGATGCGTCGTCGGATTTGACGCTCTATGCCGAGCCAAGTGCTGAACCTGACCTGACGAGGCTGCGTCAAGATCTGCCCAAGCTACGCATGCTGCTGCGCTGCGTTCAAAATGCCAGCCGAGAAGCCGTCGGAGGTCCGGGGACTCGCCTGGCTCCGTCCGCGCCCGCGCTACGTCCACCGCTGCCACCTGCAGCCACCTTCGCTCCCAGCGGAAAGCCCGCCGCCAAGTCCGCAAAGCCTGCCAAGTCCGCCGCTACAGCCCCGAAGGGAACAGCTCGGCAATAAGCACCCGCAGATCTGGCTCGCGGTCCGGCGGCACGGTCAGCAGCGCGCGCGCATACAGAGGCCGCAGTGAGCCATCGCGCAGCGCCAGCAGACCACGTCGCGCTTCTCGTCGCAGCGGATCGGGCTGACTGACGAACACTTGCAGCAGCCGCTCGACGGCGCGAGGGTCCGCCACCTTCGACAGCGCCGACAGCAGCGCCAGCTGAACCGGCAGCTCGTGCGATTCCGCAAACAGCTGGCCCAGCGTCGAAAGAAGCTCTGCCGTTCCCAGCCGAGACAGCGCCCCGCGCGCTTGCAGACGCACCGCATCCGCCGGGTCCGACAGCGCTGACACCACCAGCGCCAGCGAGCTTGAAAACGGCAGCCTCGGCATCGCATCGACAATCTGTGCCCGCAGCGACTGTTCATCGAGGCTGTCAGGACGGACCAGCGACTCACGGTACAGACGCACCAGCGGAGCCACCGCATCGTAGGCGCGCAGGCTGCCCAGGCTCTTGCCGAGACGCTGCCGCAGCTCGATAGACAGCGAGTCGGTATCCGATTCCTCGACGTACAGCAGCGCGAGCAGCGCATGACGACGCGTCAGCTCTGGGCGACTTGGATCGAGCAGCAGCCGCAGGCACACCGCCGTCGGGGACGCCGCCGATTCCCACGCGAGCAAGTCCCACGACCACACCGGCTCCGCCACCGGCCCCACCGTCGGTCCAGATGGCGACACCGCCTGCGCGACGGGCAGCCGACTGGGCACTGGGACCGCCTGGGCCAGCCGCTGATAGCGCGCACGCTGGATCGGATCGGTAACCAGCGCCGCCAGCTGGGTCAGCACGTCTCGCAGCAGCGTGGGCGAACTTCCCGATGACAACAGCTCCGCCGCCGATAGCAGCGCATGCTCTGCCAGCCGCACCGCGCCCGCCTGCAGTCGCCCACTCGCCACCAGCATGAGCGCCCGCGCCGCCCGCTCCTCATAACGGATCGCCCGCTGACGGTGTCCACAGCGCGCCAGAAACTGCGCCGCTTCCTTACACTGCTCCGCGCACAGCTCGTGTTCGCCAAACCGCTCGGCGTGGGCCAGAAACTCGTCGTAACAGCGCATCGCCGCTTCCACCAGCCGCTCGCCCCGAACGATCCGCAGCATGCCCAAGTAGCCTTCGGCCAGGTTTTCGACCGATCCTCGCTGCTGGCCAAGCTGCGCCAGCACCCGATAACAGTCGAGCGCCTGCGCCCGTCGTCCCGCGCTCTCATGCTCGTCGGCCACTTCTTCCAGCAGCTGTCCCCCGAGCGAGGCATGCCGCTGACCTTCCGCCCACAGGCTGGCGCGCAGTGACGGATCGACGCGTCCATCTGACGGTCCGCCGAGCAGCGCAAGCTGGGTATGAACCAGCGCTCGCTCGTAGGGCGGAAGCTGTCCACCGAGCAGTCGATTCCAAGCCTCCTTGGCGAAGAGGAGCTTTCCCGTCTGCTGCCAAAACAGCGCCGCTGACACAAACCGGCCCGCAGCCTGGCACAGCTCCGCCGCTTCCGTCAGCAGATCGAGCGCTCCACCCGCGCCGTCTGGCAGCGTCTTGGCTTTGTACGACAAAAGATACGCGCGCTCGATCGGATGCTGATCGCTTGGCAGGATTCGCAGCGCGGCATCCGCACCTTGCGCGAGCGCCATCGTCAGTGCGGCCCGCCTCGGCTGCTGCCTGCGCACAAAGCACTCACTGGCGAGCAGCAGAAACTCTTTGTAGTCGCTCCCTCGGCAGTCCACTTCGGACAGAAGCTCGGACACCACGTACGGCACAAGCGCCGGGGAAATCGTCCCTCCAGCGAGCGCTTTTCGGACCTTTTGGGCCTTGTGCTGAAGCTCTGCGGGCTCGGTCACTTCATAAGTTTCGCACAGCTTTTCCTGACCCTAGCTTGCGGTAACATATCTGGATTGTGTCTGCGGTCCGGTGCACCGGGGGGGAACCATGGCTGCGATTGATCTGCTCTTTGACCATCGAGAACACAGCGAGCGCGTCCATCAGGTGGCGCTGTCGGGGCTGCTGCTTCACAGTCGGCTGCTCGGCAAGATCCTGAATCGGCCCGCGCTGCGGGTGCAGGAAGTGGACTGGGAACCCGAGCGAGGCCGCTTCGATCTGGCGTTTTCGGTAAGCGAGCCCGAGGGTCCGCTGACCCGCGTCTACGTCGAGCTTAAGGTCGATGGCGCGCTCGAAAAAGAGCAGTTCGATCGGCAGCTCAGCCACGCGCAGAGCCACGGACCGACGGCGCATGTGCTCTATCTGGTGCTCGGTCTGTCGCAAGTGACCGTGACCGACGATCAGCTTCGCAAGTGGGCCCAGACCGAGGATCGCCGCGCGCTCATTCACCGCTGCGATGCCCAGCAGCTGATCGACAAGCTCGCGGATCCGCAGATTCAGCCGCCGCAGAGCGATCCCCACCAGCGCGATGTCCGCGATCTGGCCAGCGCCTATCGAGACGTGCTGCTCCGCCTTATCGCCCGCACCGAGCACTACGCCGATCGAATCCCGCGATCGTGGCAGCCCGCCGACTTCTACGGCTTTTTCGCCGAGTGCCGCAGCAAGCCCGAAAGCAAGATGGCGAAGGCTGGCATCAGCTACGAAGCCAATCCCAAAGGCGGCTTCATCGCGTGCCACTGGCTGTGGACGCCGATTCACCCGACTGAGCACCTGCGTCTGTATCTACAAATGGAAGATCAGAAGCTGTGTCTGAAGCTCAAGGTTCCCGACGAGCACAAGACCCAGCGCAAGAAGCTGTGGGACAAGGCCAAAGAAGCGCTGCAAGCGGTTGCCTCGTCGGAAACGCAGCTGGTTCCCGGCAACTATCACAGCGGAATCCACACCACGTTTGCGTCGATTTCTGATGTCTTTGGAGACGGTCCGCTCGATCGCGCGCGCTTTAAAAAGACCGTCGAAAAGGCGGAACAAGTGCTGACCGCCATCGCCGCAGAGCTACTCCCCGTCGCGACCAAGCTGATTCCCATTGCTGAAGTCCCGACAAAAAATCCGTGATCGCAGGACTTACGGACGGATCAGCGACTTGAGCGCTGCGACATAGGAGTGGGTGCGACGCTCGGCGACTCCATCGACAGTGAGCCCGATTCCGGCGCCCAAGACCAGCGCAATCCCAAGTCCAGTCGTCCATTCCCGTCGAAGGCCGTAGATCAGCACCAGACCCACCGCCGTCAGCGCACCGAAGGCATAAAAGGTCGATCGAAAGTTCTGCACGACCTTTTCCATGCGCGGAAGCTCGGTCTGCGCAAGCTGCGCCGGAGAGCGCTCGTAGGTCTGCAACAGCTGCTGCACCTGACTTGGCGTTCGCGCACCGACGGTGACTCCGGTTGCAATCAGGATCAGCCCGAACAGCAGGCTCGGCAGCGCGAGTCCCACATCAAACGGCGAGCGGTTCTGCCACAGCAGCGCACAGCCCACCGCCACCAGCAGCAGCCCGGCGGGCACGATAAAAAACCAAGCTTCCACGGACTCGCCGCGAAAATAGGCATGCAGGATGTCGGTAAAGCGCATCGGAACTCCTATCGACGAAGGCAGCCATTATCCCATGTCCTGCGGCAGCGGACCGTCCACGACGAGCTGCAGCGCTCGCAGCGCCGGTCGGAGCGCTCGCATCGCCGCCGGAACGGACGGATACCCAGCCTGCGCACAGACGCGCGGCCACGGCAGCCGTAGCAGCACGCGCGCCCGCAGCAAGCACTGTTCGCGATGGCCCAGCTGGGCCAGCTGGGCTTGGTGCTGCGTCACATAATCGGTCAGCACTTGCGCCAGCGCGTCAAACGGCTGCGGACCCGTTAGATAGCGCGTTATCAAGCGCTGACGCGACGCCGACGACAGCGGTACAGGTGACGGCAAGTGAGCCAGCAGCGACGATCGAAGCGCGCCGTCCAAGCAGACCTCGCCATCGGATGCGAGCAGCGCGAGCTGAAGCGACAGGTTGTGCGCCAGATCCTGTCGCAGCGACGCACACAGCGCCTTGGCTTGCGAAGACACCGGACGAATCATCACCGCCGCTGGCTCGCCGGTACGACTGCCACGCGACGCGCCGACGCGCACCAGCTCATAGCCGAGCTGACGACGGAACTGAAGCAGCTCTGCCGTCGCACCAAACAGCGTACCGAACAGATCGGCGTCGGGATAGCTGCGGTGAACGTGCTCAACCAGCAGCGCAGCCAGACCTCGACGACGCAGCGACGGATGAACCGCGACTCGCACACTGCGCACCATCGACAGCCGCCCCGCATCCGGGTAGCCCGCGTGACACATCAGCGTGTCCGGCAGCGCGTGGCCTCGAATGCGACCACGACCTTGGGACAGCGCGACGCAGACCGGATCGGAAAGACTGCCTTCACGCGCAACCACCGACGCAGCGACTACACGACCGCGCACCAGCAGCGCATGCAGATCCAGGTTCGGCGCGTCGAGCATGCGGTGCAGATCGCTCGGAGTCGTTCGATAGTGCGCGTGAACCAGCAAGCCAAAGAAGTCGCGCAGCAGCGGCTCGTCGAAGGCCAGCGCATCCCGGTCGAGCAGTCGATGCACGGGCGGCTCACCAAGCTGTGCATCGTCGTCAAGCGAGCCGAGGCGCAGCGCTTCGATCGGTGCAGGCTCGGCGTCGATGGCCAGGGCTTGATCGACAAAGTGCTCCAGCGGATCGCCAGGATCCCAGCGAATCGGTCGTCGCAGGGAAAGCTGCTGAAGCGGCCTGCCTTCGCGCGCAGCCCACGCCAAAAAGCGCAGGACAAAGCCTCGGCCCGTGCCTTCGTAGCCGCGTCCGGTGGTCGCAAAGGCCAAGCGCGCATGCGGATGACGATGCGTGATGGCGACGAGCAGCGGCACCGGAAGCTGCGCGGCTTCATCGATCACAATCACATCAAAGGCTTGTTCGCAGGTGGCCAGCGCGCGCGGATCGACAAAGCGAAGCGGTCCATCCGTCGGAGGCTGCGGGTTTCCCGTCGCAAAGCGAAAGATCTCTTGGGCCGCTGCTGGACTGTCAGAAGACACCGCGATGCGCACCGAACCCGAGGTCAGCACCATCCGAAGGGCCAGCCCCAGCGCGCTCGACTTGCCGCGACCGCGATCGGCCACCAGCGTCCACAGCGACGGAACCGGAGCAGCCAGACCCGCTGCCAGCTGCTCGACCACGAGGGCCTGTTCTTCATCTCCTGTCACACGGCGATCGGGCGCATCAAAGACCGCAGCGGGCACACAGGCCGAGCTTTGCGCCAGCATGCGCGCAACGCGCAGAAAAAAGCGCTGTCCCACGTCGTCGATCGAAAACGGCAACACGGCCAGCTCGGCCTGGCTTGTCAGCGGCACCACACCCTCGGGAGGAAGGCGCAAGATCAGGCGACCTCCACCAAAGACCAGCCCGGCACACTGACCCAGCACGTCCGCCGACAGCCCATCGTGAAGATCGAGCACCACCGCCGAAAAGGCCTGACCCAGCCGCCGCCGAACCTGCGTGGGCGACGACTGCACGGCAGAAAGCGGCGCATCGCCAATCCACAGCACATCTGACGAAGGAATGCGCGCGAGCAGCGGCAGCGCCAGAGCCTGCGTCTCGGCTGGGCTACCGCGAAGGACGATGCAGAAGCGATGACGGGGATCGTTCACAAGCGCCAGGACGCAGCCAGGATCAGCCAGGAATGCCCGAGCAGGTCGCAGCAGGCTGATGCGCGAGGTCGTTTTTGTCTTTGCACTGACCGCTCTGACGCGTTCCCTTGCCGTTGTCACCGACGCGCAGATATAGGTCCACGGCGCGGCCCGGCGGGCTGTTCCAGTCGCAGGTCACGGGCGCGCAGCTTCCCGGAGCGATGGTTCCAGTCGTCTGGCCGGTGCAGATCAGCTTGCCGCCCATGTCGGGATGGCCTTCGTAGAAGCTGGCAAAGACTGGCATCGTCATCGGGCTCGCGCCTCGGTTGCAGACCTCGCCGCGCAGTCGCCACAGCTTGCTGCAATCGGTCGAGTCGAGTCCCGGCACCGTGCGTCCGGTCGGATCAGGAAGCGATCCCGCGCTGCCGCCGCCGCCCTGGACGTTCTGACGGTAGTTGTTGTAGGTGAGCCAGTTGTCTGACTCGGTGGTGGGAATCGACAGGTCGTCGTTGACGTTGGTGATGTGATAGCTGTGCTGGTTCCACAGCGGGCGCGACGGCATCCAGCGGTTCATCGGGTCACGCAGCACGAACATGCCTTGGGTCAGCCCGGTCCACGGCGTGCGCGTATCGGCTTCCGGCTGGGCCGAGCTGCTGCACGATCCGTACGAGTCGCTCGAAACAATGATGTCGGCGTGTCCGTCGTTGTCGACGTCGGCGATGACTGGCAGCTCAAGGCAGGTGTTGCTGGTGATGTTGGCCGCAAAGAGCGTCTTGCCGTCCTTGCCGTTGTAGACGCGCAGCCAGCACTCGTCGCGATAGACAACCTCGGCGGTACCGTCGCCGTTGAAGTCGAACACGCTCGATCCGGTGCCACCCGACGACGCATCGCGGGTCTGCTTGGACCACAGAACGCCAGGATCGGTGCCGGTGCAGTCGGCGGGCTTGGGCGTATTTGCGCACTTGAGCGCATAGGTGTAGTAGCGCGTGGCAGAGGCCAGGCCAAAGTCGGGAACCTTGTCTCCGTCGAAGTCAGCGATGACCGATGGACCGCCCCAGCCGCCTTCCGCGACGCGATACGGACCGAAGATGGTCTTTTTGTTGGCGTAGTCGTAGATGCTGACCATCTGGCTGCCCGACTGCGCCATCACCAGCAGCAGATCGGGCTTTCCATCCAGGTTGAAGTCAGCGACGGCAGGATAAAAGGGCTTCGTCGACAGCGCAGGCGGGGTCTTGTCCGCGCCAGTGACACCGTCATAGACCTTGTCATTCGAGATGATCTCGGGACGGCCATCGCCGTCGAGGTCAGCCGCGATCGGCAGCGACCCGAGCGACTCGGCGCGGTTTGGCTTGGTCCACAGCACTTCAATGCGCGACGGAGCGCCACGAACAAAGCGCGAAACCTGGGCTCCAGCGACGATCTCGGGCGGTGCGGTTCCATCGACATCGACGATGGCGGGCGCGCTCCACAGCTGACCGTTGCTGTTGGATTCCTGCGTTGGCGTCGGTGACGTAGCGAGCAAGTTGCCTTTGTAGTCGAGCACGATGACGCGATTGGCCGAATCGACCGCGACGATCTCGCCAAAGCCATCCGCGTCGAGATCTGCGACAGCCAGGTTGCCTTGGTTGCTGGCCTGCAGGTTCAGGCTCTTGCGCCATAGCTCGCGACAGTCTTGACCGCTCATCACGACGATGCCGACACCGTGCGCGACCGTCAGGACCTCGGGCTTTCCATCATGATCCAGATCGGCGACGACCGGCACCGACAGCGTCTGAAAGCCAGTGAGCTTACACGCGATGACCGGGGACTTGAACTCTTCGGGGGTGAACGCGACGCCTTTGCACTCGGGATCGAAGCTGCCAAGCTTTTTGCACGCATCCCACGGCAAGCACGAGCCTTTGTAGCAGCGCGAGTCGTCTTGGCAGGTGCTGTCGTCTTGGCAGGGCTCACCGGCTGCGACGCAGACACCTTCCAGGCAGCGCTGTCCGGTGCCGCACGCCACCGCCGCTGAACACTCGCGACCGCGACACCCGAGGCTGTTTTCGCGAACCACGGGATCGCTTGGCGGATCGACGGTGTCGACGGTGTCATCGCTGTCGTCCACCTCGCGGATCGCCGCGCAGCCACCAAGACCCGAGCAGGCGATCGCTCCCCACACTAGCCACGGAGACCACCGCGTCGGGCGTCCCACACGTCGAGAGACTCTCACACGACCATCACGAAGCTGGCTCATGAAGTACCTCCGGCTGAAGGAGGGGACCATACCACCGCACAGCCTGTGGATTTGGGCAATCTGAGTCGCATTTCTGGAGCCGGCACAGGTTCCATGTGGGCCCGTGAAGCACCATGCCTCAGCGCGTCCGCAGCAGACCAACACCGGATCAGTCCTCGGCTGGCTCGACCATTTCGCCAATCATGCCGATAGACTGCGCCGCCTGGAATCCCGAGAGCTATCGCTGATGTATAATCTGCCGCTTGGGGGACGGTTTCGTGGTTGCTCCAAGGCTCGGGACATCACTAACCAAGCGCTGTGCGCGCTGCGGCTTGCAGTTTGCGGTGACCGAGGCGCACCACTGTAGCTCTCCGTCCGCGCCGCAGATTACCGAAGAAGATCTGGACCGTACCGCGCCCAGCTACCCGCCCCCGCAAGAAGAAGATGCCGACCCGGTCGTCGGTGCCGTGCTGGCCGAGCGCTACCTCATCGAGTCACGGCTGTCGCAAGGTGGCATGGGCGTCGTCTACAAAGCCAAGCACGTCCACCTGGATACGCCGGTCGCGGTCAAGATCCTGCTTCAGCCGCAAGATCCGCTTGCGCAGCGACGGTTTTTGGAAGAAGCCAAGATGGCGTCGCTCGTGCATCATCCAAACACTGTGTACATCGCGGACTTCGGTCTTCTGTCCGACGGACGTTCGTATCTGGTGATGGAGCTTCTTGTCGGACCGACGCTGTCCAAAGCGATTGAAGAAGGTCCGATGGAGCCGCTGCGAGCCTGTCGCATTGCGCAGCAGATTGCCACCGGCCTACAAGCCGTCCACGACCACGGGATCGTCCACAGAGACCTGAAGCCAGACAAGCTCGGATTCGTCGAGAAATGGCCGTCACACGTCCGCAGCCCGAGTGAGAACGTTAGGGAAACTTCAGTGGAAAGGAACCGACGGGAACCTGAAGTTCTCTGCCGGTGAAGTCATTTTCTGGCAGCTTGTTGCGCGTGATGCGAGGCTCGCCCACTTGCAGGATTCCCGTCGGGCTGAGGGTGATCGGATAGCTCTTTTCAGCGCTCCGAACGGAACCTGAACGCTCCAAGGACAGGGAATTCGAGGCGCGAATCCCCGCAGTCAGACTGGGCTTCCTGCTCGGTCCAAATCCCACGTAGTACAGCGTACGGTCGGTCTCGACGATCGAAGTGGGGGACTCCTGACCGCCTTGTCGACCGCCCTTGGAATAGATTGCGACCTCAACCTCATCGCGGCGCGACACGCTCTTGCGGATCTCCAGCACACTCCCAATCTTGCTTACTTTTTCGACGGTGCTGGTGTCTCCCTTCCACTTTCGATTCTCCGAGGCATCGAGCACGCTGTACTGCCAGCCCTCGGCTGTCTTCACCCAGACTGCAATCGTGTTCAGCTCGTAGTGATTTTCTTCAAACCGCGCAGACAGGACCATGACGTCCGGGAAGGCTCCGCCCGATGGATCGCTCGCATGCTTCTGGCAGTGCAGCCGCTCGACGCTCAGCGCATCGATCCCTGCTCGATTCGTCATCTGCTCCATCGGATCTTGTGCGCTGACAGCCAAGAAGAGCTGCTCTCGACACGCGGCAATCATCGGACCCTGGTCGCCCCCTTCCGCAAGCTTCAGCGGTCCATCGAAGGGAGTAACCCTCGGCCAAGCCGTCTGCGCAGCCTGGGGATCGAGCGCCCTCAGCTCCGTCAGTGCCGCAGGACTCTGTCCAATGTCCCAGGACGCAAGAAACGCGGCGATGGCGTCGGGCTTTTTTCCCCTCGCCACAAGGATCTTTCCCAGGTTGTATAGCGAGGCCGCCCGCAGGCTGGGCTTGCTGCTCGCCGAGATCGCCGTACGCGTTGCCCGCTCTGCAAGCTCCAGATCCTGTTGACGGTAGGCAAGCCATCCCAGCTCCGACTGCGCGGCTGCACCTTCAGGAAGAAGACGAACCGCTTCCTCAAAGGCGCGTCGGGCCTCCTGGAGCTGTCCCTTTCCATCCGCTGTCCGTCCCTGCGTAAGTGCCTGTAGGTACTTCTGCATCACCTCTTTGCTGGGAGCTGGCTTCGCGGGCTTGGTCACAGCAGGAGCCACCGTCGCTGGAGGCTTGGCTTCAGGGCTCGTAGGTGCTGCGGCTGTTGCCGTTCCGAGCGCCCCCGCAATCATCACCCACACAGAAAGAAAACGAGTGTTCATCTCCTTACGATACCGCAACAGAGCGCAGCAAGGGAACCGGCTGGGACACACCGATGCACAGCGGATCGCGAGACAACCTTGTGGAAGGATTCGCGCTTCCCAAATGACGACAGAAGCGCTCCGGCGGGCTTCACGTTCAGCGTCGGTGCTACCTGCCTACTTGCAGACCTTGAGAGGAACCAGGGATCGTCAGCGGCCTCTCCTGCGGAATCGTGGTGCAGTGGCGGATGATTTTTTGATAGTTCGTCGTGAAGCTGTCGCCGTCTCCGTACTGAACCTCTAAGCGCGATCGCGAGGCCGGAATCAACATGGCAAAGAAGACATGACTGCCTTCCATCCGACGGGAGTGGTCATCGTAGCCAGGTCCACAGTCGACATGGATGCGGAGCCGCAGCGCGTCATTTTGTAGCGCAAGTTGACTGACGAAAATGGAGTCCATGTGCCGTATTTCAAGCATCAGGAGCACCAGGCGCTCGCTGTTCCAATCGACGCCCGATGCACAGCCGAACAGCGCGGCGAAGTCCGTCTCGGACGACAGCTCCAGCGGACGGTTTGAAGAGAGTCGCTTGAGCGTCGGCCACTTCGAGTCAAAGAGGGGTCCCGGCGTCGGCAGACATGGTGCGCGGAGCGGTCGCCACTTCACCGGCACCGTCGGTCCTTTTGAGGGTCCACCGTGCGCACACCCGAGGTGTCCGAAGAAGGAGGCCAATAACGCACACCACAAGACGGATCGCAGCGTCATCCAAACACGCTCCTTGGATACAGCCTAACGGAACAGACCCGTTTTGTACCGATGCAGTGTGCTACGGCAGGTTGTTGGGACAGCGCGGACCGCGATGCAGCGTGACGACTTTGCTCTCTGCTGTGAGCGGCGCGCGACGAACCAAGAACGAATGAACGGCTGTCAGGTAAGACGGCGGAGCCCCACCACAGTAGGACTCGACGCCAAACAGCGCCGTCAGTCGGTCGCCCTTGCGCTGAAGCCGCACAAGCTTGGGGACGTGACCTTTCCCGTCGGCCAGGAAGACCACCAACAGCTCGCGCGAAAAGTCCACGATCGGTTCTCCGGCTGCCCGCTGGTTGGTGTCGTGGTGACACTCGAAGGCCGAGCGAAACGCGCCCTCGCTGTCGATGATCAAAGAGCCGCCCGGGAAGGTGCGCTGTAGGTTGAGGGTGCAGTCTGCGCGCTCCCACACTGGATACTGAACCACGACGCTGCCGGGCTCCAGCGGCGGCAGGCCATGGCAACCGCCGAGCAGCAGAACCATCATCGAGGTGCAAGACAGCCAGTGGGATCGCTTCATGAGACGTCCGTGGACCACGCTGTAGCATACCTGATTCCAGGCCAAATCGAGACGGTCAGGACAGACAGAGCGCGCAGACAGTGCGAGGGAAACGACAACGAGTGAGAGCGCATGACCCTCGTTGGTGGAGACGCAAGAGGGAAGCGCGAGGGTTGCGCCGTCTGGCGAAACAAGCGGCGCGAGGGTTAGAGGCTGGACCTCAGATGGACTTGCCCGTGGACATCTGGTGAAGCCAGCGTCCTTCGCGAGCAAGCGCTTGACTTTTATTACGGATTCCAACGTACTAACATCCCGAAAAA
>CALMML010000342.1 GCA_937868485.1 uncultured Myxococcales bacterium | reverse complement strand
CAGATTGATGTGCGGCAGCTTGCGCAAGGAGTCGCGGCATGAGCCTGGACCGAGAGCTTGCGTTCGAGACCGAGGTCTGTGAATACCTGGCCTCGCACGGCTGGCTGTATGTCGAAGGCGATGCGCAGCGGTATGACCGGGCGCGGGCTCTGTTTCCATCGGATGTGCTCGACTTTGTGCAGACGACCCAGCCGAAAGAGTGGGCCGCTCTGACCAAGAGTCATGGTGCCAAGGCTGCGGAGGTGCTGCTGGCGCGGCTGCGGGCTCAGCTTGATCAGCGCGGCACGCTGTCGGTGCTGCGGCAGGGAATCGATCTCCTCGGGCTCAAGCAGACGCTGAAGTTGGCGGAGTTTCGTCCGGCGCTCGGCATCAATCCCGACATCTTGGCGCGCTATGCGCAAAACCGGCTGCGGGTGGTGCGGCAGGTTCGCTATTCGCTGCACAATCAAAACAGCATCGACTTGGTGCTGCTGCTCAACGGCCTGCCGATGGCGACGGTCGAGCTGAAGACCGACTTCAAGCAGAGTGTCCGCGATGCCATCGATCAGTACCGCTTCGACCGCGAGCCAAAGCCCAAAGGCCAGCCCGCCGAGCCGCTGCTGAGCTTTCCCGGTGGCGCGCTGGTTCACTTTGCGGTGAGCGACAGCGAGGTCTACATGACCACCAAGTTGGACGGCGCAGCGACGAGCTTTCTGCCGTTCAACCTGGGCGACCACGGTGGCGCAGGCAATCCCACAAATCCAAGCGGACACCGAACCGCGTATCTGTGGCAGCAGGTCTTCGCACGCGAAGGCTGGCTAGAGATCCTGGGCCGCTACCTAAGTCCGAAGCTGGACGATAAGAAGCATTTAGTAGACTTCATATTCCCGCGCTATCACCAGCTCGATGTGACTCGCAAGCTTCAAGCAGCGGTACTCACCGACGGTGCAGGTGCCAGGTATCTGGTGCAGCACTCGGCGGGCTCGGGCAAGACCAACTCGATTGCCTGGACGGCGCACTTTCTGGCCGAGCTACACGATGCCAAGGACCACAAGCTGTTTGATTCGGTGCTGGTGATCTCGGATCGCGCCGTGATTGATTCGCAGCTTCAGACCGCGCTGACGGATTTTCAGCGTACCAGTGGCGTGGTCGCGACGATCGAGGGGAAGTCCGCCAGCAAAAGCAGCGAGCTGGCGAAGGCGCTATCCGGGGACAAAAAGATCGTGGTCTGCACGATCCAGACGTTTCCGTTCGCGATCGAAGCGGTGCGAAAGCTGGCCGCGACCGAGGGCAAGCGCTTTGCGGTGATTGCCGATGAAGCGCACAGCTCGCAGAGCGGCGAGGCGTCCAAGAAGCTCAAGGAAGTGCTGTCTGCGGAGGAGCTGGCAGAGCTACGCGATGGCGGTGAAGTCAGCACCGAAGACCTGCTGGCGGCCAGCATGGCAGCTCGAGCGGCGGACTCTGGCATCACCTTCATTGCGTTCACTGCGACTCCCAAAGCCAAGACGATGGAGCTGTTTGGGACTCGGCCCGATCCCTCGCGGCCTGCGGGGCCGGACAATCTGCCTACGCCGTTCCATGTCTATTCGATGCGCCAGGCCATCGAGGAAAAGTTCATCCTCGATGTGCTCCAGAACTACACCAGCTACAAGCTGGCGTTTAAGCTGGCGCACGAGGGCAAGGATCTCGACGACAAGACGGTCGAACGCCACGCCGCGATGAAGAGCATCATGGGCTGGGTCCGCCTGCACCCCTACAACATCGCGCAGAAGGTGCAAATTGTCGTGGAGCACCACCGCCAGTATGTCGCGCCACTTCTGCAAGGCAAAGCCAAGTCGATGGTGGTGGTGGCCAGTCGTGTCGAGGCGGTGCGCTGGCAGCTCGCGATGGAAAAGTACATCAAAGAGCACGGCTACAAGCTGCGGACCCTGGTCGCGTTTTCAGGAGAGGTTTCGGATGCAGTCTCTGGGCCAGACAAATTCACAGAAGACAGTGTGGCGCTGAATCCAACGCTGAAAGGACGAGAGATCAGCGAGGCGTTTAAGACCGATGAGTTTCAGATCCTGCTCGTCGCCAACAAGTTCCAGACCGGCTTTGATCAAAAGCTACTGTGCGGAATGTATGTCGACAAGCGGCTGGCCGGAATTCAAGCGGTGCAGACTCTGTCGCGGCTCAATCGCGCCTATCCCGGCAAGGACACGACCTACGTCGTCGACTTTGTGAACGAAGCAGAGGACATCTTGGAAGCCTTCAAGATGTATCACACCACGGCAGAGCTTCAGTCGACCACCGATCCCAACTTGGTCTTTGATCTGCGCGCCAAGCTCGATGCAGCCGGGCACTACGACGACTTTGAGATCGAGCGCGTCGTAACCGTTCAGTACAAGCCGGACGCCAAACCGGGAGAGCTGTCGACTGCCATCGCTCCAGTCTGCGACCGACTAATGAAGCGCTACCAGGCAGCGGAACAAGCACTCCGTACCGCAAAGCAGCGGCAGGATCAGCAGGCCACAGAGTCCGCGCGGGATGAACTGGAAGCACTCCTTCAGTTCAAGCGCGACATGGGCGCGTTTGTGAGGCTGTACACCTTCCTTTCGCAGATCTTCGACTACCAAAACACTGCGATTGAAAAGCGAGCGATCTTCTACAAGCTCATTCTGCCGCAGCTAGAGTTTGGTCGGCAGCGCGAAGGAATCGATCTATCGAAGATCGTACTGACCCATCATCACCTGCGGAATCTCGGCAAGCGTGCGATGCCGCTTCACGAGGGAGAGACGCCCAAGCTCGCCCCCCTGACAGAGACCGGCAGCGGCAGCGTTCAGGAGAAGGAAAAAGTCCTCCTCGCCGAAGTCATTCGCAAGCTCAACGATCTCTTTCAAGGCGAGCTGAGCGACCAAGACAAGCTGGTGTACGTCAACAACGTGATCATGGGCAAGATTCTGGAGTCTGAAAAGCTCCGCAAGCAGGCGCAGAACAACACCAAGGAACAGTTTGCGGCCTCGCCCGATCTCGATCACGAGCTGGACAACGCCATCATGTCGGCACTCGATGCTCATACTGCGATGAGTACACAGGCCCTCAATTCCCAAGATGTCAGACGAGGAATCAAGGAGATCCTCCTCAACTTCTCCCATCTGTGGGAAGCGCTGCGCAAAGCGGCGGGATGACGTAGTCCCAGCTCCTCCAGAAAGGCCGAGCCATGAAGCGCTGGACTGCGGCGGGATGACGTAGTCCCAGCTCCTCCAGAAAGGCCGAGCCATGAAGCGCTG
>CALMML010000341.1 GCA_937868485.1 uncultured Myxococcales bacterium | reverse complement strand
TGTAGCTGACGCTGCCTCCAACCAAGAAGTAGTCATTCCCCGTCGTGATTCCGGTGGCCTCTGCTCGCACTTCCTGATTGCCACCGATTCCGATGCGGACACGCCCCCCGCCCCCTGCGCCGAGATTGTACGGATAGGGAGTCGGCAGGCCTCCCAGACCGCCCATCGCCGTGACGCTGACCTCACCGCGCTTGAGCGTCTCGGCGGTTTCCATCGCAACGACCGTGCCGGAGATCGCGCACCCGCTCGACAAAAGAGGCGCTGCGACGAGTGCAACAAGGCTGACGGTGGCGAGCTGAGATCGAATGGGCCTAAACATGCGCTGATCTCCAACTGGGTTTGTGCAGGGACTCTGTTGCAGCGGCTGTGCCAAGCCGAACGTCGGTGCCTAGATGACACGAGCAAATGCGAGTAACATGTCTCGGCCATGCCCATTGCTACGCCTGTGCCGATGACTGCGACGGTGACGCTGTGCTCTCGGGTTCATCCGACCGCAGAGGGTGCGACGCCCGGACAGATCATGGTCGTCGAGGCCGGCTCTTCTTCCATCGTTGAACTTCCGCGCAGTGGACAGCTTTTGATCGGTCGAGCGCCGGACTGTCAGGTGCGGCTGCAAGACCCACAGGTGTCTCGACAGCATGCGCGACTCGATATCCTGGACGAAGAAGTGACTCTCGTCGACCTGGGCAGCCACAACGGGACGCGCGTGAACGGAGAGCGGATCGCCAGGCCTCGTCGTCTTTTGCCAGGCGATGTCCTGAGTTTGTGCGACGTGAGTCTGCTGTTCAGCCGTCCAAAGCGCGGCGTACTGGTTCGACCCATCTACGATACGCCGGAGCCGCTGCGCGCCCGCTTGGAGGAGGAAGCTGAGCGAGCCCTACACACGCGTCGAGCAAGCAGTGTTTTGGCCGTTCGTCTGGCCGAACCACTTGTCAAGCAGCGACAGAAGGTGGCCGAAGCACTCAGTCCGCTACTTCATATCGAAGATGTCCTGGCCATGGATCAAGCCGATACGCTGGTGATCCTGCGCCCCGATGCCGACGAGGAAGATGCCCAGAAGCTGGCAGCCCAGCTGATGACCGCGCTCGCGGCCTTTGCGCCGCTGCGGGTTGGCTATGCCTGCTGTCCCAGCGACGGTTACGATGTCGATGCACTACTCGAAGGAGCACGCTCGGCAGCAGGCCAAGCGGCGCCGGCTCAGGTGCTCTCAGCGACGCGAGCTATGACGACGCTGCGGGTTGGCGATCGGGCGGTGGTGGTCGCAGATCCCGCCATGGTGCGGCTGTATGCGCTCATCGAGCGGCTGGCGCAGAGCGACTTGCCGGTACTTGTCTGCGGCGAGACCGGAAGTGGCAAAGAGATTGCGGCGCAGGTGCTTCACGCCAGCTCGAAACGTCGAGGCCAGCGGCTCATCAGCATAAACTGCGCAGCGCTGCCCGAAAGCCTGGCCGAAAGCGAGCTGTTCGGACATGAAAAAGGGGCGTTTTCGGGGGCAGTTGCGACCAAGATCGGGCTGCTCGAATCGGCGCAAGGGGGAACCGTCTTTCTCGACGAGCTAGGTGAGCTATCGCTGGCGCTCCAGGCGAAGCTGCTGCGGGCGCTGGAGACCAAGAAAATCGTTCGTGTCGGAGATACTCGCGAGCGCAGCGTCGACTTTCGCATCGTCGCTGCGACCAACCGGCGACTGCTCGACGAAGTAGCTGCCGGTCGATTTCGCCAGGATCTGTATTTTCGCCTGAGTACCGCAGTGCTCACGATGCCTCCGCTGCGGGAACGGCAGCGTGAGCTTCCGATCTTGGCGCGGACTTTTCTTGGTGAGGCGTGTGTGCGGGCAGGTCGCGATCCAGTTTGGCTGTCTCCGGCGACGATGGACGTGCTGCTCCGCTATCGTTGGCCGGGCAATCTGCGCGAGCTTCGCAACACAATGGACTATGCAGCAACGGTGGTCAGCGAGTCGGTGGTGGAGCCCATGCACCTACCAGACACACTGCTCGCAACCGTCACGCCGCCAAGCTATTCCAGCGGTGAAGGACAGGACGTGTCGCTGCGGCAGCTGGCGCGAATCATCCTGC
>CALMML010000340.1 GCA_937868485.1 uncultured Myxococcales bacterium | reverse complement strand
GGGCGGTTTTCTCCCTTTGGAACCCTCTTTCCCTGGGCAGAGTAGGCCTCCCCCCCATCCCCCCTCGGTGAGGGGGCAGCCCCTATCCCCAGCCCTTTCCCCGTTGAGGGAAAGGGAGCCCAGAATACCGTGACAGCTTCAGGATCAATGGAGGCTTTCGCCTTTGCTGCGCTCGGCGGGCCATCGCTGCGCTCGGCGTGGGGACCGCTCTTTGTCTGAAGTCTGCCGGCGTTCCCCAACGCCGTCCCCAAAGCGGTCTTGTATCGAGGAGGTACAAGTCCAGCACATCACCCACTGGACTCCTCTTCATTCCCCCCTCGAACAGGGGGGTTAGGGGGGTCCGCCCCCGAAGGGGGGATGGGGGGGAAAAGAAAACTCCAGAGCTCTCCATCTGGAAGGAGGTTCCCAAGGAGGAAACCCAGGTTTCCTCCTTGAACACAAACCCGCCGTGGCCCCGCCACACCAAAAGAGTCCTACGGCAATCCAACCGACTACCTAACCCCGTACCCTCGCGCCATCAGAGAAGCCAGCAGCGGGATGATCGCATACAGGTGCATCTCGATAAGCAAGCAGCGCTTGATCTTCTTTAGCGCCGCCAGATCCGTCGCATCAAGCTGCGCGTCGTCCGCGATCTTGCGCTTCCGAAAGAAGTAGATCGTCGGGTACAGCGACACCAGCGCCGCCAGCAGAAACAGCGTCAGCTTGCCGTGGAACATCCCGTTGTGCAGGTAGTAGTCCCAGCCTTTTTCCGTCAGCGACGCGCGCAGCAGTCCGCTCGACAGCGACCCGAGCACCGCCAGGCCGTACAGCCCATCAATCACCGCCAGCCGTCGCAGCAGTCCCGGCTTGTGCGGCACCTCTTTGAGCACCGACCACTCTTGCACCAGCAGCGCCAGCGCCAGCGCAAACGACACATAGTGAACGTACGCAAACAGAACACTCATGAACTTTGTCTCCCGCGCTCATATCCATTGTTTGCGCCCACTTGGCAAGTCTTCTACCGGGCGCGTCCTTCTTTGGCAGTTGCCACCGGAAGTAATCACATGTTTACATAAAAGCCATCCCATGAGCACCTTTGGTCGATCGTCCCGTCCCGTACGTGCCAAGCCGCGTGCGTCTCGCTACCACCACGGCAACTTGAAAGAAGACCTTGTAAACAAGGTCGTCCGCTTGGTCGAGCGCTCTGGATCCATCGACTTCACCGTCCGCGAGCTGGCCCAAGCGTGCGGCGTCTCGATCGCAGCCGTCTACCGCCACTATTCCTCGAAAAACGATCTGCTCGTCGAGGTTGCCCGACTCGGCTTCTCGATGC
The DNA here is from genome assembly GCA_937868485.1 of uncultured Myxococcales bacterium. Lineage (GTDB taxonomy): Bacteria > Myxococcota_A > Polyangia > Palsa-1104 > JAEUJZ01 > JAEUKA01. Next base: position 21,592 of record CALMML010000340.1, on the reverse strand, counting down.
TCCACCGCGCCTTTGCGCAAGCCGGCCAGCCCCCGCAGCCCGGCGACCCGCCCGACCGCCTGGGCCGCATCGGTCGCGCCTATGTTCAGTTTGCGGTCGAGTACGAGGGCTACTTTCGCGTCATGTTCAGCCGCACGCTCACCGGCCTGCATGAGTTTGCGCGCATTGCCGAGATCCGCGACGCCACGTTCCTCACCCTCGTCGCATCGCTGGCCGAAGCCCAGGGCAAAGATCCTTCCTTGGTCAGCGTCAAGTCCGGCGAGTCAAACCCCAACGTCCTGCGCAGCTGGGCCGTCGTCCACGGCCTGTCATACCTGTGGCTCGACCGAAACCTACACATGTCGCGTGAGCAGTTCGAGTCCATGCTGCGCGACCTGTTTTCCCATCGCTGACGGACCGAAAGACGATCCATGGCCCATGGCCAAGGTCTCGCCGCCCTTGGGGTCGCCCTGCCCGCCGAGCGGAGACAGGTTTTGCAGGTCCACGACGGCATCCCCGAGGCTTGGACCGGATCCCATCCGCCCCTTCCCCTTCGAAGTCGAGCCTGCCTCGCCCGCCCCCCCACCTTCTGCTAGTTCAGGCCCAGCTCGCTGCGCAGGGCTTTGGTCTTTTCTTTCGTCTCGGCTTCGAGCTTCTGAAGCTCCCGCAGCGCGGCCTCTTTGCGCTGCCGCTCGGCCTGCGCTTCGACTTCCGCCGCCGCCTCGGCCACAAGCTCGGTCTGCTGCGCCTTGAGCTCCGCCACGTCCGCTTCCGCTTCGCGAATCAGCCGCTCGATCGCGGTCAGCGTCAGCGGCGCCTTCGCCCGTGGCTTGGTTTGCCGCCGAAACAGCCCCACTTCGCCGCTGCTGCCATCGAGCCGCTTTTGCTTCATCGCTTCCCCCGCCAGCGACTGCCGCTCGCCGTTCACCTTGGCCACAAACGGGCCGTGCACGTTCAGCTCAAAGGCCGCCATGTCCGCTGATGCCTTCGCGTGCGCCGTGATCGCCGTGTCGATTCGCGTCATCAGCGCCGCCACATCGGTTCCCAGCGTCACCAGCTTCGCCAGCGGAGCCCCCGCGAGCAGCGCCGGCCACGTCCGCACATGGTCCAGCTCCGGCCCAAGCTGCGGTCGCACAAACCGGCTCGCCGACTGACCTTGGAACAGCGCCTTGAGCAACAGGTCGCGCGGCCCGCCGCCCATCGATGCCCGAATGAACTTGTCGATGTGCAGCACCAGTACATCCAGCTCGCCATCGATGTGATCGAGCTGCGCTTCGGCGTCCTCCAGCGCGTCACGCAGCTTCGTTTCTTGGGCAATCAGGTTGTCACAGCCCTTCAGCAGCGCATCAAACACCAAGATCTGCGAGGTCGCCCAGCCGAGCGGTCGAATCCGCACCAGCGTGTAGCGAAGCTCACGGCGAACAGAAGACAAGGCCAGGGTCGCGAACAATGTAGGGATCTGCATGGACTTCTCCTTGGATGGATGCCCTACACAACCGCCCCCCCACAAAAACTATTCCCAGCTTGTGCAGTGTCCCGACCACTTTTTCAAACTGTGTGCAGATCCGTGCATGGCAGGCTGTCCGCGATCCCGAAGTCGTGCAGATCCGTGCATGGCAGCCTGTCCGCGATCCCGAAGTTGCGCAGATCCGTGCATGGCAGCCTGCCTGCGATCCCGAAGTTGCGCAGATCCGTGCATGGCAGCCTGCCATGTACCGATCGAACGCGCACAAACTGCTGCGGCAGCCTGCCATGTACCGATCGAACGCGCACAAACTGCGCTGGCAGCCTGCCATGTACCGATCGAACGCGCACAAACTGCTGCGGCAGCCTGCCATGTACCGATCGAACGCGCACACACTGCGCTGGCAGGCTGCCGGCGACCGATTGTGCGCGTACACGCTGCGTGGGCTGGGGGGCTGTAGGTGGGGGGCGGTCGTCGCAGAAAAGGGCGGACAGGGCAGCCGGGCCGAGGCAAAAACCGAGGTCTGTCGCTGTATACTGTGAAGTTAAAGCCTGAAAAGGATCGAACGTTGAGCCAGCAAGCAACGCCTCCGATTGTGTCGACCCCGCAGGACAGCGACCTGCAAGAGCAGCTCCTTGCCGCCCGCCGCGACTTTGCGGAGCTGCAATCGATCTTCGATGCCGCGCCGGTGATGCTGTACCGGTGGACGCTGTCGACGACTGGGGTCGCGCGCTTTGGCTTTGTCAGCCAGGGCTGCCGGAACATCTACGGCATGACGCCTGCGGAGATGGTGGCCGACGTGCGCTACAGCATGGATGTGATCCACCCCGACGACCTGCCGGGCTTTCAAAAGGTGGTGGAGCAGTCGATCATCGATCTGTCGCCATTTAACTGGGCGGGGCGGCTCAAGTTCGGCGATGGCCGGATCAAGTGGATTCGGGCGCAGTCGGTGCCCAAGCGCAACCCCGACGGATCGACCAGCTGGGAAGGCGTGATCGTCGACATCACCGAGCAGCAGCAGGCCGAGCAGGCCCGCTCGGACGCCGAGCGTGAGCGATCCGCGCTGATTGACAAGCTGCGCGAGCAAAACGAGCGGCTTGTGCGCCAGTCCGAGGCGATGGCCGAGCTGAGCACGCCGATCATCCCGCTCGCGAGCGATGTGATTGCCCTGCCGCTCATCGGACACATTGATCCGCAGCGGGCAACGCAGATCCTAGAGACACTGCTCCACGGGGCCAACAGCCACCGGGCGCGGATCGTGATCATTGATGTGACCGGGGTGCGCGATCTGGACGGCTACGGGGCAGAGACGCTGGTGCGGGCGGCGCAGGGGCTGCGGCTTCTGGGGGCAACGGCGGTGCTGACCGGGCTGCGTCCCGCCATCGCGCAGACGCTGGTTCAGCTGGGCGTCGACTTTGGCAGCCTGCTGACCCGTAGCTCGTTTCAGGACGGCATCTTGTTTGCCTTGGGGACGCGCGCAGCGGATGGGCCGCGTCGACCGGCTCGCTAGCGCGGCAGGCCGCAGCGGGGCCGCTCGCTAATCGACCGGCGCAAACGCTTTGAGCGGGACTTGCAGCGGGGTCGGCTGGGCCAGGCGCGGCATCGGCAGCTGGGTCGGCTCGTCGGTTAGCTCCAGCAGCTTGGGCTGACGGCGGGACTTTTGCTGCATCCGATCGCGCAGCTTTTGGTACGGCCCATCCGTCACCGGGTGGAACGTCTGTAGGTCGGGATGAACCAGCCCCTTAAACGACGTGAGCGCGTCTTTGAGCTTCTGCTGCTCGGCGGGATCGGCGGTGCGACCGGGCAGCACCACGGTGGGGCGCGGCAGAAGCTCGCTGCGGTAGAGCGTTCGCAGGTTCTGGGCCCGGATGCTCGCCAGGTTGTCTTCGTAGAGCAGCACCGCCTGGGCTTTTTGCACCGACAGAAGGCTAAGCGCCGAGGCGACATCGCGGGCGGGCTGGAGCATGTCTTTGCCGATCGCCAGCTCGCCTTCAAAGACAAAGTGTTCCAAAAAGGCCTGGGGCGGCTCGACCGGCGACGCATAGACCAGGCCGCCGCGCTTGAGGTCGGTCAGGCTGCGCACCGCCGCCGTGGCCAGCACCGCGAGCCGGGTGTCGCTGCCGGTCCCCGCCGCCGCCAGGGGCAGAAGCTTGGGCAGGTTCTGCGCCACATAGGGCGACTCGGTGAGGATCATGGCAATCCGGTTCGCGTCGGCGTCCATCGCTTCGGCGGACACGTAGACGCGCGCGCTCAGGTGGTACTTGTCGCCGAGCTTCTTTTGCAGGTGCGTTGCCAGCTCACTGCCCAGGTCGAGCTTGCGCTCCAGCTGCGGAAAGTAGACGCCGGGTAGATAGATGGCGAGCACGCGCTCCGGGGCGGCCAGCGCCGCGTGGGTCAGGCCGAGCAGCACGCACAGCACTGTAAGAACGCGCTGAATCATGGCTGCCTCCGTACCGGACGCTTGCCCGCTTTGGTTGGATCGGCAATGGGATCGGCCCCCGGTGCGGCCCCTTCGTAAAAGCGCGCCATCGCATCGACCCACTCGCGCAGCTCGGTCACTTGGGAAAGCGGCGGGGTCTGCGGGACGGCGGCGGCTTGCAGGTAGCGCCGGTACAGGTCGAGCGCGCCGCGTGGATCGCCCTGGCTTTCCAACAGCGCCCCTTGCAAGACCAGCACGTCAGGAAGCTGCACCGGGTCCAGCTTGGCGAGCATCGCCTTGGCATCGTCGGGCCGCCCGCGCAGAAGCTGAAGCACGGCCTGGTTGTACAGGACGCGCAGGAGCTGCGGTGGGCTCGACGCCTGGGCTTGGGGAAGGGCCGTGCGCAGAAGCCCGCTTGCGCGGTCGTAGTCGCCCTTGTGCGCGACCTCGACCGCTTTGTTGTTGAAGGTGGTGGCGATGGTGCTGTGCAGGGCGCGGGCCTGCTCGGGGGTGAGCGAGGGCATCGCCTGCTGGGCGAGCGTGCTGCCCTGATACAGGTCGCCCAGGCGTAGCAGCACCCGCGCTTGCAGGTGGGGCAGCCCGCCCTTGCCCATCACCGCTTCGAGCGTCGGCGCGTCAAAGAGCTGCGCGACCTCTGCAACCAGCTTGGCCGCGATGTCAATCTGACCGCTCCCCGCGAGCGCGATCACCTGCCACAGCTTGGCTTCGGCGCGCTGAATCGGCAGGACCGCCGGGCCGCCGCGCAGCACGCCTTGGGTGACAAACATCACGGACGGAAAGCTCGGCTGGGTGCCGGGCGGGACAGCGGCAAACAGCATCCGCACCGAGACGATGCCGGCCTGGGCGCGAATCTGCTGCGACAGATCATCGCTGGCCCCTGCGACCGCTTTTTGCGCCAGGCGCGGCTGCGAGAGCACCAGGTAGCACTGCGCGATCTCTTGGCGCAGCGCGAGCTTGAGCGGCTGGTTGGCCGGTGCGGTCGAGGTCAGCCCTTCGGCCTTTTGCAGCACGAGCAGCGCGTCTTGCGCTTGTCCCGCATCGCGGAGCGCCCGTCCGTACGCGCCGAGAAAGCGCGGCTCGGTGGCCCCGTCTTTTAAGTAATTTTGCAGCGTGGCCAGCGCGTCTTGCGGCTTTTCCGCCGCGATAAGTCCCAGCGCCAGCGCCTGGGCCGTCTGCAAGCTGGGCGCGAGCTTGTGCGCTTCTTGCAGATCCGCAAGGCCCGCGCTCGACGGCTGCGCGGTGGTCGGCAGCTTCGACAGCCCGCGCCGCATGATCGCGCTCGCCAGCTTGCCTTGCAGGGACGACAGGCCGGGATAGCGCGCCTGCACGCCCTTCCACGTCAGCATCGCGGGCTCAAACTTGTTGTTTTTCAGCTGCAGGTCGAGCCGCAAAAGCAGCGCCTTTTGCGCCCAGCCGTCCACGGTGCCCAGGTGGCCATCGGGTCCAAGCAGCGGCTCGGTGCAGCGCTCGATCTCGGCGACGGCTTGCGGGCCTTGACCGGCCTGGTCGCGCAGCTGCGAAAGCTCGGCACAGACACGCAGGTTGCCGGGCGAAAGCGAAAGGGCCTTGCCCAGGGCCGTGAGCGCGGCGGGCGTATCGGGCGGCACCTTGCGCAGGTAGAGCTGCCCGAGCATCGCCAGCGAATCCGCCGTCTCGCCCGCTTGTTCGAGCTGCTCAATCCCGGCGAGCAGCTGGCCACTTTCGGCGAGCGCTTGCCCAAGCGATGCCTGCGCCCGACCGTCCTTGGGCACGATGCCAAGGTAGCGCCGCAAGGTGGTGATGGCGTCGGTGTGCTTGCCAAGCGCGACCTGCGCCTGCCCCAAAAGCAGCAGCGCTTCGGCGTCGTTTGGACGCGCCTTGAGCAGCTCGGTCAGCCCGCCCACGGCCTCGACACCTCGGTTTTTGGCAAGGAGCAGCCGGGCGTGCAGCTTGCGCATCGACACGCCATCGGTGCCCGGAAAGCGCCCGTCGAGCGGAAGCTTGGGCAGCACCAGGAGCAGCAGCATCAGCGCCTGATCGACCTGGCCATCTTCGGCGAGCAGCTCGGCATGCAGGGCGGCGACTTCGGCGTCGTTTGGATAGGCTTTGCGCAGCTCCTCGACCTGGCTGACGGCCTTGGCGCGACGGTTCATCGCCCGCAGCGCGCGCGCAACCTGGATCTTTACGGACAGATCATTTACGCCGCCGCGCACCTGCTGGGTGAGCAGCGCGTACGCAACCGCCGGATGTCCGCGCCGGATGTGGATGTCGGCGAGCGGCGCATACAGATCGGTTCGCATGGCGTTGGTGCGCAGGACCTGCTGAAAGCCGTTGATGGCTTGATCCCACTCGCGGTTGGCGGCGGGCAGGTCGCCACGCTCGGCCAAGGTGTTGCCGCGCAGGTAGGCGGCCTGCGCTTCGGTCAGGACGCGCCACTCTTGCTCGATCGAGCCCGACTGCGCCCGCGCAGGCAGGACCGGCCCAAGCAGCTGCGCCGCCGACAAGGAAAGGGTGAGTACAAGCGTGTTCCGCATCGCGCTACCCAACGTAGGGCTCAAGCGTCTGATACGCGCTCTTGCGGGCTGCAAAGAGGCGCTGGTGCGTGTCGGACAAAGACATAGCGATTCCATCTGGCAAGGCACAGGGTGCGTCGCGTGGCTTAGTAGGTTCCGAGTGATCCAGGGCCTTGTGCGCCGTTTCCGCTGGCACCTTGGCGCTGGGCCATGTCGGCTTGCGCATCGGCGAGCACGTTTTCGGGGCTGGCAAGTCCCTGGGCAATCCGCGAAAGCGTCGGCAAAAAGTCCGCTGCGGTCTTCACCGTGACGCGAAAGAAGGCCTGGATTTCTTCGGCAGTGAGTCCGCCGCGCGGCATAAAGGGCAGCGTGGTGCGGAAGCCGATCCGGCGCTGCTCGTAGGCCAGCTCGAAGCCAGACACGACGAGCGCGGGGTTTAGGCGACAGATCGCGGCTTCGATCGCGGGGATGCGCTCTTTGGGAACCTCAAACGGCAGCGGCTGGATGAACTGGACCACGCCGGCGTCTTGCTGCCAGCGCAAAAGCAGGACCGCGTCAAGTGCGCCGCGCTGCGTCGGAATGATCAGCTCGGCACCAGGCAGGTTGGCTTCGTGGGGCACGCCATCCTTCTGGAGCAGGGCGAGCAGGTCCGCGAAGCTGCACACTGGCTGGGTGGTATCGCTCATCTTGGGCCACGATCCTCTCTGGGGTGCCCTGGCTGGGCGCCGCGAAACGGTCAGTTTGTCGTCAGCTTATCACCAAGCTCTCTGTCATCTCTAGCGAGATTCGAGGGGGCTTTGCCGAGTAAGTGCCTCGACTTGTACGCCACGGCTCACTCATCGTCCGCTTCTGACACACTGCGGCAGTCTGTCCCAGGAGGTGAGGCGAAAGACAGCGCAAAAGCCCGATAAAAGCTGGTAAAATGGCATCTCGCATGCCTGCTTGCTACTGCACGTTCCGTAAGAGAGGGGGCCGCTAACAATGGCGAAAGAGGCCATGAATCCCCGGGCGCATCGCACGGTGGTAAATGCCGAGTTCGAGGCGGTCGATGCACACCTAAGCGAATACGTCGTCAACGTGTCGCGGACCGGGGCGTTTATTCGTTCCAAAGATCCGCTGCCGGTGGGGACTCGCGTCAACGTCCGGTTTTCGATCCTGCTGGAGGAGATCGAGATCGTAGAAGGCGTGGCCGAAGTGATTCGGGTCCAGACCTCGCCGCCGGGCATGGGTGTGGTGTTTCGCCGCCTGTCCGAGTCTTCTGCCCGCCTGCTCGAGCGCTTAGAACGGAGCGGGTCGGTTCCCCAGTAAGAGGTCGCTTCTTGATTCGTAGACTGCTCGCACTGTGGCCGCTCGTGCTGGGCGGCTGCATGTCGGGGCGCACCGCACTGTCCGGCGTGGTGGTGGTGGTCACTGTCGCTTCGGTCGGGCTGTGGGCGTCGCGGCGGCGAAGTCGTTCGTCGCTGTCGGGTCTCAATGGCGCGGTGGGTCCGGTCGCGGGGATGGGCAGCTCCAACCTGTCGTCATCGGGCATGGTTCCGACGCTGCGACTGCCGCAACCGACCGAAAAGCTGCCGCAGCTGCTGCTGGCGCTGGAAGACGCGCGGGCGCGCAAAGACCTGAGCGAAGAGTGCGATCTGCTGCTGGATCTGGCGCGGGCGTACTCGGATGCGGCGGACTATCCGTGCGCGGTCGAAAACCTGGACACCTGTCTGCACAAGAGCGGCGAGCACATCGACAAGTCGTTTTCGGGACAGGCGCACCTCGAAGCGGCGTATGTGCACTTGCGGGCAAGGCAGCTCGACCGGGCGGTGCAGTCGTGTGAGGCGGCGCAGCGACTGGCAGAAAAGACGCAGCAGCCCGCGCTGATGCTGCTGGCGCTGGATCGGCTGTCGGACGTGTGGGCGCTGTCGGGGAAGCTGCCGGAAGCGATTGCGTGCGCGGAAAAGCGGCTGACGCTGACGGACGCCAAAGACGAAGCGCAGGTTCCGGCGCTGCTGCGGCTGGGCGAGCTGTACCTGCAAGCGCGCAGTCGCGAGCAGTGTCAGCGCTACCTGGAACAGGCGCTGGCGGCGGCGAATCGGACCGAGCAAGAGCGAGACGAGAGCCTGGTGCTGTCGCGGATGGCGCGGGCGGCGCTTCAGCTCGGGAATCCTCGGCAGGTGATTGCGCTGCTGACGCCCAAGCTCGATACGGTGCTGAGCTGGAGCGAGATGTTCGACAGCGCGCGGGTGCTGTCGGTGCTGGGCGAAGCGTACCTGGAGCTTGGGCAGGTGGACAAAGCGGTGGCGACGTTTGAGCGTCATCGCGGGCTGCTGCGACACCACAACGACGATCGGGTCCGGCTGCTGGCAAACCTGTCGCTGTGTCATCGGCTGCTCGGTCAGGCGAAGGAAGCGGCGGACACGTTCGCGGAGTGCGATGCGCTGGCGAGCAAGCTGGGTCCGGCGAGCCTGCCGACGTTGGTGGTGCTCAGCCGGGCGTATCTACAATCGGGGGAAGCGCAGGCGGCGATGTTTACGGCGCAGCTGGGGCTCGATCTGGCGCGGCACGGGGCACCGGGGATGCAGTCGCCGGACGGGGAAAGCTGGGCACTGCTGGCGCTGGCGCGGGCGCAGCAAGAGCTTGGGCAGATCGAGCGAGCGGCGGCGGGTCTGTCGCAAGCGCTGAGCCTGCTCAGTCGGCCCCACGATCACCGGCTGGTTTCGCTGATTCATGAAGAGCTGGCGAAGGTGCTTAGGAAGCTCGGGCAGGATCAGGGGGCGGAGTCGTCGCGCAAGATTCGCGAGGCGTACCTTGCGGAGATCGGCTACGGGCGGGACTAGACGCGGCGCTTGGCCAGCTCGACCAGGACACACGAGCCATCGGCGATGACGTGGAGTCCGGCGGCTTCGGCCTTGGCCACAGCAGCGGGACTTTCGGCACCGGGCTGCATCCAGACAAAGCGAACACCGGCAGCGATGGCGTCATCGACGATGCGCTCGGTGACGGCGGGCGGTGTGACGACCGACAGCGACACGACCGGACCGGGGATGTCGCGCAGGGACGCGAAGGCCTTTTGACCGGCGATCTCCGGGGCGCGCGGGTTGAGCGGATGCACGATCCGGCCCGACTGACGCAGCGCGACGAAGCAGCGATAGCCGTACTTGTCGGTGTCGTTGCTTGCGCCGGCCACGGCATAAAGAGGAGCCGCCAAAAAGCCTTCGATCTTGTCGTGGATGGTCATGCGTCTTGTCGCAGCAGCGCGATCATATCGCGAACGGCTTGTTCCATGCCGGTCAGCACGGCACGAGCGACGATGGCATGACCGATGTTTAGCTCTTCCACCCCGGCGATGCGCGCGACCGGACGGACGTTGGGATAGTCGAGTCCGTGACCGGCGGCGACATGAATCCCGAGCCGAATCGCATCTTCGGTGGCTTGCGCAAGGCGCTCTAGCTCGGTGGCGGCATGAACGGCGTGACCGGGCTTGAGCGTCTCTTCGCAGTACTGGCCGGTGTGCAGCTCGATGCGCGGCACCTTGAGCTGCGCGGCGGCGCGAACCTGGGTGAGATCGGGCGCAATGAACAGGCTCACCGGGATGCGGGCTTCGTGCAGCGCGGCGACCGCTTCTTGCACCGCGATCCGCGCCGAGCCCGCGACATCCAGACCGCCTTCGGTGGTGCGCTCCTCACGGCGCTCGGGCACCAGGGTCACGATGTCGGGACGCAGCGCGATCGCTTTGTCGACCATCTCGGGCGTGGCGGCCATTTCCAGGTTCAGCACGCCGCGCACGGTCTTGCGCAGAAGCTCAACGTCGCGGTCTTGGATGTGGCGACGGTCTTCGCGCAGGTGAACGGTGATGCCATCGGCACCGGCCAGCTCACACAGCGAAGCCGCCCACACCGGGTCGGGATAGCTGGTTCCACGCGCTTGCCGCAGCGTCGCAACGTGGTCGATGTTGACGTGAAGTGCGATCGACATCGTCGGGCCTACATATCCGTTCCCATGTCGAACTTCATGCCGGTGCAGACAGTGAGAATGCACGGCAGCGGAATGCCGAAGAGATCCTTGCAGACGTTGCCGCAGCGACCGCAGTTTTCCCGATCGTTGATGAGGTTGACGCACTTGCCATCGCAGCAGGTCTCGCCCGCGACGCAGCCGATGCACTCGCCTTCGCACAGACCGTTTTTGCAGGCCTTGCCGGCTTTGCAGGTCTTGCCGCACATGCCGCAGTTGGCCGCGTCGTTCTGGTTGTCGCTGCACACCGATCCGCAGCAGACCTGGCCGGTCTTGCAGGCAATGCCCGAAGGTCCGCACTTGCACTGGCCGCTTTCGCAGATCTCGCCCTTTTTGCAGGCAACGCCGCAGCCGCCACAGTTGCTGGCGTCGGAAGAGACATCGTGGCAGCCATCGCTACAGCACGACGCATTGGTGCCGCAGGTTGCGGTCCGTCCGCCGCCGAGGCACACGCAGTTGCCGTTGTTGCAGGACTCTTTGGTGCGGCAGGTCTTTCCGCAGGCGCCGCAGTTTTCGGTGCTGGCCATGATGTCGACGCAGGGCTCGCCGCCGCAGCAGATCGCCGCCGGGTTTTCGCACTTCATCGAGGCGCAGGCGGGCGATACGGACATGTCTTCTTTGTCCATGCCAGGCGGAGTGGTGTTTCCGCCGCCGCCGCCCTTGCTTGAGCAGCCCGACAAAAGAGCCGAAACCAGAACCAACGTGTTCGCGAGCCGAAGCACCGAACCCAAGAAAGACTTTGTCATCGCAACCTTGCTCCTTGACCACTTGCGTCCGCCAGGCGGTGCGGATAGGTCCGGCCACCGTCGAGCGTTTCAGCCTTGAAACGAGTGCGGAAAGTAGTAAGCGCACGGCGCACATGTCAACGGGCTGCGCACACGAAATGCGGCGCACAGGTCCTGGGCCGCGAGCCGCTACGGAATCAGCACGTCGGCTCGGGATGGTCGCGCAAAAAGAGATCGACCTGGGCTCGGGTCGGACAGCCTCGTCGGCCCAGATCTGCACACTTGAGCGCCGCCGCTGCGCTGGCAAAGCGAAGGGCCCACGCGAGCGCACGGTCATCGGATGCAAGTGGATCACGCTGCGCCGCCGTCAGCAATCCTGCCGCGAGCGCCGCGTGAAAGGTATCGCCACAGGCGGTGGTATCGACAAGCTGCGGTGGACAAAAGGCCGCAAAGCGCTCGATGGACTGTCCCCGGACCAGCCAGCCGCCGCGCTCACCTTGGGTCACGATGACATGGCCGGGTGTTTGTTCGGACAAGGCCAGGGCCGCGCGCTCGGGATCTTCGATTCCGGTGTAGCGCGAGGGAAAGTGCTCGGACACCACGCACAGATCGGTCTGCGTGAGCAGCTCGGTGCAGCGCGGGCCAGGCCGGTCTAGGTCCACAAGGACGAGCAGCCCGTGCGCCCTCGCCTGCTGGGCCGCCCACAGGGAAGCGTCGGGAAAGCACAGATCAACGTGGAGAATGCGCGCATCGCTCACGTCTTGAACCGTGAGCGCATCGATCGGCAGCACCAGGGACGGATCGCGCCACTCAATAACGGATCGCGCGCCCGCTTGACCCGACAGGATGAGCGCGGTGCGGGTCTGACAGCGCGGACAGGTTTTCACCCGCGAGGTATCGACGGGCTCGGTCGCCAGCTCACGCAGCAGCGCTTGACCGACGTCATCGTCACCAACGGCACCGACAAAGCGCGTGCGCAGACCCAGGCGCGCCGCCGCCGCACACGCCGTGGCAATCTGGCCGCCACCGAGCACATCGTGTCCGGTCGCCGAGACCTTGTCGGGCAGCGGCTGTCCGAGGCACAGCGGCACCCGATACACCCGGTCGAGTGAGCACTCGCCAAGGCCTACCAAGTCGAGCGGTCGATCGCGGGTGGCTGCAAGTCTGGGAAGCAAGCGGGTCATGGCGAGACAGTACGAAAGCGCAGGCCAAAGGCGAGCACAGAGAACGATGCGAAGGCTTACTTGGCCTGCTGAAGCTCGAAGGCGCCGATGTCGTAGCTGGCGCCGCTCGGACGCGTCAGGTAGCGCACATCCAAGAGCGGAAAGCTGTCGCCTTGGGCGGGCGTGACTTGATCGATGCAGCAGGTGCGATTGGCTGATGTGTCGGACAGGGCGAACTGCTCGTCGAACTCAGGGGTGAACTTGCGCAGGCCGGTTTCCTGGCAGGTGTCACCGCTGCCGACGACGTTGTTCGAAAACATGCAGCTTGGGCCAGACGCAATCTGCGACCCGGCGTAGGGCATGTTGCCAAAGAAGATGTTGTTGCTAAACATCGGGCGGTTCGTCGGCACAAACTGATAGCAGAGCAGGCCGCCGGCTCGCGTGGCCGTCTGACGACCGTTGTAGGCGATGGTGTTGAACTGCGCCAAGAACCGCTGCGTCGGGGCACTGGCGGTTGAGACATCAATGCCGGTGCTGATGTTGCCCGCGATGAGGTTGTTTTCAATGCGGTAGCCGGTCTTGGTGCTCATCTGCTGATCGGTGACGCGGATGCCGACGCCGTGAGCCGCTGCCGTAGACGACATCGACTCTGTCACGGTGGTTAGGCCGATGACGTTTTGCTCGATGCGCGCGTTGCACTCCGTCAGACGCAGCGCCGGGTTGAGCGCGTTGGCAAAAGCGGGCGTCGTCGAGCCTCGCACGTAGCTCCGCAGCAGGTTCAGCGTCGGAATCTTCATCGAGAGGTTGCCGGCACACGACAGCGCGACGGCGTTGACGTTCTGCTCGGTCATGTCGAGCTGCTCGATCGTCACCACCGCATCGTCTTGGACATCGAACAGCAGGCCGCGACCTTTCATCGTCGCCATCGTCGGGTAGTTTTTCCCTGGAGCGCCGATGAACGACATGACGCCCGACGCGATGCTCTTGTTGACCGGATCGTAGCTTGAGCCAAGGACGCGGACATAGCGACGGCTCATCGACTGGACGAGATCGAGCGCGCGGGTGAGGCTACAAACGGGCTCGCTGAAGCGGAAGCCGTAGGCCGGATTGACGTCGCTACAGTTGGGATTTCCGTTGTGCGCGTAGATGACGCGACCCGTTGAGCCAGACTCATTGCGAGCGCAGCTTCCCGCGCGGGCATCGGACAGGTCGCCTTCGCGAATGCAGACCATCGAGTCGGTGCACAAGACGTTTCCGTCGCACTTTAGCTCGCCTTCGCAGTCCTTGTGCTCGCGACAGGTTCGACACTTGTTGGTATCGCAGATCGGGCGGTCCGACGGACAGTCGATGTTGGCGCGACACTCGATGCACTGTGCGACACCATCAACTTCGGCACACTGCGCGCTGTCGCCGAGCAGCGAAGCGCACGACTTGTCGTTGGGATTGCCGACCTGACACGGCATACACTGACCGTCGGTGTCATCTGCTCCGCGCTGGCAGCGGCTGGCGCTTGGTGAGGTACAGTCCGCGTTGGTGGCACACGTTCCTTCTTGAAACGGAAGGCAGGTGTGCTTGTTGGGATGGCAGATCAGCGCGGGTCCGTCGCTGTTTTCCTGTACGCACTCTGCGTTCGAAGAACAGTAGAGCGGGTCGGTCACAATGCAGCCTGTCGCAAAAGAAACGACAACGCTGACCACGCCACTACAGAGCAACCTGCGAAACGGCCCCGACGTAGAACGAAGCCACGCTCGACTGCGAAGATACGCGTCCATAGGGACCGATGCTATCATGACTTTTCAGCGAAGCACCCTGAGCGCGGATGGGGAATGTAGCGCAGCCTGCTCCCACGCACGGCGCGCCACGCTGTGCCAAAGGGCCTGCGAAAGCTGGCAGCCCGTAACCCTGCGAAACCGCTGTAAGTTGTCGAATATTTGACAATTTCCGGCCTCGCGCAGCGGCGCAGTTTCGGATTATGCTGGGTACACAGATCTGTGAAACGACACCGCTCATGCACCTAGCTCACGAGAACCTGATTCCACAAAGCGGACAGCGCCATTCGGTACGGAGCGTTTGGGCGCTTTGTCTGCTGATTGCGGTGTTTGTTGCATCGGTTGCGCGCGCCGATACCGAAGATCCGCTGCTGTGGCTGGCTGTCCAGCGTGGAACGGCCTTGGATCGAGTCGCCAGTGAGCTTGTGCGCGAGCAGCTCGCGGGCCGCAAAGAGTTCAAGATCATTGAGTCGACGCTGACCGACGCGGATCGACACTGCCGAACGGCTCCGTGCTTGTCGGCGCTGGCGAGGCAGCATCAAGCGTTTGTGGTGCTCAGCGGCGATGTCTTTCAAGTCGGCAGCAAGCAAAACCAGCGCGTGGTGATGCATTTGTACGACGGACGCCATCGACAGGTGTTCGACGTGGAAAACCTGTGTACCGACTGTGATGAGACCAAGCTCGGGCTGATGATTCAAAGCACGCTCAGCGAGATCCTCGGTCGCTATCGCAAAGGCCAAGATGCGGATGTTCAGCTCAACGAGCTGCTCGATGGAGCGGCCAAGAGTGGCCCGCCAGCGATTCCAGCGCCGGGAAGTGAGCCGGTGATGGTTCCGCCGCTGCTGCCGACGCCCGCGCCTGCACTGGCTCCGACTGCGGCGCAGAGCGTGGGAACCCCGTCTGATACGCGACCGCAGCTGGCTCCAATTCCGGCGGCTCGGCCTGCGCAGACAGCGACGGTTCCGCTGGCACCCACGTCGGCGGGGAACCAGCCTGCGACGCAGCCAGCGATGACACTGCCGCCTCCGCTGCCACCGATGGGACAAGTGCAGACGCAGACGTATCGGCCCCAGCTTCCGAGCGAAGCGGCGCAGCGTCCTCAGCCAAGTCCTGTCGCAAGTCCGCCATCGTTTGCGTGGCAGCCGACGCCGCAGCCTGAGCACAAAGGGCTATCGACGCGTCGCAGAGCGCTGGCGGGTGTGTTGGGCTCGCTCGGATTTGCGATCCTCGGCGGAAGCATCGCGGCGCACTACTTGGATAAGAAGCTCGACTCGTCGCTGGCGATCAACGCATCGGGTCTGCCTTGTACGGCAGGAAGCAACGTCGGCCAAAACTGCGTGCTGACGACGATTGGCCTGTGGGCTCCGGGCTACGCGGTGTCGGGACTGATGATCGGTGGCATGATCCTGAGCCTGGCGATCCCCGAAAAGTAGCAAGCACGACGAGCGAATCTCTCGGTGGTGATGCTTACTTTCCGTCGCACTTGAGCGTCGCGAGCAGCGCCTGCGCGTTGACGTGGATCTCGCCGGTGGGCACGGAGCCTTCGCGCAAGAGCCGCTGGGTCGTCTGACACGCTTCTTGAACATGCCCCAGTCGCGACAGAAGCTGCGCCAAGGAAAGCTGCGACAGCGAGCGCTCCGCCATCGTCTGTGAGCGCTGCACTGCGAGATACATGTGCCCGAGCGCGCGCAGTCGATTGTGCTGCGCTTCATATGCACTGCTGAGCAGACGATGCAGCGCTGCGTTGTCCTGGGTCTGTCGCACGGCCAGCAGCTTCCGAATCGCCGCTTCAAGGCCCGCAGGACTCTGATCTGTGGCCAGCAGAACCCGCGCCTGACGCAGATCTTCGTTTTCGACCAGCGTACTCGGCGGAGCCTTTCGCAGCAGCTTCGGTCCAACGTACGCGCCCGAGCCCATCAGCGCCGCAAGCCCGATCACACCGAGCAGCCAGTACGGACGCTTCGGCACCTTGACTGGATCGCTGTGACTGACGCTGCTTGCGGGATCAACGGTGGAGTCTTTCATCGCCGGCAGGTCGGACTGTGACTGCTCAGGACTGGGTTCTGCCGTCGGAGCAGAGACTGTCGCGACGATCGAGTCTTGCTCTGTAGTGACAGCTTCCGCAACGGGTCCGCTTGCGTCTTCAGGTCCAGCGGGCACGGGCAGCGGCTTGGGCGGACCACTGACCGGCTGACTGCGCTTGCCCAGTGCTTCAAAGGCACTGGCGACCGCAGGCGAGGTGGGCGTGCTCGCGGCCACGGCACCACTCTTGGGCGCAGCGACGCGCTGAACCGTCTTGGCGACGCCGCCCGGTGAGACTTCCCCTTGCTGTGGCGTGGGCTTCGATGGCGCAACCAGCTGAGGAGCCGACTGCTTGGCCGCACTGACGGGGTGCGACGCGGGTTCCTCGAACACATCATCGAGGTTCTGCGCCAGCATCGAATCCAGTTCGTCCGCGATTTCTTCCGCGCTGGCGGGTCGATCGTCTGGACTTTTGGCCAAGCAGCGGAGGATCAGGTCTTCAAACGCGCTGGGTAGCTTGCCGCCCGCGACATGCGCACTCGGCAGCGGCGGCGGCTCATGAACCGTCTTGGCGATCAGCGCAATAAATGTCGGCGCGGAAAACGGCAGGCTTCCCGTCACCATCTGATACATCACGACGCCGAGCGCATAGAGATCGGTGTGCGGGCCGAGCGTCCGTCCTTCGGCTTGCTCCGGCGACATGTACTCGGGCGTTCCAAAGACCACGCCGGTTCGCGTGAGCGATCGATCCGGTCCGTCTTCACTGGCTGCGCCCGTCGGTCCCACTTCGTGCATCAGCTTGGCGAGCCCGAAGTCGAGCACTTTGACGAGCTGACGACCTTTGCCTCGTCGCAAGATGACGACATTTTCAGGTTTGAGATCGCGATGGATCACGCCCTGCTCGTGCGCGTGCCCGAGCCCCATCGCAATGTCGCGTGCGATCGTCGCAGCCCGTCGCCAAGACAGCGCGCCTCGCTTGATCACTTGCCCGAGGTTTTCACCGTCGAGAAGTTCCATCACCAAGAACAGCAGACCATCGTCGGTCTGGCCAAAGTCGGTGACGCGAATGATGCTCTCATGATCCAATCGAGACGCGGAGCGTGCTTCCCGATGAAACCGGGCAACCGCTTCGGTATCCGACGCAAGCTCTGCGCGCAGCACCTTCACTGCGACGGGCTTGTCCATCAGGATGTGATGCGCACGATAGACGGCGCCCATTCCGCCTCGCCCAATGAGTTCCATCAAGCGATAGCGTCCCGACAAGACTCGGCCCGAGAGCGGATCATCAGGCAGCGACGGTCGTAGCGGTGTTCCATCGCGAGGACAGAACTGCTCGCCACCGACAAAACTGGATTTACACGTTGGACAGAGGCTCACGTGCCCTCGCTGCGATCACGAAGCTAAAAGCGCATGCCTCGCTTGGCGCGGAACATGAACCAGTCGTACGTCAAATACGCTGCAGGGATCAGCCCCAGAACCCCAAGAACCGGGGCTCCGACGACCACTGCAGCACCGCTCGCCACTACGGCAGCCCCAGCCATCAGGCCTTTTTTTTGGGCAGCGTGCTCGTCTTTCTCGCGCAGCGTGGACATTGCGACCTCCTGCTCAGCCAAAGCTGAAGCCTTACCGTCGAGAGTCTATCCTACACGGGCGCTTCCGCTTGGCCACCGAATTGTGCGGGCTCGATGACCAAGCGAAGGGAAAGACGAAGCGGTCTTGGTTACTTGAGCGCCGGCGCCTTGATGCTACGGAACGCTTGGCTGATCTGCTTGCTGCCCGCCGGGGTGGTCGACTGGCTGACGTACACTTGACCGGTCTTGTCTTGCATCTCAGCGAGCAGCGAGGCTTGCGCCGTCGTGCTCAGACCCAGACGGCTGAGATCGACGCTGGGCCACACTTCCGGCGAGCCCGTCTTGTTGACAAGCTCTGCGGTCACCGCCTGACACGGCTGCTTGGTGCACTGCGCTTCGCGGGTCAGGTAAAAGCCGTCCTTTTCCGGGTTGTCGTCTGACGTGGTGCTGACCTTCATGTTCGCGCGCGAGATCTGCAGCACGGTCATGTTCTGGCCCGACACCTTGACGGTGTTGTAACGGCCACGGAGCATCATGTTGAAGTGGTTCGCATCGGCGGTGACTTGCTCGGTGCTGGTCAGCTTGAGCGCGCGCCAGTCGTACTTGTAAATCAGGCGCGCTTCGCCCGTGTTGACCTCGGCCACTTGCTTGGTCGCACACGGCGGAGCAAAGCAGTACACCGGGAACGAGCTGGGACGAACCCACACAAGCTGGCTGCCCGTCGTGTCCGCTTTGTCGTCTTCGGTAACGATCGGCAGCGAGTCGATGTCCGTGTCTTCAACGTCGGTGCCACAGCCCGAGATGGTGGCAGAGAAAGCGAGGCCGAGAGCCAGCGTGCGAAGCAGAGTACCCATGATGATCTCCTTAAGGGGGCGGAAGGGCGAGCGAGTCGAAAACAGCAGTGCTCACTCGGAAAACTTGAAGAATTTCCTTGACTTGCACCGGCATTCTGCGAATCGCCCCCTAGCGCGTCAAGGAAGTTTTTACGTGTGCACGCTCTTTTTTCTCTCGAAGATTGAGCACAAACATTCCCAACATAAAGTAGGCACTGTCCGACGGAAAGGTAAGCCTCCACAGCGTGGAATAAGCCCTAGACGATCCGTTCAGTGAATGCGTCTTGATGGGAAGTTTGCTTCGCAGTGGATTGCGCAGCGAACCAGCCGCGCACGGCGGACAAAGGCTGTCAGGAATACGAAGGGGGAACCGTTTGGGCAGGCGTCGTCGGGCTTACGTCGTTTCAGGCTTCCACAGCACTTCGGGCTGTCCGGTGACGCGCGCAGCATGGCGAGCAAAGACAAACAGCGCGTCGCTCAGCCGATTGAGGTAATGGATGACCTCTGCTGCGACGGGATCGCGGTGACTGAGCGACACCGCCAAACGCTCTGCGCGACGACATACGGTTCGACACAAGTGCAGATACGAAGTCAGCGCGCCGCCCGCAGGAAGCACAAAGCTCGTGAGCGAGGGCAGATCGTCGTTCATGCGATCGATCTCCTGCTCCAACCGCTCGATGTGACGAGGATGAATGATGGGCTGCGTCGGACGAATGTCTTCGGCGCGCGTCGCAAGCTGAGAGCCGAGGTTAAATAGCTCGCTCTGGACGCGTTCCAAAATGGCATCGAGATCTTTGGTATCTGCCGTCTGAGCATGCAGCCGCGCAAGGCCAATGGTTGCGTTTAGCTCGTCGACGGTGCCGTAGCACTCGATGCGCAGGTCGTCTTTGGATACGCGATGACCGCCCACAAGGTGCGTGCCGCCGTCATCGCCCGTCTTGGTGTAGACACGATTGATGCGAACCGACATGGCTATTCCGATGCCACGACCTTCGCTTCACCGCCAGGTCCCACCAAGATCACGCCGCGCGCTGGATCATCGGCGAGACCCAGCTTTTCTTCGTCGTGCGTGGCCAGGGACACTTGGGTGGAATCGACGATCGGACCCACCACAGCGACACCTTCGATTCGTCCGCGCGGGCCGATCATCGTGATGCGCTGCTTGGCGACAAAGCGCCCGTTGCTGATGACCATCCACGGCTCAAGTGAGGCGCCAGCGCCAAACAGCGCTTGGCAGTGTTCGGTGGTGAGCCGGACAAAACGCGGACGGTGGGGTTTATGAAGCAATGACTTTTCCTCCGGGCACGATGCTACGTGCGCCCGCTTTTGTCCGTCAACACCCGGATTTTCCTGACACCGCGGCGGAGTTGACAAGCTGGGGAAGCTCTGGTGGGCTGGCTGACAATGCAGAACGCGAGTGAGCAACAGTCCGAACCGAGCGTGCGCTTGGAACCGATTCGATTGATCGTCATCACGGGAGGACCGGGCGCGGGAAAGACAGCGGTGCTCGATATCGCAAGTCGAATGCTTCATCAGCGGATTGCGGTGCTGCCGGAAGCGGCGACGCTGCTGTTTGCGGGCGGATTTCCGCGCAAAGAGTCAGCCGCAGCGAAGAAAGCAGCCCAGCGCGCCATCTTTCACGTTCAGCACGAGCTGGAAAACCTGCTGATCGAAGAAGCGTCGGTCGACTGCGTGATCTGTGATCGCGGCACGCTCGATGGTCTGGCGTACTGGCCGGGTCCAACGTCCGAGTTTTTTGCGCAGCTTGGCACCTCGCAGGAAGCGGAGCTTCGTCGCTATGCAACGGTGATTCATCTGCGCACGCCGATCATTGGCTACAACCATCAAAACCCGCTGCGCATCGAAACCGCGGAAGAAGCACGCGCCATCGATGAACGAATTGCCGCAGCGTGGACCGATCATCCGAATCGGATCTTTATCGACAACACGCCGGACTTTATGGCGAAGGCGCACGCGGCGCTCGCGGCCATCGTCTCGGCACTGCCAGCGACGTGCACGCGCAATTTGTCGATTCCCTCGCTGCCGTGATAGTAGGGGCCGTTGGCTCTAGACCCTACACAAAGGCAGATCACAGCAATGAGCGAGCGAATCGCGGTAACCGGACTCCTTCATGATCGCGTAGCAGTGGTAACCGGCGCAGGGCGAGGCATTGGCCGAACCTGTGCAACAACGCTGGTCGCAGCGGGCGCGCAGGTCGTCATCAATGATCTCGATGCAGAGCCTGCCGAAGAAGCCGTGCGCGAGTGCCTGGCGATTCGTCCGGGCAGCGCCACTGCATCCATTGGATCGGTCACGGACCCCAAATACACCGATCAGCTGATGAAAGCGGCGGTCGATGCATTCGGAAAGCTCGATATCTTGGTGAACAACGCCGGGCTGTCGCGCGACAAGATGTGTCATCTGATGCCCGACGAGTGGTGGGACCTGGTGCTCGATGTCAACCTGACCGGCACCTTCAACTGCATTCGCTCCGCGTCACCTTATATACGGGAAGTGGCCAAGCGCGAGCTCGAAGAGCTGGGTCAGCCTCGCTACAACCGCAAGATCGTGAACTTCTTTTCGACGGCAGCCATTCGCGGCAATCCGGGTCAGATAAACTACGTCGCGGCCAAGATGGGCAACGTCGGCATCACTCGAGTGGTGGCGCAGGAGTGGGCGCGCTATCACGTCAACTGCAACGCCGTTGCACCGGGCTTTACCGAGACGCGCATGACGGCATCGAAAAAGGCCGGTGATCTGCTCGGTGTTCCAGAAGAGCAGCGCCAAGCCACGCTGACGAAGATCCCGATGGGTCGATTTGGTCAGCCGCAGGACATCGCCAACGCGGTGCTGTTCTTTTCGTCTTCGCTGTCGGACTACATCACCGGCCAGACCATCAATGTCTCGGGCGGTATGCAGATCCCGTAACGAATTCCCACTGCCATCCTCGAACCTTGAAGAGCGCATTCATGGCCAAGACCGCACCCAAGCCCACTGCCACGACGCCGACCGTCACCGACATCAGCGGAGATCTATCCGCTGACGGGGTCCGCGTCGCCATCGTCGCCAGCCGTTTCAACGCATTCATCGTCGAGAGATTGATCGACGGCGCCAAAGACGTGCTGCATCGAACCGGT
>CALMML010000339.1 GCA_937868485.1 uncultured Myxococcales bacterium | reverse complement strand
TTCGTTAAAGAAGCGGGTCGCCATCTCTGGATTGAGTGCCAGCTCACGGTGCAGGACTTTGATCGCGGCACGAATGCCGATGTCCTCGCGGACGGCTTCATAGACGGCGCCCATGCCGCCTTCGCCGACCTTCTGCACCAAGCGATAGTTTCCGACGACCTGGCCGATCATACAAAACTAGCTAACGAGGCCCTCTCGTGTCGTGAGCCAAGACACGGGCCATGATTGCAGTGTCCCACGGCGCGACGTACGCCGACAAAGCTTTTCTATCCGGGGCTTACCGCAAAGCTGGATGACCAAGGCGTGGTCGGTTTCAAACCGGGTGAGCGCACGCAGCACAGGTAGGCAAAAAACGAACAGCGGAGCACGCAGCGACGCCAAAACGAGAAGCAGCGAAGGAACCGATCGAGGCGGAGGCTAGCGCTCGTCGCGATAGAAGACGGTAATCGCCAGGCAGTGAAACGCTTCGTCACTCGACTGCGTCACGATCGTATCGACGACAAGAAGACCCGGTCGATCCGCCAGCCACGCCGTCACCTTTTCGCCGAGCTGATCTCGCTCTTGCGCCATCGTCGCCGAAAAGACCTTCACACCGTTAAAGTTGTTCTTGTCGCTCATGCACCCACTCCCCACAGATGAAAAGTGCCGGTCTGCTCAGCGGTCTTACGGCTACGCGGCTGGCAGGCTCACTGCACACTAGACCGCGCTACGCCCGGGATCGTCAAGTCGCTTCGCTGCCTCGAGCGGCATGCATGATTTCTTCGCTGGAGAGCAAGCGATTGGCGGACTTGGCTGCCGCAAAGACGCGCTTGATGGCAGCCGTCGATGCGGGCACGCCGTGTCGTTCCAGCCAGTAGGCGACGTTCGACTCGCCCGACATCGGTCCGATCTCGATCTCTTGCCGACGACCGAACATCGCCGCCGGAACCCCGGAATAGATTCGATCGGCCAGGTAGGCATCGCCTTTGCGCTCGGCTTTGATGATCGCGGCGGCATGAACGCCCGTCGCGGTCCGAAACGCATCGGTGCCAAACACCGGATAGTTGTAGGGAATCGGCACGTTACAGGATCGCGACAGCAGCGCGCACAGCGCATCGAGCGCCGACAGATCACGATCGTCCTCCAGTGCGCCCATCAGGTACAGGTTCACCAGCAGCTGATCAATCGCAGCATTTCCGACCCGCTCACCGACGCCAAGCACCGTTCCGTGAATGCGATCCGCTCCCGCCCGCAGCGCCGCCAGCGAGTTGGGCACCGCCAGCCCGCGATCGTTGTGACCGTGCCAGTCGATGCCAATCTTTCCGTCGAGCCCCATGCCCGCAGTGACCGCGCGGGTAAAGCGGACCAAGCTCTCGGTGCCAATCGGCGTCGCATGACCGACGGTGTCACACAGACAAAGCCGCTGCGCGCCCGAGTCGATCGCATTTTTGAACAGCGAGGCCAGCATCTCGGGACGCGAGCGCACCGTGTCCTCGGTCACGTAGGTACAGGGCAGGTTGTTCTGCGTCGCGAACGTCACCGCTTCCGCCGACATCTTGAGGATGCGTTCTGCGTCCCAGTTTTCCGCAAACTGACGGATCGGTGAGCTGCCAATGAACGTCATCACCTCGATCGCGATGCCCGCTTTTTGCGAGATCTCGACGATCGGACGAATGTCGTTGAGGTGCGTTCGCGCTGCACAGGCCGGACGAATCTTCAGCTTGCGGTCGCGAATCTCTTGCGCCAGTCGCAGACCGTCATCCACCGCACGAGGCCCCGCACCCGGCAGCGCAATGTCGACATGCTCTACGCCCAGTCGATCGAGCAGCACCACCAGCTCAATCTTGGCTTCGATGCTGGGATCGTGAACCGATGGCGACTGGAGTCCGTCGCGCAGCGTCTCATCGAACAGCGCAAACTTCTGCGGCCACAGGGGCGCGTGCGCGTCGTGAGTGTTCCAGTCGTAGACGATGTCTGATGCAGCGTGCCGGGTCATGGGTGCCTCGTTTAGATGCTCTCGATTGCGACCGCGATGCCTTGTCCGCCGCCGATGCAGGCCGAGCCAATCGCTCGCTTGCCACCCCGACGACGCAGCTCGTGAAGCAGGTTCGCAGTGATGCGCGCGCCCGACGCTCCAAGTGGGTGTCCCAGCGCAATCGCACCGCCGTTGACGTTGGTTCGATCGAGCGGCAGACCCAGCTCCTTGGCCACGGCCAAAAACTGCGGCGCAAACGCTTCATTTACATCGAACAGGTCATAGTCCGACACCTGCGTGCCCGTCGACGCCAGCAAGCTGCGGATCGCCGGAACCGGACCAATGCCCATGATCGTCGGATCGCAGCCCGATACGCCCCAGCCGACCAGACGTCCAAGCGGCGTATAGCCTTTGGCCGCAGCGTGCTCTTTCGTCGTCAGAATCAGCGCCGCTGCACCGTCACAGATGCCCGAAGCATTGCCTGCCGAGATCACGCCATCTTTTTTGAACACGGTCGGCAGCTTCCCAAGTCCTTCGATCGTCGTCTGCGGACGCGGGTGCTCGTCTTGCGCAAAGCGAACCGGACCCTTCTTGCTCTGGATCTCGATCGGTGCAAGCTCTGCTTCAAAGCGACCCTGCGCCTGCGCCTCGGCCCAGCGCTTCTGCGAGGTCAGCGCCAGCTCGTCGCACTCTTGACGGCTGATCTTGTACTGCTCTGCCAGCTTTTCGCCCGTCATCGCCATCGGCAGCCCGGTGTACGAGTCCGTCAGCGCATCCCACAACGTATCGCTAATCGCCGGTGGCTTGCCGAGCGGCCAGCCCCAGCGCGCACCGCGTAGAACGTGCGGAGCCTGCGACATCGACTCCGTACCACCACACAGCACCGTCGTCGCTGAGCCAAGCAGGATCTGCTCTGCCGCCGACACCACCGCCTGAAAGCCCGATCCACACAGCCGGTTCAGCGTCAGCGCCGGAGCCGGAACCGGAACCCCCGAGCGCAGTCCGACGTGACGCGCCAGATAGATCGCATCCGCCGAGCTTTGCTGCACGTTGCCGAAGATCACTTGATCAATGTCCGTCGCAGCGACTCCGCCAGCCGCCAGCGCTGCCTTCGACGCCAGGACTGCCAAGTCCGTCGCTGAAAAGTCCTTCAGCGTTCCCCCGTACGTTCCAAACGGAGTCCGCTTGGCCGCGACAAACACCAGTTCTTTGCCCGTTGCGTGCATCTTGTTCCTCTCTTGGTCTTCCGTCTGAGCCGAGCGTGGTGTTTCGACCAACCAACCAGGCCAGCGGCGACAGTATCAGGTCAAAAAAAGCGGCCCATCATAGCGATCCGTTTCCTTTTTGGTCAACGATACGCCCTCGTGGACCTTGCACAGCGAGGCGTCGTTTTTTCGCCCGCGCTCACAGAGAGAACTGTGGTATCTGTTTAGGCGAATTTGGTACTTTTTCAAACCTTGGCACCGTCTCAAACTGGGGTGGGCGCTGTAGGGTGAAGGAGCTTGGGAGATGGGCTACACGGGCGTGAAGGTATTTTCAGCGACCAAAGCGCGCGAGCGGGAAGAGCTGGGCGAAAACATCTCTCGTTGGTTGCGCAACAATCCATCGCTGCGCGTCGTCGATAAAGTGGTCACGCAGAGCTCGGATCGCGAGTTTCACTGCCTGACCATCACGCTCTTTTATGTAAAAGCAGCGTCGTAGCGTCGGAAACGCTCCCTACTGGTGAGCCGTTCC
Organism: uncultured Myxococcales bacterium; assembly: GCA_937868485.1. Lineage (GTDB taxonomy): Bacteria > Myxococcota_A > Polyangia > Palsa-1104 > JAEUJZ01 > JAEUKA01. The sequence goes on along the minus strand of CALMML010000339.1, from coordinate 19,249 downwards.
CCGACGAAGCGCTTTTTCGACAAACAGCAGCCGGTCTTGTCCGAAGAACAGCTCGGGCTCGCCATGATGTTGCGCAACCCGGAATGAGGGAACCCCAAAGCAGCCCCATTCCTCGGCCTGTTTCGTGTTGGCGAGCAGCTTCGCTTTGACCTCGGCGTCGCCCACTCGATCGAGCAAGTCCTTCGGCAGTCGCGCTTCCAGCAGCGCTCGCTCGAGCACCTGCGGATCCCCCAGATCCTGATCTTCGACCCAGTACAGCCGAAACAGCGCGTGTGACAGCGACGAGATCTTGTCGCCCGCAAGCAGCGCAAGCCGCAGCGCCGTCACTGTGTTCATCGGAAAGCGCGATGGAAAGTGAAACGACGCGCCGTAGTGATGGGCCCAGCGGCTCATGTCATCCAGTGAGTGCCGTCTCTTTCCCTCGGGATACGTCGAGATCGGCACCAGCGGTGTTCCGATGCTGCGAAACAGACCGCCCAGCAGGATCGGAAAGAACTCCACCTCGGCCCCACAGCGGGCAGCCAGCTGCTCAATCTGCGTCGAAGCCAGGTACGCAAACGGGCTGGCGAAGTCATACACAAACGTCACCTTGCGCGCCGCGTTCGCCACCGCTGCGTCTGGTCCACCGACGGAAATCGGTGCAGCGATCGTTGGCTGTGGAACCGACGCATCGCTGCGCGACAGCGGGTGACTGCGCAGCGCTTCTTCGACGAAGTGCATCCGATCTTGGCCGAAGAACAGCCGAGGACCGCTCTCTCCTTCCACGATGAAGGTCGGAACCCCGAAGACGCCTTCCGCAATCGCAACCTCGGTTCGTCGTCGCAGCTCCGCAGACACCGCCGCGCTCAAGATGCCTTTTTGGGCCTCTGCACGCGGCAGACCAACCGACTCTGCGATATCGAGCAGCACCGTCACGTCCGCGATGTCGCGATCTTCGACCCAGTACGCACGATACAGCGCCGCCATCAGGTTCGGAACGCTCAGCCGAGGCGCCCACGTCAGAAGCCGCATCGCCTCTACCGTTCGCCGAGGATGCGCACTCGGATAACAGAGCGGAACCCCAAGCTGCTCGCTCCACCGTCCCAGATCGATCCGTGTCATCGCTTGCTTGGCCTTGGGACCCGCAGCGGGCTCCGACCGAAGCGCTTTGAGCACCCCGCCAAGCAAGATCGGTCGATAGTCGATCCGTGCAGGCTGACGATCGATCAGCGACTGAAGCTGCGTCGAAGCCAGATACGCATACGGACAGACGATGTCGAAGTAGAAGCGAACCTCGGGACGCGCGCCGTCTTGATAACGATCACCGAACGCCGAGTTATGAACCGGAAGCGGAATCGGCATGGCCAAAGCGCCTTACTTGACGGTCAGATCGATCGTCACGGTGGCTTTTTGCGGATCGCAGGTCGTCTCGGTGCAGACTGCGAAGCTCAGGTTGCCCGTCACGGTCTTTTTGCCAGCCTCAGCGCCCGTCAGGACCACGTCGAAGCGGCACTCACTCTTGCTCATCGCAGCATCCGCCTTGGATAGCTGAGCCTTCGCATAGGTCACGCCCTGCGTCGGGCTCAGCTTCAGCGAGGTCGGAAACTCTTCGTTCATGTGATAGCCAGCGGCAGGCTTTATCACCACCTGCGCCTTCACCGGCTGGCCCGTCGCGCCACTCACCGCCGCAGCGGTCAGCGTATACGGCTTGCCAGCCACCGCACCGACCAGTCCCCCTTCGGCCCGCGCCATGCCATTGCCCAGCGAAATCGCCCCCAGCACCACCGCTCCAAGCATCCAGCGAGAGAATCGACTGCTCATGGACCTGTCCTCCAAATGGCTTCCCAGTATAGGGAGGACGAATCGCACCGCCAGCCCTTCATGCGGATTTGCGATTGACCCAGGCCCACCCGCATTCGTACCGTCCGCGCATGAAGGCACTCCGCAGACATCACCCGCTCACAATTGCCTTGGGACTGTGGGCGCTGTGCGCAGTACCGCAGGACAGCTTCGCCAAAGAACCAAGCCCGGTCGTCGCCCGCTCGCTTCCCGCCACCGCAGGCGTGCGCACCGTGGCCGAAACCGTCATCGATGTGCCCGCCGACAAGGTCATCGCCATCTTGTCCGAGCCCGCCAACTTCGTGCCGCTGTTTCCCGCCCACAGCGTCGAGGTCGTCTCTGGCCACGCCGATCGTCGGGTAGTCGCCGTCGAGATGCGCAAGCCCTGGCCGATCGGCAGCGTCAAGTGGGTCGAAGAAATGGTGCAGCGCCAAGACCCGCAAGATCACTCGTTTGAGATCGAGCGAACCGCGCAGCCCGGCTACTTTCGACGGCTGGTGTCACGCTGGCGCGTCGAGCCCATCAAAGACGCAGAGCAAGAGCGCTGTCGCGTGGTCTACGATGTGTCGCTGGAGCTGGCCCGCTGGGCGCCGGAGTGGATTCTAAAGCGGAATCACTTGGGAGGAGTGCGAGAGACGGTCGAGCGGCTACGCAGCATGGCGCTCAAGACGCCGCTGCCCGCGCCCGATCACCAGTAGCCTTGCAGCTGCGCCGTACCGCCGAGCGTGTTGATGTCATCGATGCGATAGCGACGACCCGGCTGGTTGATGACGGCGCGATACGCCGAGTTCCAGTCCATCGGGCACGACAGGTCTACGCGGTTCGCGTTACACGTCTGCGGCGTCACGACACCGATCGGCAGCACGCGGTTGGCTGCATTGTTGCGATCGATGTTCGACGGATAGCTCGTCGTACCCGCGTCGTCCGTCGTCACCAAGTGACCTTGGGTGCGCGAGTAGTTGAAGCCGAGCCGCAGCCGCAGGTGCTTGAACAGCTCGACAACCACCGTCGCATCGGCGGTAAACGTCATGTAGTTTTCGATGAGCGTGATGCCCGAGTACGGCTTCTGGTAATACGGGCTGGCGCTCGGCAGACGGTAGCCGTTGTGCGGCGTGTTCGTCGGCATCGTGCCCGGCGTGCGGCAAGCGGGGTTGAACGTGCCCTGCGTCACCGTGCCGCTGCCTGCCTTGCCTGGCTCCGGCGGAATCGCGTCATAGGCCGACGTATCGCGGTAGTTAAACGCAGGCGGCAGTGCCGTCTGATCGTCGCAGATGAGCGCGTTCGAAGACGACAGAAGCTCCCACGCCTCCGAATAGCCACGACCCAGGAACGTGAAGTTGAGCCCGCCTCGGAAGTCGAGCGCGATGCGGTGACCCTTTTCCTTCTGCTCCCACGGCGTCGCTTCGAAGCCGAAGGTCAGGTTCGCTGACTGCTGCGGGGACGGACGCTTCTGCTGGAAGCCATAGTCCACCGCCCACGGCGTATCGGTCCGACGCGCAATCGGCAGCGTATAGGCCAGCGAGAAGTACGGATCGACATACTTGAACTTGTGCGAGATCGCCGTCCGTGCAATCAGGCGATCCAGACCATCGCTGACACCGCGCCAGCCCTTTTCGGTGGTGTTCGCGTTGGAAACCAGGGCGGTGGCCGCAGCACTCGGGCTCGACTCTTGGTCGTAGCCAAGGTAGCGACTGGTGTTGTCGTACCCCATCACGTTGCCGATGGAGAGCTGGTATTCCACGCCGATCACCCACGTCGGCTTGGTTGCGTCACGCTTTTGCGACACTGGCGCGCCCATCAGCCACAGGTTGATGGTGTCGAACGCATCCAGACCCGACGATCGCAGGCCCGTCGCACCGCGCGCTGGCGGCGTAAAGATCGTGCTGCCGCGAAGGTCCGCAGGCTCGATCGGATAGATACCATCCAGGTACGTCGAGGACGCGTAGGCGATACAGTCCCAGCCGCTCTCGCCACCCGCTCCATCGCTCGTCGGAGCCGCGCAGGTATTCCAGCCGGCGTTGCGATCCAGGCTGTACGACCGCTCATCGCGCAGCACGACCGGCACCCGAACACCGATCTCCAGATCCCGGAAGACGCCGATCGCCAGGTCCATCGCCAGCGTCTGACGTTTCTGCGTGTACAGCAGGTCCGGCACGTTCTCGGTCCGAGCCAGCTCGGTCCCGCCGTACTTGTTTAGCAAGTAGCCACGGGTCGTTGCGCTCTGCATCATCGGCAGCGACTCACGCCCGAGGCTCGCAGTCTTATACGTGTAGTTGTACTTGGCGCCGACTCGGAATCCGAAAGGTTTCTTGTTTTCGAACTCAAACGAGCTGGCTACATCGGTTGGTTCAGCGGCTTGAGCGGACAGGCCTGCACAAGTGACGAACCCCCAGGTGCAGACAGCGGCGGCGAAAGAGACTCGCATAGCGAAACGGTACCGCTTGGCCTATACATGAGTCAAGTACCCGGTCGCACTATGTGAAAGCCATCGACGACTGCCACCACCGCCGCATCCACTGGGGTGGTGGTAGGTGCTGGGGGCAGAGGATCGGGCAAAGGTGCAGGTCCCGAGTGAAATTGACCTGCGTCACGGCGTGTCTCGTCGGCATAGCGGCTGTCCGCAGCCACCCGCGCTGCATGACCAAAGGCCACCACCACGTCATCCCCAACGCCCGCGTCCAGCAGATCGATGCACACCACCGCTTCATGGGCCGTGTGACTCGGTGGACAGAGCGCAGGATCTGACGACGTCCCACGCTGATCGACGTCCCCTCCGCTGCGCAGCGGATGCGCGAGCAAGTCCGCCAGATGATAGGGCCTCACGAGCAGCAGCTTGTGTCCGGTCATCCCCGGCCACTTGACCGACGACCACACCGTGCCGACCACTTTGCCAACGAACATGTTGCTTACCCTTTGTGCGAGGTGCTGTCGACCGAATCAAGCAAGACTGCGACGGCAGCATCCGCCAAGACCGAGCGATTGTCAGGTCCGGGCGAAAGGACATTGCGCGCACCCGAGCCGTAGGCCACAAGCACCGGCTGACCCGCGCGTCCATCGAGCGTATCAATGGCCACCGTCAGCGGAGCATACAGAACAGCGCCTGGCTCACTCGACGGCGTCTCGATCACCAGCTTCAGGCTCTTGCCTTGCAGACCTGCGACCTTCCGACTCGCCCAGATCTCACCAACCAAGACTCCGCGCTTCATTGCTGTGACTCCAAGCTGCCAGGGAGCACCGTCTGAAGCGGCCTGCGCGCAAGAACTCCCTGCTCTTGGGCTGGCAGGGCCGCGACGCGATCGACGATGGCCATCACCGTCGCTTCGATCGGCAACATCGCAGCACTCGAGTAGCCCGGATTCCCCGTCTTGCCCACCGGTTCCGAGTGACTCAGCAGCGCCTGTCGAGCTGGCTCGCCCAGACAGATCACCACTTGATCGCCCGGACCCGCGCCCAGCGAGTCGATCGCCACCAAGTGAGCGACCTCGAACGCCGGGCCGTACCAGTAGATCGGCTCAATGACGAGGAGCTTTCGCCCCACAAGGCCAGCATGCCGCCGAGCAGCCCATAGCTCTCCCACGACACGACCGAGGATCATGCGCCCTCTCCACCGAGAGATCCGCACTCGACATCCTCTACACCATCGACGATGGCGACAACGATGTCTTTGTCCGCGACCTCAGGGCCTACGGTCAAATCACGAACCCGCGAGCCATGGGCAACCAGTACCCACTCTCCGGGTCCAGCGCCGAGCGCATCCACAGCGCTCAGGCGACTGCCCTGCCGTGTCTCAAGCTCAAGCAGCTTGTAACCGGCCAGGCTTTCCGCCCGCCGCGCCCCCCACAGCGGTCCAACGACGCGGGCGAGCAGCACGCGCGAGCCTACTTCTTGGCAGCTTGGGCTCGCTTGGCGGCGCGCTCCACCGGCACGAAGCGATCGTACAGCTTGCCAACCGGCAGCGTGACCAGCTTGCTGCGGAAGTCCTGATCCTTGCTGCGGCTCTGGAGCTTCAGCAGCGCATCGACCAGCTTTTCCTTGCTGCCGAACTGCTTGGCAACCGAGCTGCCCACCGAGTGCAGCTTCAGCAGCTTCGAGTTGGCCGCCGCAAGAAGCTGCTGCTTCCACGCGTCCTTGTCCTCAGCGCGATCCAGCACGCCTTCGGGAAGCGAGACGAGCGCATCGACCAGCTTCTCCTTCGAACCAAAGCTATCCTTCACCTGGGCGAGCGGTGACTTTTTCATCGTTTTACTTGCTCCTAAACTTTTACGTACGCGACGGGAATTGAGTCTCTGCGCGAAGTTGTGGGCTCGCATTCCAACAGCCCGACGCGCCGTGAGTGCCGGGACTTTATCACCGTCCGGTTTCAGTCCTCAAGCCCGTTTTCCCCAAACTCTTGTGTTCTATCAAGCACTTACGCACTAGCGCAGCGCAGTCCCTGGCGGCACGTCGCGATCCGGCGCAGCCAGACCGAGCAGCTTTTCGTCTCCCAGCGCCAAGATCATGCCCGCCGAGACCAGTCCGCCGATCTTCGCTGGCTTGAGGTTGCACAGCAAAACGACGCTCTTGCCAACCAGCGACTCCGGCGACGTAAGCTCCGCGATACCGGCCACCACCTGACGCGTGCCGAGCGGACCGAGATCCAGCTCCACCTTCAGCAGGCGATCCTTTTTCGGCACCCGCTCAGCCGACAGCACCTTGGCCACGCGCAGCTCGATCTTCTTAAAGTCCTCGATCGCAATCTCCGGCAGTGACTCGCTGACGGGTTGCGCCGGTGCGGGCTTTTCAGCAGGCGGCGTAACCACCTGCGGAGCCGAAGCCTGCGCACGCAGCTCTGCGTCTCGCCGCGCCGAACGCCACTTCTCGAGCAGCTCTTTTTGCTTGTCCGGGTCGATGCGCGGGAACAGCGTCGCCCCTTTGCGCACCACCGTCCCGTCCACAAGCTCGCCCCAGGTACTCGGCCAGTCGCGCAGCGTTCCGTCCGCGATGCCTAGCTGACGAAGCAGCTCGGTGCAGCGCTCCGGCATAAACGGCGACAAGAGCACGCCGAGCCAGCGCAGAAGCTCCAGCACGTTGTAGAGGATCGCGTCCGCGCCACGCGGATTGGTCTTCACCTTGGTAAACGGCGCTTCTTGCTCCAAATAGGTGTTGCCTTCGCGCACCAGCGAAAAGATCGCTTCCAGCGCCTTCTGCGGCTGAAGCTCGGCCATCGCCGCTTCCACCTGCGCACAGACCGCCAGCGCCCGCTGATGAAGCCGCTCGCCCCGTACGTCCGGGCTTGCGTCGTCCTGCCAGCGCCGCGCCGTGCCGTCGCAGAACTTCTCGACCATCGCCAGGCTGCGATTGAGCAAGTTGCCCAGGTCGTTGGCCAGCTCGCTGTTGTAGCGCTGGAGCAGCGCGTCGTACGAAAAGTCGCCGTCTTCCCCGAGCGGGATCTCGCGCATCACGAAGTAGCGCAGCGCGCTCGCCGACAGGTCTTGCGACAGGGCACGCGGGTCCACCACGTTGCCGAGCGTCTTGCTCATCTTTTCGCCATCGACCGTCCACCAGCCGTGCGCCAGGATCTTGCGCGGCAGCGGCAGTCCCGCCGACATCAGCATCGCCGGCCAGTACACCGCGTGAAAGCGAACGATCTCTTTGCCGACCAGGTGAATCGCGAGCGGCGAGTCATGCGTGCCCCAGAACGCAGCCTTCTTGGGGTCATCTTGCAGCGCCGAGTAGTAGTTGGTGAGCGCGTCAATCCAGACGTAGATGACGTGACGCGGATCGCCGGGCACCTCGACGCCCCACTTGAACGACGAGCGCGACACCGACAGATCACGCAGGCCCGACTCCACAAACGTTCGCACTTCGTTCATCCGCCGCTGCGGCGAGATAAAGTCCGGCACCCGCGCATACAGCTCAAGCAGCCGATCTTGGTACTTCGACAGCCGGAAGAAGTAGCTTTCCTCGCTGCGCTTTTCGACCGGACGCTTGTGATCGGGACACAGGTTGCCCGGCAGCAGGTCTTTTTCCAGCAGGAAGTTCTCGCAGCCAACGCAGTACAGGCCTTCGTAGCGATCGCTGTAGATGTCGCCCTGGTCCGCCAGCGTCTGCCACAGCTTTTGGACGATCTTTTCGTGGCGAGGCGCCGTCGTGCGAATGAAGTCGTCGTTTTGAATGTCGAGGATCTGCCAGGTCTTTTTGTATTCCTCGGCGATCAGATCGACAAACGCCTGCGGCGACATCTGCTTGGCCTGCGCCGCGCGCTCCAGCTTTTCGCCGTGCTCATCGGTGCCGGTCAGATAAAAGACCTGATCCTTGCCACGACGGAGCCGCTCGTAGCGCGTGATCGTGTCGCCCACAATGGTGGTGTAGGCATGACCGATGTGGGGAACGTCCGAGACGTAATAAATGGGAGTCGTCAGATAAAACCGACCGCTAGACGTAGCTGACATGGGCCGCAAAGGTAGCGGCAGCCACCTTCCGACGTCAACCGCCGACCGAGGAGCGAGCGCACCGACCGGCCAGACCTTGCCGAAGCGAGTCGATCAGGGTCACAAACTGAACCGGCTTTGCGATGTAGTCATCCATTCCCGCGTCCAGACAGCGCGCCCGGTCTCCCCGCAGTGCTTCCGCCGTCATGGCAATGATCCAAGGCTGCTCCGCCACCCGACCCGAGCGACGAATCAGCCGCGTCGCATCCAGCCCATCGAGCACTGGCATCTGTACGTCCATCAGCACCACGTCGTACGTCAGCTTTTCCACCATCTGCACCGCTTCGTTGCCATTGCCCGCGACATCGGGACGGTAGCCCAGCCGCTCTAGCATCCGCACCGCCAGCAGTCGGTTTACGGGGTTGTCATCGACCAGCAGAATCCGCGCGGGATGCTCTTCTGCGAGCAGACGGTCCATCGATGGCAGCGACGCCTTGGACATAAGCACCGGCGCGCTATCGACCTCGCCCACAGTCCTGTGAAGCAGTTCCAGCAGCAGGTTGTGCTTGATCGGACGACAGATGATCCCGGCCACACCCGGCAGTCGCTTGGCTTCTCCGAGCCGGGACCGCGTGGGCGAAAGGACCAGCTTGGCTTGTTGGAGGCACGCAGGCAGCGGCTCCCCTCCCCGCAGCAGCGTCGGGTCAAGCATCACCAGATCCACCGGGCTCCGCTCCAGCTCCAGCGTGGCTGCCTCCACGGTTTCGTAGCGACGCGACTCCATTCCCCAGGACAGCAGCAGCCGCCGCAGCGAGTCCGCCACCGCCGCACTGCGCTCAATGAGAGCCGCCGTCTTGCCCCGCAGCCATGGCCGACCATCGCCTTCGCCCACCGCATCACGCAGCGCAATGCCAAAGCGGAAGGTGCTGCCTTTGCCTTCGGTGCTCTCCACCGAGATCGCGCCGCCCATCATGTCCACCAGTCGCTTGCAGATCGCCAAGCCCAGTCCCGTGCCCCCAAAGCGCCGCGTGGTCGATGCATCCACCTGAGAAAACGGCTGAAACAGCCGCGACAGCCGCGCCGTCGGAATGCCAATGCCCGTGTCCCGCACCGCAAAGCAGAGCTGATCCCCCGAGCGACTCACAATCACCTCGACATCACCGACTTCCGTGAACTTGATGGCGTTGCTGATCAGGTTCACCAGCACCTGCCGCAGCCGCGTCGGATCGGACTGACAGCTCCGTGGGCAGCCAGGCTCGACGTGATAAGCCAGACCCAGCCCTTTTTCCTCTGCCGCCGTCGACATCAGATCCAGCACGTCTTCGACACAGCAGCGAACGTCCACGGTCTGTAGCTCTAGGTCGAGCTTGCCGGACTCGATCCGCGAAAAGTCGAGGATGTCGCCCAGCACGCTGAGCAGCGCCTGACCACTCTGACGGATGACTTCTCCGTATTCCCGCTGCTCCGAAGTCAGCGGCGACTCCAGCAGCAGCCCAGCCATCCCAATCACACCGTTCATCGGCGTCCGAATCTCATGGCTCATCGCAGCCAGAAACTCGGACTTGGCACGATTTGCCTCCTGCGCCGCTTGGCTGGCCGCTTCCGCTTCTTCCTTCGCCTTGGCCGCCACCGCAATCGCCCGCTGACGCAGCAGCACCTTGCGAAGCTCTGTCCGCAGCGCTTCTTGCCCCGAGGTGATGATCATCTCGACATCGCCCAGCGCAACCATCTTGCTGGTCAGCAGCACCACGCTCGCCGTAGCCACGCCGTCAAGCGCCACCGGAATCCCAATCACCCGGCGAAAGCCGCAGCGCTGACTCTCAGACCAGGAATCCCCCGACGCATGCTCCAGCTCCAGCCACTCAAAAGACGCCCGCTGCTCCAGCTCCTGGCTCCACGCCGAGCGAGACAGCTCTGCCGTCACCCCTTGCAGTGACTCCCGCGAGCGCCCATCGCAGGTGCAGACCTCCGCCACCCGTCCACCAATCACCGCCAGGCCCAGCTCAAACTGTAGCGCGTGACACAGCGGCTCCAGGCAGTACAGCAGCATCTCCTCTCCGGTCACGGCGGAGTTTGCGACCGTCGCAATGTTCGACATCAGCTCCAGAATCGTACCTTTCTGGGCCAGCTCACTTGCGCGGGCAGACAGTGCGGCATTGGCCTCTGCCAGCTGATCAATCGCCTGGCGCTTGCTCCACTCCGACAGCACCATCACGGTCGTTTGACAGATCAGCACCAGCACCGATACCAGCAGCGCCAGGTGAGTCGGTGCCGCCATCCGGTTGAGTCCTGTCAGCACATCGGACAGACCCAGCGTCAGGTACGCAACCACCAGCACCAGCAGACCCATCGCCGCCCAGCTGATGGCCGACGTCCGCCCGCCAATGACGGAAGCCAGGACCACCAAAATCGGAAACAGCATCACCCACGGCGACATCACCCCGCCACCGCGAAACGTCGCAAAGGTCAGCCCGACAAACAGCAAGCCGACCAGCCAGTTTCCCGCCACCGCCAGGCCCCGCCAGCGCAGAAGCGGAACCGTAACCAGGGAAAGCAGCGAGGTCAGCAGCGTGCCCAGCGTGCCAATCCAGCGCTCACCCGGTCGAGCCCACAGCCAGATCGCAGCCGCCAGCGGCAAACACAGGCTCGCGGTCGCCACAGCCGTACCAAGCGCCATCAGACTCCGGCGATAGGAGTCCAGGTCTCTGCGCAGTGCTGCAGGAACCCAGCGATCAGCCACGGTCATTGCGTCCTTGCAGTGAAAGACAAGGCCGACCCGTCGACCTTTTCCGCATCTTTAGTCAGTGTGCAGGTCGCCAGCCACTGCTGTCCACTGCTCAATCGCGCGGTCACATGGCTAAGATGTCGCCACTCGCACGGAACCTCTCAGCCAGCGAAGGGGAACACCGGGCGGGTTAGATCGGCGAGAGCCACAGCGAGTACGGATGAAGCTGTCCGCTCGTGGCCGCAAAGAAGGTCTGCTGAATCCGCTGCGTAATCGGTCCCGGCTTGCCATTGCCAATGGGACGGTCGTCGATCTCACGAACCGGCGTGACTTCCGCTGCGGTGCCGGTCAAAAAGACCTCGTCCGCCAGCAGGAGCTGATCGCGCGCGATCGGCTCTTCCACCACCTGGATGCCCAGGTCTCGCGCCAGCGTGATCACCGAGTCGCGGGTGATGCCCGCCAGGATCGCCGCAGACAGCGGAGGCGTCACCAGACGACCACGAATCACCGCAAAGATGTTTTCGCCGGTCGCTTCCGCCACCTGACCATTGCCATCGAGCATGATCGCTTCGTCGTAGCCGGCCTTGATCACTTCTCGCTTGGCCAGCACCGAGTTCACGTACTGACCCGCGATCTTGCCCTTGGGCAGACCCACCGACATGTTGTTGCGACCAAACGACGAGATCTTGGCGCGGATGCCTTTGGCGATGCCCTCGTCCCCGAGGTAGCGTCCCCAGACATACGCAGCCACGCCCACGCGAACCGGCGGGTCCATCGCCCCAAGTCCCATCGAGCCATCGCCCAGGAACACCAGCGGTCGCAGATACGCCGCTTGCAGGCCGTTTTGCCGCATGGTCTCTAGGCACGCTTCGTTGATCTGCTCACGCGTGTACGGCACGTCGATCAGACACAGCTTGCACGAGTCAAACAGCCGATCCGTGTGCTCATTCAGCCGGAAGATCGCGCCCTTTGCGGGGTTGCCATGCTGCACGTACGCACGGATGCCCTCGAAGGCCGCCAGTCCGTAGTGTAGCGAGTGGGTCAAAAAGTGAACGTGTGACTCGTTCCAGGGAACCATTTTCCCGTCGAGCCAGATGTATTTTTCGGGACGAATATGAGCCATGGATGCTCCTGGCGCCTTACTGACCCTTTGCCGAGACAAAGGATGCATGGCGCAGCGTTCGTTGCTGCTGGGACGTTGCCCGCTTCTCCAATCGGTAGCACCAGGAAGCGCCGTCTAGCAACAGCGAAATCGCGTCGAAATCTCGACGCTATGACTAACGCGCCGCGTCAGAGCGCAGCAGAGACTGGGCACCTTGGTCAAGCAGAGCCTGCGCCACCGTCTCAGCCACCGCGTCCGGGGCATCCGCCGCTCCCGTCGAGGTCGCCCGAAGCACGGTTCTGCCGTCCAGTGAACCAACCATTGCTGTCAGCGACAGATGTGTAGCGGAGACCCCAACGTCAACCGGCACAAGCTGCGCGAAGGCCGCGATCGGGGTCTGGCAGCTTCCCCCCAGTCGATGGTTCAGCGTCCGCTCGGCCTGTACCGCTTGCCGCGTCGCAAAGTGATCCAGCCGGGCCAGCCGAGCCCGCGTCGCTTCATCCTGACTGCGACACTGCACCGCGAGCGCGCCTTGACCACACGCCGGCAGAAGCTCAGCCGAAGAAAACACCGCCACGATGTGCGAAGCCAGCCCAAGCCGCGTAAGCCCCGCTGCCGCCAGCACCGCCGCGTCCAGCTCTCCCTCGTAGAGCTTGCGCAGTCGGGTATCGACGTTTCCTCGCAGCGGCACAATCTGAAGGTCGGGACGCAGCGCCAAGATCTGACAGGCCCGCCGCAGACTGCTCGTTCCCAGGCGAGCGGACGGTGGAAGCTGCGCCAGCACCTGGGACGCCCCCTCTGCCCCGCTCACCACACCGGCCATGCCAAGCTCGGGACGACACAGAAGCGCATCCCACGGCTGCTCACGCGGGGGAAACGCCGCCAGCACAAGGCCCTCTGTTTCTTCGGTCGGCACATCCTTGAGCGAGTGAACCGCCAGATCCGCCCGCCCATCGAGCAGTGCCTCCTCCACTTCCTTGGTAAACAGCCCCTTGCCGCCAATCGCCGCCAGCGAGCGATCCAGCACCCGATCGCCCGTGGTCTTGACGACCACCAGCTCGACTTGCAGCCCTGGCTCACGGGCGCACAGCTCTGCCTTGATGTGCTCGGCCTGCCACAGCGCCAGCTTGGAGCCACGGGTAGCAATGCGTACAGCGGTCATGACGACGAGTTCTCCAGATCTTTGCCATCGAGCGCGCCGCGTCCCAACGGAGACTTGGGCGCCGGATCAACGGCGTCTTCCGCTGGCGCAGCGAGCTGCTTGTCCAGCGACCATAGCTGCATGAGCGACTCGACCAGCTCTTCGGTCCGCGCCGCCCCATCGGCCTGCTCGGCTTGCTGTCGCAGCGCTGACAGCGGCGGATGCAGCAGCTTGTTCACGATGCTTGACCCAAGCCCCGCCACCAGCTGCTTCTGCTTGTCTCCGAGCGGACCTAGCTTGGGGAGGATGCGCGCCACTTCGGCCTGCGCCACCTCATGGGCGTAAGCCCGCAGCGCCCGAATCACCGGCCCGACATCGGCTCCCCGCGCCCGCCGAGCCAGTCGCCCGATCTCTTCCTCTACGATGCGATGGGCCGACTCGGCTTCGCGCTGCCGCTCGGCCTGGCCGCTGGACACCACCTGCTGGAGCGCATCCAGATCGTACAGGTAGACGTTTTCCAAGCTGCCGACCTGCGGCTCGATGTCGCGCGGCACCGCAATGTCCACCAGCAGCAGCCAGCGGCCCCGCCGTGCCTTCATCACCCGCGACACCAAATCCGCACGGATCACCGGATCGCGCGCCCCGGTGGAGCTAATCACCACCGCCGCCCGCGACAGAAGCGACTCCAGCCGATCAAACGGATGCGCCTCGCCACCCAGCTCTGCCGCCAGGTTCTCGGCCCGCGACAGCGTCCGGTTCACGATCCACAGCGGATGAACCTCTGCCGCCAGCAGGTGCCGGGCGACCAGCTCGGCCATCTTGCCCGCACCGACCAGTAGCACCGGCTGCTTGTGCAGGCTGCCGAAGACCTGATGCGCAAGCTGCACCGCCACCGATGCCACCGACGCCGGATTTTCCCCAATCGACGTCTCGCTGCGAACCCGCTTGGCCACCGCGAAAGCCGACGGCAGAAACGAACCCAGCACCGGACCGACTGTGCCGGCCTCCTGCGCCGATCGATACGCCTGCTTGAGCTGGCCCAGGATCTGCGGCTCCCCAATCACCAGCGAGTCCAGGCTCGACGCCACCCGAAACAGGTGTCCGACAGCCTCACCACCCCGCTTTTCGTAGAGATAGCGCTCTGCGTCAGGCTGACCCGACAGCAGCACCTTGCGCAGCTCTACCGCCGCCGACTCATCGGGCAGCGAGCCATACAGCTCGACCCGGTTGCAGGTAGACAAAAGCAGCGCTTCCCCACACAGCGATGACGCACGCGCAAGCCGCTGGCGCAGCTCACTGTCTGGGATCGCCAAGGACTCGCGCAGGGTGAGCGGTGCCGTGCGATGCGACACCCCCATAACAAACAGCTTGCTCACGGAACCGCCGACCTCAGATCGCGCAGCAGATACACCCCGAGGATGCTCACCGCCATCACAAACCCGACCAGCGTCCACATCGCTGCCCGTCGTCCCCGTAGCCCCAGCACCCGCCGACCAGCCAGAAGCCCCGCAAAGATCAGCCACGTTAGAAACGATAACGCGTACTGCGGCTGCCGAATCAGCGTAAAAATCTGCGCGCCCATGGACAGGCTGCCGGGCCGAGGCCCAACCGTGCTCAGCCAGTACGTCCCCGTCACCATCGTCAGCGTAAACGACAGAAGGCCAAACGAGATGCTCTGGTGGTTCCAGTCATCCAGCGTCTGCAACGACAGGCGCGGCTGGGCGGCATCCAGCATCCGCCGCTTGAGGTGCCGCTCGCTCAGCAGGTAGACCACGCTGGTCGCCGCCGCCAGACCAAACAGGGCCGTCCCAATCGTTGCGCAGAAGATGTGAACGCTCGCAAGCTGCTGGCTCTGGGCAACGTGTCCCGGATCGGATGAGCCCGGCACCAGCCGCACCACGATCTCCATGATCATCGCCATCGGCAGAAGCAGCGCGCCAATCAACGGGGCAGCCCGCCGCCGCGCCAGGACCGGATAGGCCAGCACCAGCAGCCACGACAGGAAAAACACCGCTTCGCGCGTCGAAGACCCCGGATGCAGGCCGCGCAGACACAGCCACGCGATGTCGAGCACCTGGGACAGCACAGCGAGCAGCAGCACCAGTCGTGCCACTTTCAGGGGCGACCGCAGAAGCGGCTGCGCCACAGCCACGACGTAGAGGGTGCAGGCAACTGCTTGCAAAGCCAACGTCACGGGAAAGAGCGGCGGCATGGCACTCTCAGCTTAGTTTAAAGTGCGCCCGGCAGGAATCGAACCTGCGACCCACGGCTTAGAAGGCCGTTGCTCTATCCGACTGAGCTACGGGCGCAAACCGTCAACGAGGATTCTCGCGAAAAGAACACCTTGTGCGAGAGGGAATGGCGCTGGTGGGTCGGTGCTCAGGCGTTCTTCTACCGACGGACTGGGTCGGGGCGAGAGGATTCGAACCTCCGACATCCTGCTCCCAAAGCAGGCGCGCTACCGGACTGCGCTACGCCCCGTGGACTTCCACGAGTTCTACGCTAAGCCCGCGCAGCAATCAAGCATTAACCTACCCAATCAGCGCACGGAGGTCTGGCAAGAGCGCCCGCAAGGCCCGCGTCCGATGCGACAGCCGGTTCTTTTCGTCGGCCCGCAGCTCCGCGTAGGTCAGCCCGGCCCGCTCTGCCGACAGCCCACTCGACACAAGCTCGGCCAGGTCGGGCACAAACAGCGGGTCGTAGCCAAAGCCGCCCTGCCCCAAGAGCGACTCTCTCAGCGTCCCTGTGCAGAGGCCGTCTCGCCAGATGACCTGTGGTGCCGCGCTGCCTGCCGGCTGCCCGTATAGACACAGCGTGCAGTGAAACTGGGCACGCCGATCCGCCGCAGGCACATCCCGCAGATCGGACAGCAGCTTGTCGATGTTGCGCAGGTCTGAGCGCGGCTCGCCCCCCCAGCGCGCCGAGTGAATCCCCGGTGCGCCGCCCAGCGCCACGACTTCCAGCCCACTGTCATCAGACAGCGACCACAGCCCGGTCCGCGCAAAGGCGGCCTGCGCCTTGATCCGCGCATTGTCGGCAAAGGTCGCGCCGTCTTCGATCACGTCATCGTGGATGCCCAGCTCTCCCAGCGAGGTCAGCACCACCTGTCCAGCCAGGTCCGGTGCCAGCGACACGAGCAGGGACTGAAGCTCTTCGACCTTGTGACGGTTCTGCGTCGCCAAGCAGATGCGGATCGGCGTCTTGTCTTGTGCCATCGTCCCTTACCGCGCTGCGCCGATGGCTGCCCGCTGGAGCGCACACAGCTCCCCAATGCCCACTTCGGCCAGGCCGAGCAGGGCATCGAGCTGGCTGCGACTGAAGGTGCCGTGCTCGCCAGTGCCTTGGACCTCTACAAACGAGGAGTCGCCCCCACCGATCGGCTGCGCCATCACGACGTTCATATCGACCTCGGCCCGGCTGTCTTCTTCGTACGGCAGATCCAGACAGGGCTGACCCGCCACGATCCCGACCGACACCGCCGCGATGGAGTGAAGAAGTGGGCTCTCCCGAATGAGTCCCCGCTCGCTCAGCCGCTTGACCGCCAGCGCCAGCGCCACGTAGCCCCCGGTAATCGAAGCCGTCCGCGTGCCACCGTCCGCCTGAAGCACATCACAGTCGATCGTCAGCGTCCGAGGCCCCAGCTTGGTCAGATCCACCGCCGCGCGCAGCGATCGACCGATCAGCCGCTCGATCTCCTTGCTACGACCCGAAGGCGAGCGCGAGCTACGGGTGTTGGTCGATCCGGGCAGCATGCTGTATTCCGCTGTCACCCAGCCGCTCTGCGGCATCGCCCGCTGACCATCCGCCGAGGGCTTGGGACGTAGAAACGGCGGCACCGACTCCTCTACCGACGCGGTACACAGCACCCAGGTCGATCCGCTCTTCACCAGCGCGCAGGCAAGCGGCGCACTCAGGTAATCCACTTCAATCGTCGTCTTGCGCAGCTGTGCCGCTGCTCGTCCGTCGTTTCGCATGGCGCGGACGATGTCAAAAGCCCACAGTCCGGTCAAGCTGCCCACGCGATGGTGAAGAGTCCGCCCGGCTGTATCGTCTCGTATGGTAGAGGTGAAGACGTGGTGACGCACAGAACTTCCCTTTGGCCCGGTCGATCCGCGCTGCGACGTTGGCCGACCTTGCGCGGGGCGCTGCGGCTGGGCTGCGGGCTGCTGCTGCTCTGCTGGCTTCTTCTATCCCAGGCGAGCGCCGAGGTCAGGGTGCTGCCGCTCGGTCCAGCAGAGGTCCACGAGCTGGTCGGCTCGGCCTGGTTCCACCAAGCGAGCCAGCCGCGTCAGCCGATCCGACGGGGCATGAAGCTAAGCGATACACCGTGGCTGGAAACAGCAGCTGGGGCTCGACTGGAGCTGCGCTTTGCCGATGGTACGATCCTGCGACTGGGCGAAAACACCCAGGTCACGCTGTTTCCCAGCGATCGTCGGCTCTGGCTTTCCTTGGGCAAGGCGCTGGTGGTCAGCGATCACACCACCGGCGGGCTCAGCGTCCTGTCCGATCTGGTGTCGCTGCTCCCCGAAGGCACCAGCTACCTGACCGAGGCCAAGGCAGGCCCCGACGGCAAGACCTTGGCGAGCGTCACTGTCACGGTCATTGAGGGCGTAGTCTGCGCCTGCCCGGTCACGAACAGCTCGCCCGATGCGCAGCCGACCCGCGATACGCTGGTGCTACCGGGGGAACAGATGATCGTGCGAGATCCGACCCAGCGTCCCAAGCCGCAGATGATCCAGATCAAGACCTTCGTCGAGTCGGCTCCGCTGTGGATTGGCTTTGCGAGCAAGCTCCCCGAGCGTCGCTGGATCCCCATCAACATCGACAATCAGCGGCGCGGCATCCTGGAAGGCCGCAACAGCCGCCTGCGTCGCGAGATCTTCTGGAAGCGTCCCGCCCATGCGCCTGTGCCGCCGCTCAAGAAGTTCGTCGAGCAAGCCGCGCCCCCGCGCGTAAACTACGACTTTCCTGAGTGATCGCGGATGCAGCGCATCTTTTACCTGGGGCCGCACCCAGACGACATCGTCTTTTCCTGTGCGGGCAGCGTCCTGGCCGATGTCGCGAGCGGTCATGAGGTCACGCTTGTCTCGATCTTCGTAAGTGGTGAGCACGCGGCCACGCGGCGAGCCGAAGATGAGCAGGCCGCCGCTGCGCTGGGCTGTAAGTACCTATCGCTGGACCTGTTTGAGGCCCCAGATCGCCCCGAGATAAGCGGCAGCCTGGGTCTGTTTATGCCGTACGGACCACCGCACCTGGGCATCACCAGCGAAGTCGTCACCCGCCTTGGCTGGCACATTGGAGCCGGTGCCCACTTGGTCGCGCCGCTGGCGGTTGGCGCCCACATCGATCATCGCATCGTACATGAGTCCGCCCGCTCGCTGGCCTTTGCGCAGGGGCTGTCGCTGGCCTACTTTGAGGATCTGCCCTACAGCCTGGCCCGCTACGCGGTCGCCCGTCGGCTCGCGGCACTGGAAACGACGGTCCCCACGCTGCCCGGAACCGAGCGCGCAAGCCGCAGCCAGGAGCTTGCAGGCTATCGCGACTACCTGTGCAAGCTGCCGCTGATGAAGCGCTGGCCACCGGGCCTTCGCGCCATCGGGAGCCACATCGCAGCCAGGGCCGTCTTTGCCGCCGACAGCCAAGGCCAGCGCCCCGGACCCAGGCCCAGGCTGACCCCCAAGCTCCGCGTGGTGTCAGCCAGTCTCCCCGCACGAATCCAGGCACTGCGCGCGTACCAGAGCCAGTGGCCGCTGTTCGCCGACAGCCCGGAAGCGCTGCTGGCTCGGCTGGTCGGTTACGGTCGCTCGCTCGGTGAGCCGCTGCCGGACACGCAGACCTATGAGCGGACCTGGCACGATCACAGCCTGGTCCCAGGTGAAGAGCCCCCACCTACGCGATAACGCCTACGCGGTCAGGGTCGGGACCTTCCGCAAACCGCTCGTCATCCACTTTGCGAAGGGTCATGACCTTCCCCTGACGCCTCGTCATCCACTTCGCGAAGGGTCGGGACCTTCCCCTGACGCCTCGTCATCCACTTTGCGAAGGGTCACGAC
>CALMML010000338.1 GCA_937868485.1 uncultured Myxococcales bacterium | reverse complement strand
AGTCTCTGTTTCCGATTCCTACGTGGACCCCTTTCGCACTCCTCATGACCACTCCCTCCGTCGCCAATGTAGGCGCTTAGGAGTCGATCCGTAATTCGGTCAGGCGTCCATCTCGCAAAATGGTTCGTTTCATCGCTGTGGGGTGAATTGCGTGCGCAGCGAGGTTCAATATGAAGCCTCGGGAGGTGTAATATTGTGGGGATGTCCCGCACGCGGTGAGCTGGTGCGGGCGAAGGCAGGCGGGAGGCTTACAGACCGAGCAGGATCTTTTCGGGCGATTCCAGACGGTCTTTGACGCGCACCAGGAACGATACGGCTTCACGGCCATCGACGACGCGGTGATCGTAGGACAGCGCGATGTACATCATCGGGCGAATCTCGATGTTGTCACCGACGGCAATCGGACGACGGACGATGTTGTGCATGCCGAGGATTCCGGTCTGCGGCATGTTGAGCAGCGGCGTGCTCATCATCGATCCGTAGACGCCACCGTTCGAGATGCTGAACGTTCCGCCCGACAGCTCCGCCAGCTGAAGCTTGTTGTCTTTGGCCTTCTGCGCCAGCTCTGCGATGCCTTTTTCGATCTCGGCGAGGCTCATCTTGTCGACGTTGCGCAGGACCGGAACCACCAGGCCCTTGCCACCACCGACTGCGATGCCGAAGTCGTAGTGCTTCTTGTAGACGATCGCGTCGCCGCGCATCTCGGCGTTGAGTCCCGGGAACTCGCGCAGCGCGTGGGCGCAGGCGGTGACGAAGAACGACATGAAGCCGAGCTTGATGCCGTGCTTTTTGACAAACTCGTCCTGGAACTTGCTGCGCAGCGCCATGATGTAGCTCATGTCGACCTCGTTGAAGGTCGTCAGGATCGCGGCGGTGTGCTGGGCTTCGACCAGTCGCTCGGCGATGCGCTTGCGTAGCGGCGACAGCGTAACCACTTCCTCGGGGCCCGCTCCGTCGCTCAGAACCGGCGGCTTGTTCGTGGCCGTGCGCACCGGAGCTGCTGGCTGTGCCGTCGCCACTGCGCTTGGATCGAGTCCTTGCTCACGCAGGTGCTTGCGCGTGGTCGGGCTGAGCGCCGGTCGCAGCGTCTGCGTCGCTGGAGCCTGCGCGACGGGAGCTTGTGCAACCGGAGCCTGTGCGACGGGAGCAGGCGCAGCCACGGGCTTTGCTGCTTCTACCTTGGCTGCGGGAGCTGGTGCCGTCGCTGCGGGCGCTGCGCTCGGCTGGGCGTTCGGATCGATCCGTCCAATCGAGGCTCCGACGCGGACCGACGCACCCACTTGCACAAGCTGCTCGACGAGCACGCCAGCGCTGGGAGCGGGCAGGGTCACGGTCACTTTGTCGGTCTCTAGCTCGGCCAGTGGATCGTCGATGTTGACCTTGGCGCCGACGGGCTTCAGCCACTTGGCAACCACAGCTTCCGAGATCGACTCTCCAAGGGGCGGGATGATGAGTTCAATCGACATATCGCTTTTTCCTCAGTCGGCACCGTGTCGGCGCCGTCACATGCTAGGGGCTGGGCGCGGCGAACGCTTCTTCCATCAGCTTTTTGTGCTCAAGGACGTGCGCTTTGTACGAGCCGGTGGCCGGGCTGGCGCTCTCGACGCGGCTTGCGAAGCGCAGCTTGACGCCTGCGGGCAGAATCGCCGTCAGCCGAGGCGCGACAAACGACTGCGCACCCATGTTGGCTGGCTCTTCTTGCACCCAGATCAGCTCACGCGCGCCCGCAAACTTCGACAGAACCTGGGTAAGCTCCGACGCGCGGAACGGATAGAGCTGCTCAATCCGACACAGTGCCGTCTGCGTATCGCCACGACGCTTTCGCTCTTCGACGAGCTCGTAGTAGACCTTGCCGGTGCACAGCATCACGCGCGTCACCGTCGAGGAATCGACGCTGCTATCGCCGATGACACACTGGAACTGGCCTTCCGCAAGCTCTGCCAGCGTCGACGTAGCTGCTGGATGCCGCAGCAGGCTCTTGGGCGACATCACCACCAGCGGCTTGCGCCACGGACGCTTCACTTGTCGACGGAGCAAGTGGAAATACTGCGCGGGCGACGTCGGATAAACGACTTGCAGGTTGTCTTCGGCGCAGAGCTGCAAAAACCGCTCAAAGCGCGCGCTCGAGTGCTCTGGACCCTGGCCTTCGTAGCCGTGCGGCAGCAGCATCGTCAGACCCGATAGCCGACGCCACTTGTCTTCCGCCGAGCTGATGAACTGATCGATGATCACCTGCGCGCCGTTTACGAAGTCACCAAACTGCGCTTCCCACAGCACCAGCGCGTCGGGGTAATCGAGGCTGAAGCCGTATTCAAAGCCGAGCACCGCCGCTTCCGATAGCAGGCTGTCGTAGACCTGGAACACGCCCTGCTTCGTCGGATCGCTCGTCAGGTTGCACAGCGGCGTGTAGCGCTCGCCGGTCTTGTAGCTGGTCAGCACCGCGTGTCGCTGGCTGAACGTGCCTCGTCGCGAGTCTTGACCCGTCAGACGAACCATCACGCCTTCCAGGATCAGCGAACCAAACGCGAGCTGCTCGCCCATGCCCCAGTCGAGCCCGTGCTCACCGCGTCCCATCGCTGCACGCTGAGAAAGCAGTCGCTCGATCTTCGGATGCGGCGAAAAGTCCTTGGGTACCGTCGACAGTCGCTCGGCCAAAAGCGCCAGCGTCTGCATCGGCACGCGCGTATCGGTGTCTTCGACGGAGCTATCCGGTCCACCGCGATAGCCTCGCCACAGACCGTCGCCCGCGTTGACAATCGGTCGCTGCACGGCGGACTTGGCGGCGGCCAGCTCCAGCTCTAGCTCGGCCTGTTTGCGCTGCACCATCGCATCCGCGTCGGCAATCGGCAGCACCGAGCGATCGGCCAGGCTCTGCGCATACAGCGATCGCACCGACGACAGCTTTTCAATGCGCTGGTACATCAGCGGCTGGGTAAAGCCAGGCTCGTCGGATTCGTTGTGTCCGTAGCGACGGTAACAGACCATGTCCAAGATCACGTCACAGCCGTACTCGCGCTGGTATTCAAGCAGCAGCTCGACGGCGTGGATGACCGCTTCGGGATCGTGGCCGTTGACGTGCAGGATCGGCGTCTGAAGCAGCTTCGCGATGTCGGTGCAGTAGCGCGTAAACCGCGAGTCGCTCGGGTCGGTGGTAAAGCCGATCTGGTT
Organism: uncultured Myxococcales bacterium; assembly: GCA_937868485.1. Classification (GTDB taxonomy): domain Bacteria; phylum Myxococcota_A; class Polyangia; order Palsa-1104; family JAEUJZ01; genus JAEUKA01. Next base: position 2,554 of record CALMML010000338.1, on the reverse strand, counting down.
GTTGACGATGACGTGGAACGTTCCGCCGGTGTGATACGCGGGAAGTCCCGACATGCTCAGCGTCTCGGTGACGAGTCCTTGACCCGCAAACGCCGCGTCGCCATGAACCAGCACACCAAGCGCGGTCTGTCGACGCTCATCGGAAACACGCTGCTGCTTGGCACGAACGCGTCCGATGACAACCGGATTGACCGCTTCGAGGTGACTTGGGTTAAACGCGAGCGATAGGTGCTGATTTTTGCCGTTGCGGTTGACGACATCCGTCGAGTAGCCCATGTGGTACTTGACGTCGCCCGAGCCCATCACCGTCTCGGCTTGGATGTCTTCAAACTCTGCGAACAGCTGCCGAGGGCTCTTGCCGAGCAGGTTCGCCAGCACGTTGAGCCGTCCTCGGTGCGCCATGCCGATGACGATCTGCGACACCCCGCGCTCACCGGCGAGCTGGAACAGGTAATCGAGCAGCGGAATCAGCGTCTGTCCGCCTTCGAGAGAGAATCGCTTGGCTCCGACGTACTTGGTGTGGAGAAACTGCTCCAGCACTTCGGCGTCGACCAGGCGCTTGAGGATGTGAATCTGCTCGTCGCGGCTCGCCGAAAAACGATTGACGCGACCTTCCAAGCGATCGAGGAAAAACTGTCGACGCACCGGATCATCAACGTGCGTGACTTCTGCGCCGATGCTCTGACAGTAGACCGCGCGCAGGTGATTGATGATGGAACCCACCGTCGAGCCAGCTGGAAGACCAGCCACCGCGACACCGCGCACTGGTTTGGCCAGATCTGCGTCGCTGATTCCATGTGCAGCCGGTGACAGCGCCGGGCTTCCTTCGGGAACAGCCAGCCCGAGCGGATCCATCTGCGCAGCCAAGTGACCGTAGCGACGATACGCTGCGACCAAGTTCTGGACGCGATAGGGCAGCGTCTCTCCCTGATCTCCGGGTGAGACGACGGTTCCACCGACCTGCGTCGGGCCTTCCGCAGAGAACGCTGCGTCTCCGCTGTCTAACAGTGCCGCGAAGCTGGGCTCCACAGCCGACGGAGATTTCTGTTGCAGCTCATATTGCTCGTCAAGGTATCGCAGGTTGGCCCCGAGGAGACCGACCAGCTTGAGGTCCGAAGCTTCCATTTGAATGTGCTCACACGGGCGAAACAGCGACTCGCGCATAGGCCCGACTGCTCCGAAGGATACTCGGAAGGTGCGTCCGGGTAAACGTCTGACGTTTTGGGAAAGCCACCGGCTTGCTTAGATGTCGTCGTTTCCCTCGGGAATACAAGAGCGCCGCCGCTGCGTAGAGCCCTTGCTTGGCTTGCGTCATTTGATCCAAACTCCGCGCCGCCAAGGCCCAAAACCTGCCTTGAGTAGAGGACTTCGATGGACGATTCTCACGCACTGGGTGAAACCCTGGCCGCCGTAAACGCCGGACTGAACAGCCTCTCGGCGGTGTTCTTGCTTGTTGGGTATGGCTTCGCCAAAGCGCACAAGCCCGCCGCTCACAAAAAGTGCATGATGGCCGCGCTGGTGGTGTCGGCGGTGTTCCTGGCTTGTTACCTGACCCGCTTCTATCTGACCGGAGCGCACCGCTACCCTGGCGTCGGTGTGATGCGTACGGTGTACTTTTCGCTGCTGTTTTCGCACATGGTGCTGGCGGCGGCGACGCCTCCTTTGGCGCTGCGGGCAGCGTGGCTGGCAAACAAAGGTCAGATCGAGCAGCACCGCAAGCTGGTTCGCTACGCCTGGCCGGTGTGGCTGTACGTGTCGGTGACGGGCGTGCTGGTCTACCTGATGCTCTATCACTTCGTATAGCTGACCGTCGGAGCTTCGTCGCGGATGCCCTGAATTGCGCATCTTGACCGCGTAAATCGCTGGGTGGGAACATATCCAGCAAGTGCAGCGGATTGGACGCCTGCTTGGGGCTCGACCCTGCGCCTGAAATCGAGAGAGCAAGATGGCGACGCTCGAAGAAAATGCGGTCATCGGTCCTTATCGGATCATCCGCAAGCTGGGGCAGGGCGGAATGGGCTCGGTTTACGAAGCACTACACCAGACACTCGGTCGCCACGTCGCGATCAAGGTGCTGCACCCCGAAATTGCCCGCAACGAAGAGTTCGCGATGCGCTTTGCCAACGAAGCGCGCGCCAGCAACATCGTCGATCATCCCGACGTGGTGCAGATCACCGATCACGGCCAGCTTCCCGACGGAATTCCCTACATCGTGATGGAGTTTCTCAAGGGCGAGTCGCTCGGGCATCGCATCGAGCACCTTGGCGGACCGATGAACCCGTCGGAAGTTGCGTTCATCGCGCTGCAAATCAGCGACGTCCTGGCTGTCGCTCACGCCAAGGGCATCATCCATCGAGAGCAAACGCTCTGAGCGCTTCCGTCGTGATGTGAGCGCAGCGCGCGCTGGGGGAAAGGCCGTGAACAAGCGCTGTTCGGACGGCAAATGGTCTGCGCTGGGTCGCTTGTGCGGCTTGGTCTGACGGTGACTTGGTTACGGGTGCGCGTTGAACCAGTCGGTGACGGCTTTCGGTCCTTCGGGAATCCACTCGTGCGA
>CALMML010000337.1 GCA_937868485.1 uncultured Myxococcales bacterium | reverse complement strand
CAGATTTTTGGTTATTCATTGTAGTTTTTGCAGCTTTTGCAGATTTTCTGGCTGACGCTCCGCTTTTGGGTGCTCAGCCATCGCTGAACGTTCCGCGCAGCATGTTGCGCACAGCGACGAGCTAGTTCAGCACCGAGAGCGGCTGCCAGTGCGCTTCAACCTGGCCATTTCGTATCGCATACAGGTCTGACAGCGCAGCAAAGTTGTCGGCTTCGCGCGGGTGCAAGATCACGAAGCTACCGACCTCGGCGACCACGCGCTTCGAGCCTGTCAGCAGCTGCTGATTGGGCAGCAGGTTGCGAATCGGTCCGTCGTGAAACCAGCCCGCGCGCAGTCCCGTTGGATAGACAATCGGCGCATCCCACGTTCCGCCGTACAGAAAGTAGCCGACCGCCAGGTTGGGATCCCACAGTCGGAAAAGTCCCCACATTCCGTCGAGAAATGGCAGCGGTGGAGACGCTTGCTTCTTGAGCACCGGCACCGCGAGCCACAGCGCGGGCAGAAAATCAGCCAGTGCGTCGTCGCCAAAGCTCGCGGGACGAAGCAGACCAGAGCCCATCGCGAGATCGTTTACCACCGTCGGAAGTCCGGCATAAAGCGGCAGTGTCTTGCTGCCTCCACTGTTGAAGACGAGCCGATCTGTCGACGGAGAAAACCAGTCAGGTCGGGCGGCTTTGGCAACGTCCACAAAGTGCTGATAGCGCGTCTGCACATCGACGAGCGCCGTACGGATCGCTTCGTGTTTGTGTAGACCTGGCGCGTGCGGGACGTGACCGTCGTAGCCCATGAAGCCAGCGAAGCGAAGCTGTGACGGAGCGTCCGCAATCTGCTGAAGCAGCGACCGCAGCTCGTCGTCGGTCTGAACGCCACCGCGATGCAGTCCGACATCTAGCTCGATGCTGACCTTGATGGGCTGTCCGAGCTGGCGCGCAATGTCTCGATACGATGCCAGGCGACTTCCGTCGTCGATCAGCCAAGCCACACGCTGCGCAGCGTCGGGATGCTGAGTCATCACCTTGTGAGCAGCCTCTGCCGGAGCCGGTTTTCCAAGGAGAATATCGAGCGGACCGAGGTCGGACAGATCGCGCAGCAGCAGCGGAATCTGCGGCGCATGAAAGACCATCAGCGCGTGCGATCCGGTCTTTTGCAGGATGTAGCGAAGCAGGCCCAGCGACGGCAGTGACTTGACAACGATCCGCAGCTGCTGATTCTTCGACAGCGCCGACTGAGCCTTCGTCAGGTTGTGGTCGAGCCGGTCGAGATCAATCGCCGCACACGGCAGACCCGACAGGCTTCGCAGCGTCGTCGTCAGCGAAGAAAAGTAGCGAGCATCTGCGTCGGAAAGAGGCTGTGCTGCCCGATCCGCTGGACGCGCCCACAGAAGCAACGCCACAAGCACAAAAAGACCGACACAAAACCACAGGAGCCGTCTTCGTCGGAACATGTCGCAACGTAACATACCTTTGCGACGAAACAAGCGACTCCGATGGTTGTATAGGTCGCCGATCTGGGCGATAGTAACCTTTGCGGCAGTTTTCGTGACTGCGCGAGTCGAGTCCAGGATGCCAACCCACGAAGAGCAGCTTCGCCGGGAGCAAGAACTCTTCGAGAAAAAAGAAGAGCTGCGCGAGCAATCTCGTGAGAGCGAGTCCGCGCAGATTCCCGAGCGAGCGGCGCAGATCATCGCCGAGAGTCAGCGTGTCGAGGCAACCCGGCTTCACGATACGCTCAAAGGCGACGCGTTTTCGGAATCGCAGCTGGCGCTGCTGCCGAAGCAGAGCGAGCCGACGAAGGAAGCAGTGGAGCAGCTGTTTCATCATCTCGTCGAGAGAAAAGACAAGCCGCCTGCGGACTCGATCAAGAAACAGCAGAAGACCTCGACGCCGGTGGATCGCAAGACGGGCATGCGCTACGCAGAGCCCAGACACCGTGAGCCGGACGATCTGTTTGCGACGGGAATCGAAGGTGACTTCGTGCCCAATACCAAGATCTCGGCGGCGGACTTCGATGTACATCCAAGCAGCGACGATGGAATCGACTGGGGCGGAAGCAGCCCTCGTCGTCGACGTCGTCGTGGCAAGCCAGGTCCAATTGTTCCCAAGAAGACTCAGACCGACGGCAAGTAGCCGAGCTGAGTCCGCACCCGTTGTAAGGAGATGACGTCGCCGATGAGCGCAGCAACACCCGAGTTAGAGCGTCAGGCCGCTGAGCAGTGGCTTGCCGCCGAGCTAAACCGAATGTGGCTGGTCGCCGAGCGATGCCTTCGCCAGTTCCAGCGCGCACAGCTTCGGCCTCAGCCGGACAATCCGGCGCTGGCGGAAGTGGAAGGCATCTTTACGGCTCGTCGCGCGGCGCGTGGTGGTGTGTCGAGCGGACCGATGGACGAAGCGGAGCTGTCGCGTGCCATCACCGAAGTCGAGAGCACGCTGTATGGGCTCCGTCGAGCAGCGCCGATTGGGCGGATGATCGAAAACCTGGGGCTGTCGCCGCTGGAAGTCGAGACGCTGGTGGTTGCGATGTCTCCGCACATCGACGCACCGCTGTCGGATGTGTTTTCGCTGCTGCGTGGCACGCCGAGCCGTCGTGGTGTCGATCTCTCGCTCGTCGCGCAGCTTTATCAGCTTCGTCGCAGTGATCGGCTTCAGCTTCTCGACGCGCTGGACCCGGAACGACCGCTGCTCGCGTGGCGGATGGTTCAGGTGATCTCGTCGGACTCGATGGAAGGCTATAGCTCGGTGAACTATCGGGCGATCATGCCGACGTTCGATGTGCTGTCGGCGCTGTGTGGTCGAGCGGAGCTGGCTCCGGCGCTGGCGAAGACGTCGCGGATTCAGCGTGGACCAAAGCGGCTCGATGATCTGGTGCTGTCGGATGAGCTGCGTCAGCGCGCGGAGCGACTGTGCTCAATGGCAGAACAGGCGACGAATCAGCAGCAAGTCGGACACATGCCGTGGCTGATGTTTTGGGGCGCCAAAGGGATCGGCAAGCGAGAGCTGGCGTCGCGGATTGCAGCGCATGCGGGGCGGTCGCTGCTGTGCTTCGATCCGACGATGGCAGAGCAAGGCGCGCTCGATGACCTGTTGCGACGGGCCCAGCGAGAAGCGCTGCTGCGGGGCGCGGTGCTGTACATCGGGCCGCTGCGAGGAGAACTTCTCAACGACAACGGGCGCGAGCTGGTCAAGCGCATTGCGGCGTATCCGTCGATGCTGGTGCTGGGTGTCGAGGCCATTGTGCCGCCACGAATCACCATCGATCACAGCTTGCAGGAAGTGCATCTGGCCAATCCGCCGGAGCCCGCTCGATTGGTGCTGTGGCAGCGCGTGATTCCCGAGTCGATTCGGTCCGAGGATCTGCACCTGGAAAGCATCGCGCGCGCGTTTCACTTGGCTCCGGGCGAGATCATCGACACCGGCTCGGAAGCTCGCGAGCTGGCGGCGCTGAGTCCGACGGGAACGATCAACCACGACCAGCTTCGCGCGGGCATCGATCGACGGCTGCGCAACGACCTGGGCGACATGGCGAAGCGAATCTCGGTGACGGCGCGCTGGGACGATCTGGTGCTTCCCGACGAAGACACGGCGCGCATCCGAGAGTTCATCGGTCGCAGCAAGTTCGCCTATCGCGTCTATTCCGACTGGGGCTTTGGTCAGCGCGTCGGATATGGCAAAGGCATGATCGCACTGTTTTCGGGTCCGCCAGGCACGGGCAAGACGATGCTGGCGGGGCTGATTGCGCAGGCGCTCGATCTCGACGTGTATCAAGTGGACCTGGCGCAGGTCGTCAGCAAGTGGGTCGGCGAGACGGAAAAGCAGCTCGCCAAAGTCTTCGACGCAGCGGAGCGTGCGCACGCGGTGCTGCTGTTCGACGAAGCAGACTCGCTGTTTGCCAAGCGTACCGAGGTGAAGACCTCGAACGACCGCTACGGAAACTTGGCGGTGAACTATCTGCTTCAGCGACTGGAACAGTACAGCGGTGTCGTCGTGATGACGACGAACAAAGAAGCGTCTCTCGATGAAGCGCTCCAGCGCCGTCTGACGCTGCACTTGCACATGGAAGTTCCCGAGCCGCCCGAGAGAGAGCGTCTGTGGAAGTCGATGCTGCCGCCAAACGCGCCGTGGGCCAAAGACATCAACTGGAAAGCGCTGGCGAAGGAATACGAGATCTCCGGCGGCTATATCAAAAATGCGGTGCTGCGCGCGGCGTTCCTGGCGGCGGATGCAGGCTCGCCCATCAACATGCAGCTTCTGCGTCGATCCGCGTCGCTGGAAATGGAAGACATGGGTCGCCTGATTGCTCGGGGCGGACGCGTCGCAACCAGCGGCTTTTCATCACTTGGCAGCACATCTGGCCGAGAGAACTCTGACGGAAAGATTCGGATGTAACGAGGACGCTCGCTCCGACGAAATTGCGACCGAATAGCTCAGTATGTTGAGCGGCGACGATATGATAAACTCGCCGAATCCATGTCAGAAAGCGCTGGTCCTCAGGCTGAGCCGTCGGGTTTGTCCAAAGCTGAGTCTGCTCAGTCTCCATCTCCCGAGGTCCGATTACAGTCTCTGGTCGGTCAGAGTGCACAGCCGGTCCTCGACGATCTGCTTGCGCTGCTGATTGCCGAGCTGAGCGAAGCCCAAGATCCGTCGGAGCACGCCGAGCAAGCCGTTCGCATGGCGCTGCTTTTGTGGGACGGACAAGGCAAAGTCGATGCGGCACTGGCGCTGCTTGGCTCGGTTCACCATCCGGTGGCGTCGGCTCTGCGACTGCAAGCTGCGCTCGACGGACAGGCACAAAGCACCGCGCTGTCTGACTACACCGACTGGGTGGTTCGTCACGGGAGCAGCGACGAAAAGACCGAGCTGGGCGAAATCCTACTGTGGCGCAGTGAGCTGGATGTAGCGCAGACGCTGCTCGCCGAGGGACTTTCGCCTCGGCTGTATGCGCTGCTTCTGACGGTGCAAGGTCTGCATAGCCGAGCGGCGGACACTCTTTCGATGAGCACCGACGGAAACGATCTGCTGTGGTCGGCATCGCTTCAGTGGCAAGCCGGACAAGGAAGCCCGGATGTCGCGTCGGTGATTGTCTCGCTGGAAAGGCTGGCGCACCACGCGGAGCAGCTGATTTCGCTGTCGAGCTTGCCGGGCATGGTCCTGAAGCTACGTGCGACGGAACAGCACCTGGCGTGTCTGCCTGCGTACGGTCCGGCGCAGTGGCAGCTTCTGAATGAGCGGTTTACCCAGCTTGGCGGAGACGCGGCGCTGCAGGGTCCGTCGCCGTCCGTCGAGCTGCTTGTCACCGCGCTGGAGCTTGCCACCGCGTCGATGAACGCGCAGGTGATGGCGGAACAAGCCGCCGATCTGCTGCTGAGGATTCATCAGATCGTCAGTGCTGCTCCGACGCTGGGCTCGCAAGTGATGCAGCATCTCGTCGAGCGACGAGCGGCGCAGCAGCTGGAGCGATTCGGTCGATACAACGAGGCCGCAGGCTTTTGGCAAGCCCAAGCGAATCGTCTGCTGGAAGCGCTCAAGGCCCCGGCGGCTGAGACGGAAACGGATCTGTGGAATCGCGCGCTGGCCCTGGCGCACCTGTATCGCGCAGTCGAGTGTCTGACGCTGGCGATTCCGCAGTCGGGTGAAGAAGCCAGCACCGAGGCCATCCGACTGAGCACACGTCTGATTGGCTTTGGTGTCGTCGACGAGGTCTTGGCGCTCCGCATCGCTTGCCTGCTGCATCAAGGCTCGGATCGTCGGATGGTCTGTGATTGGCTGCGCTCGTGTGCCCAAGCGTGTCCGCAAGCGCATCCCGAGCGAGCCATCTTGCTGGTTCACGCAGCGCGGGCCGAGGAAGCCATTCAGTCCGCGAGTCGTGATGCGTCGCTGTCGCTGCCGATTGTGAGCGATCGTGCGACGATGCACACGCTGGCTCGACAGTTTCGTCGTCGGGCAGAGCTTCCCAAGCTGCTCGCGGTGTATCGGGCGATGTCCGATGGTTCCACGACGGACAGCGATGCGCTGGCTTCGGCCTATGCTTCCGTCGCAGCGGCGCTCGCGGTCTGCTTGCTTCCCGACGAGCTTCCCGAGCCAATTTTGGGAGAGACGAGCGTCGAAGGACTGATCCGCAATCTTCAATCGGTCGCGGAGCCGTTCGCGGATGGTCCGGGCGGAATTCTCGTCGCTGCAACGCGAGTGCTGACGTGTCAGCGCTTTGATCGCGGCGGAGAGCTGCTCGACGCGCTGGTGATGCTGCTCAACGGGCTACAGAGTCCTCGCAACAAGCTCCGAGTGCTCAAGCAGCTTGGCCATCATGCGACGGAAGCGGGCGATTTGCAGCGCGCGGAAGTCAGCTATCAAGAAGTGCTCGAGCGCGATCCGTCGGATGTCGTCGCGATGCATGCACTGGCGCGCCTGCTTCAGCAGCGTGGCGATACGCAGCAAGCGATTGAGCTGCTCAAGACAGCGGTCGAGGCTGCATTGACGCTGGGCGGAGACACCAGCGCAGCTCAACCGACGACGATGGCCATGCTGTCGCCGCGAAAGCTCGGGCTTGGAGAGAGCAGTGCTCCCGTCGGTGCCCAAGCAGCCGCGCTGCTTGCGTGTGAGCTGGGTGCGCTGTTTGAACAGCAATCGCACGCAGGAAATCCAGGCGCACTGACGGAAGCACTGACGGCCTACGAAGGAGCACTCCGTCGCGATCCTCGCTGTCGTCCGGCGGCACGCGCACTGGTTTCGCTGTATCGAGCACTGAATCGCAAGACGGAACAGCTGACGGCGATGCGACGGCTGCTTCCGCTGCTGCGTGACGATGGACAGCGACTGACGCTGCTCGTCGAACTGGGCCAGCTTGCCGAGCTTCAAGCCAAGCAGCTTGGACCGGAGCTGGCGCCGGCGCTGATTGAGCAAGCGATTGATGCGTTTAGCGAAGCACTGACGCTCGATCCATCGCACGAACCGGCGATCAGCAGCCTGGTGTCGCTGTGTCAGCTCGACGGACGATATGGACTGATTGCCGAGACGCTGGAGCGCGCTCCGAAGACGCCGCCGTTTCTGCGCACGCTCTGTGATGCATATCAGCAGCTGGGGCAGCCCGACGGACTGGCGCACACGCTGGAAGATCTGCTGCCGCTTATCTCCGATCCGCAAGAAGCCCTGCCGCTTTTGCGTCAGCTTGCGGAGCTTTATCAGCGACTGGAGCGACCTTCCGACGAGATTCGCATCTGGGAACGCATCTACGAGCAGTCTCCCGAGCTGATTTTGGGCGACACCAAGATCCTGCTTCAGCTGGAGCAGCGCTACGGAGCCAACGGGCGGCACATCGATCAAGCAAACCTGCTGCGACGAGCGCTGGCGCGCTTTGAGTCCAATCTCTCGTTGGACAGCGAGTCCGCCGATCACAAGCGTCAGCTGCTGCTGCGTCTGGGACAGGTTCAGCGTGAATCGCTGCAAGCAAGCAGCGAAGCGATTCAGACGTTCGAGCGCGTGCTTTCGGATGATCCCGACGATAGAACCGCGCTCGCTGCGCTCAATGGGCTGTACGCACAGACCGAACAGCTTGCGCCGCAGCGACGGACACTGACTTCGCTGCTGCGTCAGGTACAGGAACCGAGTGAGCGCTCTCGCTATCTGTTTCAGCTCGGTGAGCTGCTCGACAAGCTGGGTGAAGCCGACGACGCATATCGGCTGTATGGCGAAGCGTTTTTCCTCGATCCGTCGAATCGCGCTGCGTTTACCGCGTACGAACGAACGTGTTACCGACGACAGCAGTGGCCAGATGCGCTGAAGATTTACGAAACCGCGCTGCGGCTGATTGAGACGCAAAAGACCCGATCCTATCGTCCCGCTGATCTACATCTGCGACGAGG
>CALMML010000336.1 GCA_937868485.1 uncultured Myxococcales bacterium | reverse complement strand
AGCGGTTGCGGTACTGCGTGATCTGCGAGAAAGAGCTGGAGCCGGGAGGGCGCGTGGACCGGAAATACTGCGGGGTGGCCTGCACGCAAGCGGCGTATCGGCTGCGGCATCCGGAAAAGCAACGCACATCGGCTGGATCGAGTCGTGCGGAGGCGACTGCCGACCGCGGGGGACATCGATCGGCTGGGCGATTGGCAGACTCCGTAGCGCGGTTGGAAGACCAGAACGAAAACCTACGGCGTGAACTCGCAACGCTGAAGGCGCGCATCGCACAGATGGAGCGCAGCGAACCGGCATCGCCCACCGTACTTGTCGGCGTTGCAGCCCGCGAGGACGGAGCGGTCAGCGCTACAACAGTGGACTTGAGGCAGCTTGCACGCGAACAAGCTCGGGCCGAGCAGGCCGAGTCATCCGTCGTCGAACTCCGCGCTGAATTGGCCAAAGCCCATGAGGCGGTACGAAGCCGACAAACGGACTTGGATGACAAGGAGCGTCTGGTTGAGCGACTCGAGACGGAGCTGGGAACATCCAAGGATGCGCTCACAGCCACGAGAACGGAGCTTGATAGGCTGCGCACAAGAGAGAAGTCTGCTCGTCAAAGTGGAACCGGAGGCGCGAGCAGACAGATAGCCACGGAGCCATCGAGAAGACAACACCGGGGGCAGGCCAGAGAAGAATCTATTCCGTATGCAACGATCCAACTGGTGGCCATGCCAGAGGAGCCCCCGATTGAAAGAGTGACAGGTACGACCACTCAGCCGCCACCACCGTCTGGGATTCGTGCGCCGTTCCCTTGGGAAATCCCCGACCCTAAAAATCCCAATAGGTGGATTCCATATTGGCAAACATCTGAGGACAAGATCAGTTGGTTAGAAAAGGAAGGCCGGAAGGCGCTGGGGAGCGTTCCGACTCAAATCTACAATCGCGGCGAGCGGACCAGAGCTCGCGAGGTGCGGGAGTGGATTGAGAGTAGTCCAGCGTTTGTGAGCGAGCTTGCCGAAGAGCTGGCCGGTCGAATTGTCTGTACGAGACGCTCCGAGCGGCGCAGTCGGCAGCAGAAAGACCAGCTCGCGACATTGGCGTTTCGCGATTCCGTCGCCTACCTCAAAAAACTCAATCCGCAGGAGGCTGCACGATTGGACCAAGCATATCGAGCACAGGCGGAGATGTACGATTGGATGGCACGAGAGTTCGTCGATGCCGTCGAGAGCCTCTACTTCTCGGATCGGTAGAACGATCGAAGTTGCAGCGCAGAGCTACAAACCGCTGATGCTTGGGCTACTGCGAACAGAATCGGGGCAGTGCTCGCTTTGTGAGGGGATGCCCTCATTGAAAGCAAGCCACGCAACCGACAGTTGCAGGGCTTGCGCCAGCAGCTCCACCGTGGCGAGGCTTGGGGATGTCTCGCCGCTCTCGATGTAGCCGATGGTTGTCCGGGCGACGCCAGACACTTTTGCGAGCGCGTTGAGAGACAGACCGCGTAGCTCTCTCACTTGCCGCAGCCGCTCGGCCAACGTCGTCGGGGATTCACTGGCAATCGGACGCACAGAGGAACCGACTCCGTAGGCCAAGTAACCGGGCGACACTTGGAGAACCGCTGCGAGCTTTCCGACGACATCGACAGACGGAACGGTCGCTTCGGACTCAATCCGCAGCACGGTCGTTCCAGCCAGGCCCGCCGCGATGGAAAGGGGCTTTCCTCCGATGTCACGCTGTCGGCGGAGCGCTCGCAGTCGCTTGCCGAGTCCGAAGTGCAGAGGATTTTTCCGTCCGCGAACCATGCAGCCAGGTATCACGTCGCAGAGAGAGACATCCACTTCGCGCAAAAATCAGTCGAATTGGTTGCTTATGTTGACAATCCTGGCGAGCCGTACTATGAAGCGTTTGTCCAGACGGCACCGGAAAACAAATAACCGACTGCCTGCGACTGGACCCACAAGCAGCCGTTCGCGCTCCTCGTGAGAGGGGCTTTCTATAACCGAGGTCGACGGGCTCTTACCCCGTCGAACCCCGCAGTGGGCCGAGGTGTGTCAGCACCTCAACCCGCCGGAGGCTGAGCATGCCAGAGATCCGTCCCGAGTCATCATCCATTTCTATGTCCCGCTCTCGCCGCGCTGTCCGCCACAAACAGACGACCAAACCAGCAGATGCCAAACAAAACCAGCAGTCCTCGTCGCCGCCAAACCGCAAAGAGTTATTTCGTTACCTGATGGCCATTCAGATCAACACCGCCGGACTGAGCGGACCATATCGAACGCAAGAGGAGACGCTCGCGCGGGTGAAAGGCAATCACTCGGCGGTGCGTGAGGTCCGCAAGGTTCTTCGACGGTCGCTGGTTCTGCCGCGCCGGGGTCCGCTGTGGGAACTGCTGGTGACGGAGTGTCTGCGTGCGTGCAACGGTGATCTTGGGCGCACGGCGCGAATGCTGGGAGCGTCGCTGTCACAGGTTCGACGAACACTCCTCAAGCAGTCGACGGAAAATCCGAACTAACCCCAAAGCACGCGACTTGCGCAGCGGCTCTGTCACACCACCGCGCACCTTGAGTCTCGACGGCAAAGCCCTGTAACATTAGGGGCAATGACCCGTGAGCAGCTTCGTCTGCTGGCCCGCTACATCGTCGATGAGCTTGAGGCCCGTGGTGCGCTCCAAGGAATCGCTGCCGCGTCGCACGCAGGAGCCAAGCAATGCCCAGACAAAGAAGCGCCGCCCGAGTCCTCGGGCCCTATCCCAACCGCGACAAATGGCGATTGGTTGTCCGCGACGAGCGAGGCGCAGAGAGTTTTGTCAGCTATGCGACGAAGGAAGAAGCGGAGCGCGTCAAGCTCGCGCTGACCGGGGAGCTTAGGCAGCGTCAGCCACGAACGATTGCCGAGGCCGTCCAGGCTTACGAGCTGTATCTCCGCGACGTGAAGCAGAACAAGCCCACGTCGGTACGGACCACAATCATCCGACTGCGCACCTTCTTTCCCGATGACGAGCTGACGCTGGCCGAGATCACGCCCCGACGCGCGGCGTCGATGCACCTCATCCTGACCCGAGCGCAGTCCGTCGACAGTCAGCGCAACATCTTGGCCGAGGCGCGCACGTTCCTGAAGTGGTGCGTGCAGACGAAAAAATGGCTTGCCACGAATCCGCTCGCGGATATCCAAGGCGTCGGCAAGCGGCGGCACGGCAAGCCACAGCTTCGCATCGACGAGGCGCGACGCTGGCTGGCGGTGGCAAGTCAGCTCGCCGAGGACGGGGACGCAGGCGCGATTGCCGCCATGACGACGCTGCTCCTCGGGTTGCGGTCGAGCGAAGTGATCCAGCGCGAGGTGCGCGACTTGGATGATGGAGGCCGTCAGCTCTGGATTCCTGATAGCAAGACGCTCGCAGGACGACGACGGCTCGAAGTCCCGGAAGTATTGCAGCCGCACCTGCGCGGCCTCTCGGAAGCCAAGCTCCCTAACGCGCCGCTTTTCGGACACCACTGGCGCGACTGGCCACGCAAACAGGTCAAGCGGATCTGCGAGCTGGCCAAGGTGCCGACCGTCTGCGCCCACTCGATGCGCGGCCTCCACAGCACGCTCGCCATCGAAGCAGGAACCACCGCACACGTCGTCGCCAGCAGCCTAGGCCACGAATCCCCTGCCGTCACCTTCCGCAGCTACGTTGCCCCAGGCACCGCCCAGCGCGCCAACTCAAGGCGCATCCTGACGGTGCTCAAAGGCGGGCAGCGCTAAGAACTGCGGGCCATGAATCGTTGCCCAATCGTTGCCCAGCTCTAGAGGTCGCCCCAAAACCTACCTTGCCGCCAAAACAAAAAAGCCCGTACTTCCGAAGAGAAGCACGGGCAATCCGATGTGGAGCTGAGGGGAGTCGAACCCCTGGCCTCT
>CALMML010000335.1 GCA_937868485.1 uncultured Myxococcales bacterium | reverse complement strand
CCCTGCATCGCGGTGTAGTCGGGAATCGTGCCCAGATACGCGCCGTAGCCGCCGGTGTCTCCGATGCGAGGCGCTGGACCTTTGGGCCGCGTGTAGGTCAGCGCGGGACTGCCTTGTCCGAGCTTTTCCCCGAGTGAGCGCAGCACCTGCGTCGCGATCGAGCTGATCTGCAAGATGCCCAAGCTGTTGATCTTGTCGGCGGTGTCCGTCGGGCGGTGATAGTCAGGGTGTGCGCCGGTGAAGAAGAACAGCACCGGGACTCCAGCGGCGTAAAACGGCGTCATGTCGCTTGGGCCGTAGCCGTCGCCGCCGAGCTTGCAAGACAAGCCGCTCTGCTGACATGCGGGCAGGATGAAGTCTTTCCACTCCGTCGCGGAGTCGCTGCCTTGCACGCTGAGCGTCGGAACGGTGGCTTCCGGCGAGCCTCCGAGACGACCGACCATGTCGAAGTTGATCATGGCCTTGATGCGGCTGCGCGAAAGTCCTTGCGGAAGCGCTGCGACGAAGCGACTGCTGCCGACCAGGCCCAGCTCTTCGCCGGTGAAGGCTGCGACGTAGACATCGAAGCTGCGATCGGCCTCTGCGAGCAGTCGCGCCGTCTCAAACAGCGCTGCCGTGCCCGAGCCATTGTCGTCGGCACCCGGATGAACCGCCGTCACACCCGGAGCCATCGACGTTCGTCCACCCTGGCCCAGGTGATCGTAGTGCGCACCGACGACGATCGCGGGAACTTCTCCTGCATTCGGCTTGCTGGCTGGCAGCAGTCCGACGACGTTGCGCTCTTTGCGCGCTTCCCGCTGAAGGTTGATCTTGCCGGACAGCGACGCTGCGGTTGTCACCGAAGCACTCTGCGCAAGCTCCGCCGCGACGATCAGGTGTGCGACCGGGCCTTCGGCTTTCGGCGGTGGCGGCGCGTGCGGATTGTGGCTGCTCGGCGCGGGAACAGACGACGCAGGAATCAGCGAAGCGACCAGCGCCCGACTGACAAAGCCAACCGGAATGCCTGCTCCGCCTTCGGGTCCATCGAGCGTCAGCTTCGGCAGCGTGTCATTTTTCGGATCGACAAACAGGACCGCCAGCGCGCCGTGCTCTCGCAGGTTCCACGCTTTGTAGCGCAGATCGGAATACGAGCGCGCCGCGCTGCTCTGGAGCTTTCCGTCGGGAACGCCACGCAGAACCACTGCCACTTGGCCTTTGACATCGACGCCCGACAGATCGTCCCAGTTCGACTCGGGCGCGGTGATTCCGTAGCCCGCAAAGCGCAGCTTGCCCGCAAAGGCTCCGCTCGACGACATCGCAGCGGCAACGGCTTCGGCTGGGGTCAGTGCCCGCGCGCCACTTCCTTCGACGCGGAACGACGAGCCTGCATCGCGAACGCCAACCACCACCTCGACGCTTTGGAAGAAGGAAGGACGACCAGCGACGGGCTCTCCGGCGGGACGCAGGCCAGCGCTCTGCATCCAGCGAGCCAGTTCGTCGCTGGCGCTCTGAATGCCTTTGGTGCCGATGCCTCGGCCTTCGCGCGCCGGATCGGCCAGCCAGCGAATGCGCGACGAGACTTGATCGGCAGCGACCGGCTTGGTGCTCTTTGCTTCCGACGCAACCCAGTCCGCCAAAAAGACGTTGGTTTCGCCGTGCGACTTGCCGCCTCGGTTGGACGAAAAGGCCAGCGTCTTGCCGTCGGGAGAAAAGATCGGAAAGCCGTCAAAGTCCGGCGCGTCGGTGATCTGCTCTAGCTGCGAGCCGTCGGAGTTGATGGCCCACAGATCGAACTCACGACCGCGCGGATCGCCATTGTTCGACGAAAAGATGATGCGGCGATTGGGGGCTCCCGCGACGCTGGCTGGAAAGAAAAACGGCGCAAACGACGCGGCCTTCAGATCGGTCACTTGGTGCGCGTTTTTTCCATCGGCATCGGCCACCCACAGCTCCATCCGCGTCGGACGAACCATGTGCTGCGACAGCAGATCTTTCATGGCCTTGGCGTCCGCTTCGGTCTTCGGGCGATCGGCCCGCCAGACGATCGACTTGCAGTCTTCGGAAAAGAACGCGCCACCGTCGTAGCCGGGCGAATTGGTGATGCGCTTGACACCGCTGCCGTCGAGGTTCATTCGATACAGCTCCAGATCACCGTCGCGATCGGAGGTAAAGATGACGCTTCCGTCTTTGCAGATCGTGGCCTCAGCGTCGTAACTGGACGTGTTGGTCAGTCGGCGGACATCACTTCCGTCGGGCAGCGACGTATAAATCTGATAGTTGTAGAGCGGCCAGACATAGCCTTTGCTGCGATCTGGCGTCGGTGGACAGTCATTTCCGAGGTGCCGCGTAGACGAAAAAATCAGGCGGCTTGCGTCGGGAAAGAAGTAGCTGCACGTATGACGACCTTTGCCTTGTGAGACGGGAATGAGGCTCGGCGTCGGGCCTGCTGTCGTCGGAACGGGCAGGTGATAGATCTGATCGCAGCGATCGCTCGCGGTTGTGGCTTGCAAGCTGAGCCGCTTTCCGTCGGCAGAAAAGTAGGCTTCGGCGTTTTCTCCCCCGAAGGTAAGCTGACGGAGGTTGCGCAGGTGCTTTTCAGAAGGACCAATCACCGCTGGGCCAGCAACGGGGCCCGCATGGCCGTGTGCGCTCGCTTGGCCTTGGCTTGGCTGACCGTGCGCATGCGCTGGACTGGCGGCTGGGGCTTGACCCTGCGGCGTGGCAGCTTGCGGGGCCGCGTGGCTCGCCGAAACATCGCAGATGACACACAGAGAGAAAAGCGCTAAAGAGGAGGACGAAAAAGTCATGGCATGTCCTACCCCTGGCCAACCACGCAGGTCAAGGCTCGCGGGCGGCTTCGGTCGGCTCGCTGTTTGGGCATGTGTGCGCCGCGCGGGGCAGCCAAAAGGCTTTGCGAATCGCGGACCTGCAAAAACAGGACCGGTCCTCGCGCCGCTAGTGTTATAGTGTCAAGTGGTTTTTCCGTCGCAGAAAGGTTGGTAGCTGGTCGCTGCCGACTAGACAAGGAGACGCAGTTCCCATGGCTCGCGAAGAGAACTCGCTGTTGTTTTCGCTGAAGGAAGTTGCCAACACCCTTCAGGATCGGCTCAAAGAGGAAGAGGACAACCGTATCGCCCAAGCCGAGGCTGAGCGTCGCGCCAAGGAAGACGCGATTCGCCGGGCCAAAGAAGAGGAAGAGGCCAAGATTCGCGCGCAGGAAGACGCCATTCGTCGAGAGCGTGAAGCGCGTGAGCACAAAGAGCGCGAAGATCGCATCCGGCTGGAAGAAGCCGAGCGTCGGGCGCGCATCGAGGCTGAGGCGCGAATCGAAGAAGCCAACCTGCGAGCGGCGACGGAAGCCATCAAGAGCAAGCCACTTCCGGTCAAGCTCATCGCGGCTGTGTCGGCGGTGTTCATCACGATCAGCATCGTCGTCGTCATCTTCGTCAAGCGCGCGCAGGAACAAGCGAAGCAGCAGGCGTTCAAAGACGCCGTCGCTCGCATCGAAGCAGAGCGCAAAAAAGATCGCGATGAATCGTCTCGTCTGCAAAAGGCCCTGAGCGATCGCTTGGCCGAAGCCAAGTCGCTCGAAGATCAGGTAAACGCTGCGAAGAACGAAAAAGATCGGATGGAGCTGGCCGATCGTGCGCGCGCGGCGGCTTCTGCGGCGGCTCGTGCGGCGGCGGATGCTGCGGCGCAGCGTGCTGCATCGAAGGAACGCGATCGCAAAGCCAAGCTCGAGCGCTGCAAGAACGCCGACGACCCGCTCTGCGGTATCTAAGCGACCCTGTCGTCGCCCGCCTGATTACTCCTCCTCGCCGCAACTGGCTTTCGCTTACTGACTGAAAGGACGTCGCTATGAACGCAAGGACTCTTGTTCGATCCATCCGTACTGTTGCGCCTTGTCTGCTCGCCACGGGGCTTTTGCTGACGGGCTGCGAGGAACCGCCGGACAACTCGCCCGCGATTCGCATCACCTCGCCAAATCCCGAGCAGACGCTGCCTGCGGGCCAGCCGATCAACGTGCTGTTCGAGATCTCGGGCACCGACGCCAGCACCGGCTGTGAGGCTGGCTTTGCGTTCAAGCTCAACGGCTCCGACATCAAAGAGTGCGGTCGCGGTCAAGTCCGCGCCTACATCGGTGGTGTCAACTTCGTCGCGCGCACGAACCAAGTCGCGGCCAGCGATGCGCCGTGGCAGATCCCCAATCCTGGCGTCGTGGGAGACATCGCGCCGTACCTTACGGCAGGACGCAAACGCTTGGTGTTCAAGCTGTTCTATAATGATCAGCCTGGCACTCCAGTTGAGCCGCAGCGCTCGGCGGAGCTGTACGTCAACCTTCAGTAGGCGGCGAATGGACCAAGACAAGTCTCGAAAGAACCGCGTAGACGCCAGTCGAGGACCGCTGCTGCTGCTCTCGTATGCGGGTGCGCTGGAAGCTCCCGAGACGGGTCGACGGTTCATCCTCGACGGGGATGAGCTGATCATTGGCCGGAGCAGCGATGCGCACATCCAGGTCGATCGTGACTCGGTTTCTCGACGTCACGCTCGGTTGTCGAAGGTCGATGGAGGCTGGCAAGTCCAAGACCTTCAGTCGACCAACGGCAGCTACGTCAACGACGTACCGATTCGTGAGCACAAGCTCGCTCCCGGCGATCAGCTCAAAGTCGGTAGCGCGATCTTCCGCTACTTGGCGGGCAGCAGCATCGAAACGCTGCTTCTCGACGAGCTGTATCAGATCGCGGTGCGAGACGGACTGACCCACGCGCTCAGCCGTCGAGCCTTCGTCGAAGCGATGGAACGAGAAGTTCATCGCGCGCACAAGCTGCTGCGTCCGCTGACGCTGCTGGCGATCGACATCGATCACGTCAAGCAGGTCAACGACAACTACGGACATCTGTCGGGCGACTTTGTGATCAAAGAGCTGGCTCGTCGGATTCGCAAAAAATGCGAGCGCTTCGAGCTGCTCTGTCGCTACGAAGGAACGCAGTTTTTGCTGCTGCTTCCCGAGACGAATCAGACGGTGGCACAGACGCGCGCCGAAGATCTGCGGACGGCGGCCAGCAGCGAGAGCTTCTTGTTCGAAGGCGACTCGCTGTCGATCACGGTCACGGTCGGTGTGGTCCAGCTTTCTCCCGAGGCTGACACCGTTCAGCTCCTGCGTCAGTCACAAGAAGCCGTGCAGCGCGGCAAGAAGCAAGGTAGAAACCGGGTCGTAAGCTAAACTTCGCTTTACGGACCCGTGAATCATCGTGCTCGTCGACATCGCCTGAAACTGTATGCAGCATCGGCTGCGCTGGCGCTGTGCGCGCACGGTCTGATGTTCGGTTATCTGGCGTGGGCGGGTGTGCTGGCTCCGTCGCTGAAGCAGCCGTTGCCGCCACTTGTCATCGATGGTCAGCCGCTGTTTGAAGGCGACAGCCAGCCGATGGAAATCGAGACGCTCGTCGACGATCTCGAAAAGCCGCCGACGAAGAACGAGCACGAGGACAAAGCGCAGAAAGAGCGCGAACAAAAAGATCCTCGTGGCCAGGTCGTCGACATTGCGCAGCCGGCGATCGAGCAGCGTCCCGATCAAGCCAAGTTCCTGTCGGAATACGACAGCACGGTGCTGCGCGAGAGCAAAGGCCAAGTCGGACAGGACAAAGCGGGGGCCAAGCTGGCGCCACAGCCGCCGATGCCTGCGATTCCTCCGTCGCCACCGAGCAAGCTACTGCCGGGTGATCCGCGTGCGCTGCCGCCGAAAAATGGCATCGTGGCGCTGCGCGGTCCCAGCGGTGACAAAGTGCCCGGTCCCGTCGGTCCGCAGAGTGAAGTGCGATCGCTTGGTCCCGACGGAACGCTGGCGCACATGGCCGGACAAGGTGCCGCTTCGGCGAGTGAACGAATCGGCGCGCAGACGCTTCCTGGGTCCGGTCCGCTGCGGCTGACTCCGTCGCAAGAGTCGCTGGCCCGGGCGCTCGGTCAAGGCAGTGGATCGCCGGATTATCTGGGTGATCTCGACGACGGAGATGCGACGGCGCTGAATGCCAAAAAATGGAAGTTTGCGGCGTTTTTTAACCGCATGAAGAGCCAGGTGCGCGAGGAGTGGCATCCCGATCAGCTCCTGTCGCGTCACGATCCAAGCGGCAACATCTACGGCGGCAAAGATCGCGTCACGATGCTGCGTGTTCAGCTGGCACTTGACGGTCGCGTCGCCGATGTCAGCGTCGTCAAGTCCTGCGGCATTGAGTTTCTCGACGACGAAGCGATGAGCGCGTTTCGACGTGCGCAGCCGTTTTCCAATCCCCCGGATCAGCTGGCCGAGCCCGACGGAATGATTCGTTTTCAGTTCGGCTTTGTCGTTCAGATCTCCGGTCACACCACGTTCCGCGTAAACAAGTACTAGTCTGTGCCCATGCATTCCGAGCTAAAGAGCGCGATTTTGTCGCCGTCGTATACGCCGCGCGTGCGCGACTGCGAAGCGGTGGTCGATCTGGTCATTCGTGGACTTGCGACGCCGCAAGCTGTGACGGTGGCTCTGCTGCGAGTTGGGGCCCCAGCGATTCCCCGGGTCGCGCAGGTGCTGGCGAGCGCACCGTCGAGCGTCCGACCGGACCTTGTACCGATTCTGGGACGGCTGCTCGTCGAAACCAAAGCGAGCGATCTGTCGCCGCTGCTTGCGCTGCTGTCCGACGCTGATCGCAAGGTGTGCCGGGCCGCGATGATTGCCCTTGGGAAGCTGCCTGAGCCGTCGTCGCAGGTCGAAGCGTCGCTGATTCAGCTGTGGCCGACGCTGCGTGAGCCGGCTGACCGGCGCGCCGTTGCAGAGTCGCTGGGCAAGATCGGTGGTCCATCGTCGCTGGCGCTGCTTTCTCCGCTGGTGAAGCCGGGCGATGACTCGGTGCTGGGATCGGCGATCGAGCTGGCCGTTCAGCGACTGAAGCGAACCACACAGCGAGCGGCCAGTCCGACGGCAAGCTCGCGGATCTTGGCGCAGGTGGCGCTGCCTGAGCCGTGGCTCGTGACGCTGCGGATGCGCGCGGGTCTGGAAGCGCTGGCGTTGCAGTCGATGTCGCGTCTGGGGCTGACTCCGCAGGACGTGCAGCGCAGTCGGACACTCGGTGAACCATCGAAGATCTCGATTCGCTGGTCGCGTCCGCTCGGTGAGCTGTTTGCGCTGCGGACGTTTATCGACCTGGCGTTTGAGCTGCCGCTTCCGTCGCTGGATCTGGCGGATGTGCGGCTGTGGGATCAGGTGGCGCTGTCACTGTCACGACCTGCGACCAAGCGGCTGATGCAGACGCTGACAGACGGACCGCTGCGCTATCGACTGGAGCTGTTCGGAGCTGGACCTCGACGCGGCCTTGTGAAGAAGCTGGTTCAGACGGTGAGCGCCAAGGTTCCGCACTTGCTAAACGATCCGACGGACAGCCCGTGGCAGATCGATCTGATGCTTACCGACGAGCAGTCGACGGGACTTGTGCTGGTGCCCAAGCAGCTTCCCGATCCGCGCTTTGGCTATCGTCGCAAGATGGTTGCAGCGGCGTCTCATCCGACGCTGGCGGCGGCGCTGGCAGAGCTTCTGTCTCCGTCTGAGCGCGACGTGGTCTGGGATCCGTTCGTTGGCTCGGGGGCAGAGCTGTGTGAGCTGGCGCTGCGGAGTCCGAAGACCCGGTTGATTGGGAGCGATCTCGACGAAGAAGCACTGGCAGCGACGCGGGAAAATGCCCAAGCTGCGGGTGCGCGCATCGAGCTTGCACAAGGCGACGCGCTGTCGCTGTGGCCGAGCGGCGTGACCTGCGTGGTGTCCAATCCTCCGATGGGACGACGCGTCTGCCGAGGCGATCTAGAGCCGCTGCTTGTGCGCTTTGTGACGCATGTGGCGCGGCGACTGCCGAGCGGTGGACGGCTGTGCTGGCTCAATCCGCTGCCGAATCAGACGAGCCACATCGCAGAGCAGCTTGGTCTGCGGCGAAAAGTGGCGCACCCCGTCGATATGAACGGCTTCTGGGCGCAGCTGGAGCTGTGGCAGAAGCTGTGACGGCTGCTCGGTCGGCGCTCGCGTCGTCGATCGCACGCTTCGCCAATCGCTTTGTCGTCGCTAGCGAAAGTCGTCGTCGTCGTCGCTGCTGTACGGATCGCGCACCGGCATCGATCCGGGACGGATCATCGTCGGCTCGTCCGCATCGAGCGCGAAGAGCTTGATCTCGCCCTCATCGCGACGACCTGGGCAGATCTTTTGCAGCAGCGACCAGACGTTGCGACGGATGTCGTCGATGTTTCGCGCTTCGGTGGCTGGCTCTAAGACCTTGCCGATGAAGCTGTCTTTGCCGCTGCGCAGGACCTGAAGAAAGCGTCCGTCCTCGGACTCGAAGTACACCCGATCGCGCTGTGGGCACTTATCAAGCTGTTCGCGCATCCGTCCATCGATGCGTACGCCAGCAAAGAGCTTTCTTCCGGTATCGACTCGCATGCCTTGGGCAAAGCACGCTAGCATTCGCCCGCTTCACACGTCAATGCAGGGTAAAGACTTCGCTTCACCGCCGATCTCCGTCGCTGTAGCATCGGGACGCACGAGTGCTCACCAGCGCGATGCCTGTGCGTCGGCAGCGTCCGAATCGGCGGACGTAGAAAAAACAGCTGCGCCGGCCTCGTCGCTTGATCCGTCGCAAGTGCTCGGCTGGTGTGTCTACATCCTACGCTGTCAGGACGGGACGCTCTACACGGGCTGCTCGTCGGCGCTGTCTCGGAGGCTTGTCGCACATGCCAAAGGCAGCGCCAAGTACACGCGATCCCGACTGCCTGTTTCGCTGCTCTACGCCGAGTCGGTTCGTGATCACAGCGAAGCGCTCCGTCGAGAAGCCGCGATCAAGAAGCTGACCCGTGTTCAAAAGCTCCGACTGTGTGGCATCACTTAAAGACAGGCTGACAACTCTTCCGAGGAATCCATGCTAGGCGCGCTGTACTTCTTTCTGTCGCTGATCCTGCTGTTTCACGCCGCTGGAGTGGTTCGTCCGCGCTGGCTGCCTCAGACGGTGGGACTGCTCGCATCGGTGACGCTCCTGCTCGTGGCGCTGTTTGTGCCGCAGCTCGTGGCGTTTGGCATGCTCGTCAGCGTCGCGTTTGTGCGCTTTGGTGTGCTGGATTCGCCGCTGGGACAGCTTGGGCTGGCCTTGCATGTCGTGTCGTGGATCGTGCTGCTCGGTTACTTTTTGCGGCTGCGTCATGTGCTGCCGGTGCTCGATGGTCAGCCGATTCTCGACGAAGAACAGCCCTTTCCACCGCCAGCTGGCCAGCCCAAGGCCCGTGCCCAAAGACCGTCGCTGTGGCCCGCTGTGTCGCTGCGCACGCGCTCGATGGCTCAGGTCGAGGTCATTCGCGACGTGATCTTCCGCGAAGTCGACGGGGTCCGACTGCGACTGGATGTCTATCGACCGAGGAATCGTCCCGCGCAGCTTCTTCCGTCGGTGCTGTTCGTTCACGGTGGCGCGTGGGTCGTCGGGAGCAAGCGTCAGTCGCCGTTTCTGATGTTTGACCTGGCCGCCGCTGGCTACGTGGTGTTTTCGGTGAACTATCGTCTGGCTCCGCGCTTTCCGCTGCCCGCTGCGATTCATGACTGCAAAGCGGCGGTGGTCTGGGTGCGAGAGCATGCCGCGCAGTACGGCGGAACGCCCGAGGCGATCGCGATGGGAAACTCGGCGGGTGGACACCTGGCGGCGATGCTGGCGTGCTCGGCGCAGGATCGATCGCTCCAGCCCGGCTTCGAGGACAAAGACTGTAGCGTCCGTGCGGGTGTCATCCTCTACGGCCTGTCGGACATCGCGGGAATCTTTGAAGATCATCCCAATCCCGTCGCGCACTACCTGTTCGAAGAGCTGGTCTTCTGTCGCCGCTATCGCGAGCACCAAGATGTCTATCGTCGCTCGCAGCCCGTCAGTTACCTATCGGCAGAGATTCCGCCGCTGCTGCTCATCCACGGTGAGCACGACGTGATGATTCCGATCCTCGAGGCGCGCAACTTCTACGATCGACTCAAGCAAGCCGGAGCCCGTCGGGTTCACCTGTGCGAAGTGCCGCTTGCGCCGCATGCCTTTGAGATCGCTCCGACCCCGCTTCAGCAGCGCACCCAGCGCATCATCGAGAGCTTTCTTCAGACGGTGTAGCGTCCGCGCTCGCAGCCTGCACACGGTTTATCACTTGTCTTGAATTGGGTAGTTTGTGTTACGATTCTGGGCGGCCCAGTTGCTTCTCGCTGGCCCCCAGGATCCCATGACGCACAGCACCTACCCACGCTTTGAAGTGACCGCTCGACTGGAAGATCCCAAGAGTGAAGAGCCCGCCAGCGTACTGGGCTTGTCGTCGAGCACTGTGACGTTTACCTGTGACGAGCCGCCGGGAATCGGGAGCGAAGTTGATGTCGTGGTGCATCTGCCGGCGCTGCGCTCGTCGGTGCAAGCGCACGGTCGGGTCAAGTTCCAAAGCCGCTTGTCGCCCGCTGATGTCGGCGTCGAGCTGCTGTCCGTCGAAGGAAACGGGTCCGAGCTACTGCGTCGCTACCTGGATCAGGTGCTTAGCCTCGACGGTGGTTGGTAAGCTGCCCAAGTAGATCCTGCGCTTCATCGGGCAATCCCGTCGAGCAGCGCGGACACAACGTCGGAACCTTGTCGCTGTGTGGATCGGCGACCTTGACCCCGCAGGCACAGACAATTCCGACGAGCCGAGCCGGGTTTCCGCGCACCAGTCCATACGCTGGAACATCACGCGTCACCACCGCTCCTGCCGCTACCATCGCAAATCGTCCGACGGTGATTCCACAGACCAAGATCGCGCCCGCCCCGATCGCTGCGCCTTCACAGATCCGAGTGGGCGTCACGACAAAGTCATGGACTCCGCGAAGCTTGCCGTCGGGAAAGATGGCGCGCGGCTCTCGATCGTTGGTCGTCGTCGCCCGAGGTCCCAGGAACACGCCGTCTTCGACGATCACCCCGTGATACAGGTAGACGCCGTTTTGGAGCTTGCAGCGCGCTCCGACGAAGACGCCCGCGTCGATGTACGAATCTTTGCCGATCTGAGTCTCATCTCCGACGACAGCATCTTCCCGAACCTGCGCTTGATTCCAGACTCGCACGCCGTCACCCAGTCGCGCGCGCGGTGACACCTCGGCAGTCGGATGAATGAACACGGCCATCAGCGGATTCCCTCCCTTACGTCATCGTTCTTTTTCGCAAGCTGCATTCCCGATACATTTGGAACGCCTTGGCATCGCGACCCCAGAACATTACGACCATTGCGATCGCACATAGACCCGAATCGTAGAGAGGCGCAGATGAAGTTCAGCAGTACGTTTGCTCGCTGTTTTGCGGTGGCTGCAACCCTGACCACCTTGGGACTGTCCACGCAGAGCTTTGCCCATGCGGTGCTGACCGATCCGGTGTCGCGCGACGGCGCAGACGCCAACAAGACCGGCCCATGCGGAACCGCCGTCATCAAGAATGGACCGACCACCTATACGCCGGGCCAGACGATCACGGTGAAGTGGAACGAGACGGTCAATCACCCTGGCTGCTTCGTCGTGGAGTGGTCCAAAGACAACAACGCAACCTTCACCAACCTAACGACCGTCAAGCACACCACGGTGGGAGCGACTCCTCGACCGTATTCGACGACGGTGACGCTACCGGCTGGCGACTGTCAAAACTGCACGCTGCGGCTCATTCAGCACATGCTGGCGAATGACACGCTGACTTGTCCTCCGGCGACTCCAGCGGCGGGATCGCTGTACTACTCGTGCGCGCAGATGGTGTCCGCTTCGCCAGACATGGGCGCAGCGCCGGTTGATATGACGGTGACAGAGGCGGACATGACGACGCCTCCGACGGATGATGGCGGCTCGATGTCCACTGGCTGCAACTTCCCCGGTCATGCGGCCACCTCGGCGGGCGGACTGATGGTGCTGGCGGCTGCGCTCGGTCTGCTGCGTCGTCGTCGCTAAGTCTGGCTCCCTGCGCGGCGGGCGTACACGGTGTGCGCTGCGGGTTTGCTCGCGTACATCCGTCGTGGTAGCGTCCTTTGCCATGCCCGATCCGCGCATCGTCGTCGTCGATGACAACCAACGATTCTGCGAGCAAGTGGTCGCTGCTTTCGCGGAGGTCAGTCTCTCCGCCCAGGGCTTTTCCCGAGGCAGCGAGGCACTGCCCGTCATCTCCTGTCAGCACCCAGAGCTCTTGGTCGTGGATCTGCTACGTCCAGGTTCCGAGGGGCGCTGGCTGCTAGAGCAGATCTTTTCACCGCACGCGGTCCAAGGTCCGCTGGCGGTGCTGGCGCTGGTGGGTGTGACCGACGATCTGTCGATTCTTCCTGATGGGGTCGATGCGCTGGTGCGTCCGGTGTTTCCTCGTCAGGTGGTGGCGTCGGCGCAGCGGCTTCTGCCCGGTCAGTCGGTGCGAAGTGGTCGTCTGCAAGCGACGCTACGAGGTCTTCCCGCGATCGTAGAGTCGCAAGCCGTTCACTCGGTGCCTGCGGCGCGATCGGGGCCGGTTCCGATTGCGGTGCAAGACAAGATCACGGCCCGACAAGAGGCTGATCTGAGCGCGTTCGACGTCGAAGACTCGGACTTTGAGCCGGGAGAGACGCTGCTGGCCCCCGAGAGCATTGCCGCGCTGGCCAAAGAGATGATGCGACCACAGACCGACGATGTGGCGCTCCTGAGCAGCAGTGACCTGCTGGCCATCGACGAAGACTTGGTCGCGGGTGAAGAAGACACGCAGCCTCGGGATGGACTTCGCTTGTCGCGCAGTCCGTCGGTCAAGGTCCAAGCTGCAGCGACGCAGGGCGAAGAAGTACTGTCGGGCGACCTGTCGGTGATGCCGCTGCTGGAAGTCATCGATCTGCTGGCCCAGAAGCGCCACAGTGGCATCCTGACCGTCACCGCGAGCGGTCGGCAGGTGGTGGTCTATTTCCTCGATGGCCTGATTGCGCAGGCGACGGCCCAAGGTCTGCCTTCGCTGCGACTGGGACGCTTTTTGCTGGAACTGGACGGTCCGCTGCGTCAGCCCGAGATCGACGCGGTGGCGGCGCAGCTTCAGGCTCGTTCGGGTCCGCTGGCAGCGAGCGGTGAGTCGAGCCCCGATAGCTTGCTCGGTCTGCGCCTGCTGCGCGCCGGGTTGCTGCGACGAGAAGACCTGTGGCAAGCGCTGTCGCGCCAGACCTGTGAGCTGATCTGTGAAGCGCTGCGGATGCCGTCGGGGCGCTTTGTGTTTGCGCGGACCCGGCAGCTTCCGCCGAGCGTGCTGTCCGACGAGCTGGGTGGCGCGCTTCAGCTTGATCCGACGCATGTGCTGCTGGAAGGCCAGCGGCGCATGGACGACTGGAATCGCTTCGAGCAGGACGTGTCCGAAGGGGCGATCTATGTCAGCCATGGCTCCGCGACGAGTGAGCTGCTGCGCTTTGGGCTCAGTCAGTCCGAGCTGACGGTGCTCGGGCTGTGTAACGGGCGCGCCTCGGTGGCGGACATTGCCCGGGAAAGTCGTCTACCGCTGACCGAGGTGTCGCGGACGCTGTCTCGACTGCTGGCGCTGCGGCTTCTGCGACGACGGCTGCCGGCGCTGCTGGCACTGTAACAGGGGTCACACCATGCGCGTCGCTGCGATTCAGTTCAAAGCCGACAAAAACGATCTCTCGGGCTCGCAGAAGCGGCTGCTTGCGCTGTGTGAAGAGGCGGCGGCAGGTGGCGCATCGCTCATCGTCTGTCCTGAGATGGCGATGACCGGCTACCTGTTCCGTGATGCCGACGATGTGCGTCGTGTCGCCGAGCCGGTCGATGGGCAGAGCTTTTCGCTCTTGTCGCAGCTTGCCGCCGCGCGTGGCTGCACCATCGTCTGTGGCTACCCGGAAGTGGCACGCAGCAAAGGCCAGGACCGCTTCTACAACTCCGCCTGGATCATCGGAACCACCGGAGAGCTGCTCTACAACTACCGCAAGCGCCTGCTCTACGACGCCGACAAGACCTGGGCGTCACCCGGTGACAAGCGCTATCCGCTCGTCGCGCGTCCGTTTGGGTCGCTCACCGCCGGGATCTGCATGGACCTAAACGACGACGACTTCACCGACTACTTGCAGCGCGCCAAGGCTCGAGTCATCGCGTTTTGCACCAACTGGCTCGAAGAGGGCCACGACCTGTACTTCTACTGGCGCTATCGGCTGCTCGACGTTCCCAGCTACTTTGTCGCTGCCAACACCTATGGCGATGAGAGCTGTCCCGGCCACGACTTCACCAGCTTTGCCGGGCAGTCGGCCATCTTCGATCCCAAGGGTCGCCTGCTGGCTTCAGCGCCTCGCAGTGGTGATGTCGTCCTGACCGCACAGCTTTCGATCCCTCGCTAGCGTACGGCTCGATCGATCCCGCTTCGGCCAGCCAAGTGCCCAAAAACAAAAAAGCCGCAGCGGATTTCCCACTGCGGCTTTTTGTCGGGGCGAGAGGATTTGAACCTCCGACTCCCTGGTCCCGAACCAGGTGCGCTACCAGGCTGCGCTACGCCCCGCTAAGTCAGCGAAACAGGTGGTACTTCTACCGGGTTTTGACCGCCCCTGTCAACCATTTTTCCCGGCGGAACCCAAAAGTTTTGCCCACTTGTGGGCGTGCCGAAAGTTGATCCTGCCCGGTCGGTTGTCGAAAATGCCTCACGATGACCAAGTCGTCCGTGTCTGACCCCGGTTCCTCGTCACCGCCGCTGCCTGCGTGGCTGATCGACTCGCTCGGTCCGCCCGCGAGTCCTCCCGACAAGCCGATCGTGGTGCAAAAGTACGGGGGCAGCTCGGTGGCCGATCCAGATCGGCTGAAGCTGGTGGCCCAGCGCGTCTCGGAAACGGTGAGGCAAGGCTGTCGGGTGGTGGTCGTCGTGTCGGCGATGGGCAAGACCACCGACCAGCTCATCGCCTTGGCCCGCAGCGTCACCCAGTCGCCGCCTCGGCGTGAGCTGGACATGCTCATTTCCAGTGGCGAGCGGATCTCGATGGCGCTCTTGGCGATGGCCTTGTCGGACCTGGGGCACGACGCGATCAGCTTCACTGGCTCGCAGTCGGGTATCTTGACCAACGACCGGCACTCGGGCGCGCGCATCATCGAGATCCGTCCGGTCCGTATCCTCGATGAGCTGGAGCGTGATCGCGTCGTCATCGTCGCCGGCTTCCAAGGCATGAGCTACAAGCGCGAGGTCACGACCTTGGGGCGCGGCGGATCGGACACCACGGCGGTGGCCTTGGCGGCGGCGCTTTCGGCGTCGGTCTGCGAGATCTATTCCGACGTAGACGGCGTCTATTCAGCCGATCCGCGTGTGGTGCCCGACGCCAAGCACATCCCCGAGATCGGTCACCGCGAGATGCAGGAGCTGGCCGACCACGGGGCCAAGGTCCTGAACGCGCAGGCCGTCGAGTGGGCGCAGCGGGCGGGGATTGTCATCCATGCCAAAAAGACCCAGGGCTCTGCGCGTCATACGGTGGTGCAAGCCGATGCCGAGCGACCGCGAGAGCGAGGGCGCGCGACGGCGGTGACGGGAACGGCCCAGGTGGTCGATCTGTACAGCCAGCAGGGCAGCGCGCTTATGCCGCTGCTCGGCCAGCAAGGCGTGATGCTGCGGCACTTGGCGATAGACGGTGAGCGACTGGAAGCGACGCTGACGCTGGAGGATCTGCCCGACTTTGCCCGGACCGAGTCGGCGCTGCGGGCCTGTGATCCGGGGCTTCGCCTGCGCGATGACCACGGGATGGTGACGGTGGTGGGACCGGGGCTGGGGAGCGATCCGCAAGGGGTCGTGCGGGCGCTGTCGGCCCTGCGTGCGGCAGGACACCGGCCCGATCGGGTGACGACCTCGCCGCTGCGGCTGAGCGTGTGGCTGCCCTGCGCCCAGGTCGATCCGGCCACCCGGCTGCTGCACGCGCTGCTCTGCTAGGGTCTGAACCCTGTGCAAAGTGGTTGTGGGAGTACT
>CALMML010000334.1 GCA_937868485.1 uncultured Myxococcales bacterium | reverse complement strand
GCAAGCGCGGAGGCAATCTGGCGAGACAGACGCACCACTTGGTCAACGCTTAGATGACCGCCTGCGCGACGGATGTACTCGCGGAGTGTGATGCCATCGATGTACTCCATCACAATGTACGGAGCACCCTCTTTGGTCTGGCCAAACTCCGACACAGACACCAGCGCAGCGTGCGCAATGATGTTCACCGCCCGCGCTTCGTTCATGAAGCGCTTGAGCACTTCGGGATCTTCGCAAAACTCCTTGTGTAAAACCTTGATGGCGGCTCTACGCTCTAGTGTGGTGTGACGCGCTTCATAGACAGAGCCCATCCCACCCTTACCGAGTAGCCGTACGATCTGATAGCTTCCAAACGTCTGATCCAATCCGTCCATTACATGTCCAGCGGTACGAACTGCTCGCGAGCGCAAGCGCGTTTCGATCACCGGGTACGATGCAAGTTTCCGACCACGTAACAGAACAACGGAACAGAGTCCCCCGATTTTGCCCCGAACAGCACGTCACGTCCGACGGAATCCGTAGCTCGCGCACAGTCCTTATCACGCGACTTTCGTAGACTGCGCGCGCACTGCTCGCACACTGCTTGCGCGCACTCTGTGATGAGACAGGGAGCGGCAGAACATGCGCTCCGCAGCACAAGAAGGAGTCGATCCTTGTCGTCGCTGAACACCACCCATCAAGCGGTGCGCGCACAGCGTGGCGCGGCGCATGCATAACCTGGCATTGATGGCCGACCATGATGAACCCTCGGGACAGAGTCCGGCTCCTGCCGAGTCTTCGGAAAGCCAAGACTTTGTCCGTCGCCAAGAGCCACCGATGCCAGAGCGGATTGGTCCGTACCGAATCCTCCGCAAGCTGGGCGCAGGTGGGATGGGCGCGGTCTATGAAGGACTCAATGAAGCCATCGAGCGCAGAGTCGCGATCAAGATGCTGCATGCGCGCTACTCCCATGATCCAGACACCGCGACGCGCTTTATCAACGAAGCGCGAGCGGCCAACCGCATCGATCATCCAGGTGTGGTGCAGATCTCTGATCACGGACGGCTAGAAGACGGGACGGCCTACATCGTGATGGAGCTGCTGCAAGGGGAGTCGCTGCGCACGCGCATCCACCGCAATGCTCCGCTCGCGATTGGAGAGTGCATCGATCTGGCCGCTCAAGTTGCAGAGTCTCTGGCTGCCGCGCATGCCCGCGACATCATTCACAGAGACCTCAAGCCAGACAACATCATGGTCGTTCCTGATCGGCAGATGGCGACGGGAGAGCGGACCAAAGTGCTCGACTTCGGAATCGCCAAGCTGGCGGGAAAAAGTGATCGCGCAAGCGTCAAGACGCAGACCAGCGCGATGATTGGGACTCCGTTCTACATGTCGCCAGAGCAGGCGCAGGGATCGGGAAAAGTCGATGCCAAGACGGATGTCTATTCGCTGGGCGTCATCTTGTACGAGATGATCACTGGCAAGCCACCGTTTGAAGGGGAAGGCATTGGCGAGCTGATCGTCAAGCATCTGAACGAGCCGCCACCGTCGCTGACAGAGCGTGCCCCAGGATGTCCTGCAGAGCTGTCTTCGCTGGTCTTTCGGCTGCTTGAAAAAGATCGAAGCAAGCGTCCCACCATGATGGAAGCCGCCGAGCTGCTCGAAGCGATGGGCGAGCGACATCCGCGTCCGCGCCGACGACTGAGCCAAGGAATGCATGTGATTCGTGGCGTGCAGATGGTCAGCGATGAACCACTCTTGCCATCGACAATTGGCCGCGCAGCAGGACAAGCGCATGCGCACAAACCCCGCAGAATCCTGCTGGCTTCCGTCGGTTTGGGAGTCCTGTTTGCGCTGCTTGCAGTGGCTACGCTTCAGCTAAGTCGCCGAAAGGAACCGACGACTGCGACCGTACCGCAGACGGCTGTGCTTCCCGCAGAGCCTCCGGTGCAGCAGCCTGCGCCCACTCCAGCGCCCACTGCAGCGCCCGCTCCCACTGCGCTGCCGGAACCCGATCCGGTGCCACATCCCGTCGCTGCGAAAGATCCTCCAGCGCACCCAAGTGCCACTGGATCTTCTGCGGTCAGCAGCAAGCGAAGCGATGTGAACACCAAAAAGACGGGGTCCGCAGCAAGCAAAAAGAAGAGCCCCACCAAGGTCAACAACCGCCGACTTCACATCGAAGACTAGGGGAGCCGCTTTGGCCATCCACAGGACGCTGATTCGCATGTGTGCTCAGCCACTTCGTTATCTGGTTACGCTGTCTGTGCTTCTTTCTGTTTGGCTCTGTGCATGGACTCCGACGTCTCTGCAAGCTGTGGCGATTTCCGTCGCTGCGCCCAAACAGAATCCGAGTCCGGCAACATCCAAGCAGCTGCCGCTGACACCCATGCCCAAGATGACAGCGACAGATGTCTGTCTGTCCGATCCACAGTGTGTCGAGCTGTTTCACGCCGCCAACAACCTGGCCAAAGCAGAGCTGTATCCATCCGCGCTTTCGCTGTTTCAAAGTGCGTATGCGAAGTATCCGGCCTCGTGGCTCTTGATCAGCATTGGCATGATGCAGCAGCGTCTGGGGCGACTTCCGGCTGCGATCAACAGCTATCGTCAGTTTCTGGCCAGCATCGAAACCACCACCGAGCCCCTGATGACGCAGCGGGCGCAGGAATACCTGCAAGCGGCACAGTCCCAAGTGGTCGATGTCTGTCTGTCCAGCGCGAAGTGTACAGAGCTCAATGAAACGGCACGCAACCTGTCGAAGCTAGGTCAGGTCGAAGCCGCGCTGTCGCTGTATCAGAATGCCTATGCACAGTTTCCGGCCCCGTGGCTGCTGGTCAACATTGGTCGTGCGCAGCAGAAGCTGGAACGTCTGCCCGCAGCGATTGAGAGCTACCGTCAGTATCTATCGAGCACCGATTCACAAGACGATCCTGAGCTGACCAAGAAGGTTCAGGAATATCTGTATCAGGCGCAGTCTGACTATGAGCCACCGCCCGCTCCAGCGCCGCCACCGCCTCCTCCTCCGCCGCCTCCTCCTCCGCGCTGTACACCGGAAGATGAAGATCAGCTCAATAGGGAAGGCAAGCCGATCGAGAAACAGAAGCGCAACGGATTCGCACTCCTCCTGGGACTGGGCGTCGAGAAGCCTCTTCTGCAAACGACCAGCAGTTTCAGCGTTCCCACCAGCCAAGTGGGCAGCTCGCTTGCGGTCGGAATCAAGCTCAATCGCCTGCTCATCGGGCTCACTTTTTCAATCGACTACTATCGAACAGAGACCCAGCTTGCCTCGATTGCGGGATCGTCGAGCATCACCAGCGAGCAGCTTCGCTTTCTGATGTCACCGATTCTGCAAGTCGCCCTTGCACGCGCAGCCGCAGGACGAATGGAGCTGATTGGATCGGCGCAGATCGGAATGGGTCGCACCGTGTTCTTGCGCACGCAAACACCAGATACCGCAGAAACCAGTGCCACCTACTTTCCTGAAAGTAACCTGCATTTGGCCTATCAAGTGGGACCGGGTCTGCGCGTCTATGCCATCAAGCAGTTTGCCGTTCAGATGGTCACCGGAGTCTCTGGTGATCACTATTTTTCGACGAAAGACAGCCCATCCGGCCTACGTGCTGTCAATCAGTCTTCGCTGGGACTGTTCGGAAACCTGGGTGTGCTGGGAATTTTTTAATGCAGTTCATTTGCATCCACGTCATGGGAGAGCGCTTATGAAATCACTCCTTCTTCGCGCTGCACTGCTGCTTCTGTCCACCAGCTGGGCCGCGTGTTCGGTGGAAGCAGAGTCAGTGACTCCTGGCTCGTATCCAGACTACGTAAAGCTGCTGTATCAGCAGACCTGTGAAGCGCGCTTGCGCTGCTGTAGCACGCTGTGTAGCGATCTCAATGACTCAAGCTTTTATCGTCTGACCAACCGCTTGCAATCCTACATCGGAAACGGCTACATGCTCTTTGATCCGCAGGCCGCCAAAGAGTGTCTGGAATCCCAGCGGAAGCGCGTTGAGAGCTGCGATGCGCCCGTTCCGTCTACGCTGCCTGGCTGTGATCGCGTCCTGCTTCCTCGCTCTCCGGTTGGGGGCCCGTGTGAGAGCAGCATCCCAGCCTGCACCGCAGATGGATTCTGCTCTGGGAATCGCTGCCTTCCTTTGCTGAAGGTTGGACAGACCTGTAACGTGGGCTCCTCGCAGGGCTGTACGTCTGGCTCCTATTGTCAGCTTCAGACGACCACATCTACCTATGTCTGTACCTTGTACCCTGCGCAGGGACAGAGCTGTGCCACGTATGGACGCTGTGATTCGCAGCAAGGCATGGTCTGCTTGCCGAGCGCGCTGTGTGGTCCGCCCCTTCCGCTCGATTCGGTCTGTAATGGCAACGGACACTGCGCAAGCGGCTACTGCGATAGCGTCAGTCTGACTTGCAAGCAGACTCCGCTTCCGATCACGGTACGCCAGCAGCTCTGCGCGCAGACTGAGCCGATCCCGCCGCAGTAGCAACCGCCCTTGCCGACGCAGAGCCAGTGCATGTAGATTGCGAACATGGGTTCCCAATCTGATGCCGATGTCCATTCATCAGCCAGGGCTCCGTCCTCCTCTGTTCTGATTCCTACGCAAGATCTCCCACTGAGCGCGCAGCAGGATTCGCACACCTCTGCGATTCCACAGAGCCCACGGCTTGGACGCTTTACCATCTTGCGTCAGCTGGGATCGGGAGGAATGGGCGCGGTGTTTGCGGCCTATGATGAGCAGCTCGATCGCAAGGTGGCGCTCAAGATCCTGCACAGTCAACAAGACTCATTGCCGACGCTGAGAGAGCGAGCGCTGCGCGAAGCCAAAGCCCTTGCGCAAGTCTCTCATCCACGCGTGGTGGCGATGTACGATGTGCTTGAATCAAGCGATCAGATCTATCTGGCGATGGAGTTTGTAGATGGAATCACGCTGCGCGCTTGGCAAAGTGAACGACAGCGATCCTGGCGCGAGATCTTGGCGATGTATCTAGAAGCAGGCGAAGGCCTGCTGGCCGCGCATCAAGCCGGAGTCATTCACAGAGACTTCAAGCCAGACAACGTCATCGTAGGAAAGGACTCTCTTCCTCGCGTCGCTGACTTCGG